>JBBIRP010000027.1:12586-16821 GCA_037441745.1 Ignavibacteriales bacterium
TGAATAATAGGTTTTCATACGTGCCGGCTGCAATCGTTTGTGATGCCGCATCAGTTGTAGAGCCATTGTAATCTACTGTACCATCAGGGAAAACGATGCCATTATTCAAACCTGCAAACTGCATTGTAGCACCAGCATTCGTTTTCGATCCATTCAATGTTAAATTAAATGTCTTCATATTCGTCGTGATTGTTGGTGAGTTCAAAAAATTACCATTTACTGTAATGTCACCCAATGCTGTTTTGATGCTGCTTCCAGTTCCAGCCATTATCAAATTACCATATGTTACACCAAGTCCACCACCTGCAACATTCTGATTCCCACCATCATAGGTCCACGTAGATGTATTTGCAAGATTGACAGTTCCCGTTTGAGATGTGAAGCTGCCCGCAAATGTTGCAGTACCAGTTCCAGTTAGCGAAATCGTACCCGCATTGCCGACATCTGCATTCATATCAAGATTTGCACCATCTCCAGCAGTTATCGTTCCTGAATTTATTGTAAGGTTACCATCAAATTTTACACCGCCAGCACCTGCCGTAATCGTCCCTGTACTGTGCGTTAAGGTATTTGAAAAAGTGACTAAACCAGCACCCCCTGTAATATTTCCATTATTAACTGCTGCATTGGTGAAAGTGATTCCACCACCATTAGTAAGAGCAGTGATCGTACCATCATTACCGTTAAGATTGGTGATAGTTAATGCCCCAGAACCATTGACGAGGTTCGCAGTGGCAGAAATCGCTGAAATCGTACTGATCATACTTGCACCAGTTCCTAAAGTCAAAGTCTTACCTGCTGAGATATCTGCAATGGTAGCGAAGGTACCAGAAGTGTTGACAGTTAAATCATTATTGACCGTTAAATCTCCACTAGAATGCGTCATTATTCCTGCTGTTACAGCACCCTGCAGACTCTTCGTTGCTGCATTCAATAGATTAAGATTCATATAATTTGCATCAATGATTGTTTGAGAACCTGCATTCGCCCGATAATTTACAGTACTGCCAGCACCATTAGCAATAAAAGTTCCAGTAGTTCGACTGGCCGTACCATCTAAATTTAACGTCTGTCCATTCACATCATAAGAACCAGATCCAGCAACAGTGTAGGCAGTAGTGACTGTGACTTCAACATTTTGTACTTTTGTACCAGTGCCTTCTGAATTCAAAGAGCCAAAGGTTAATCCACCATTTCCGTTAGTCCCAATACTCTGATCAGCACCAACGAGATTTACAGTTCCACTTATAGTTTTCGCTTCAGCATTATTTACATTACCTTTTATGTTGTAAACGCCCAAGCCAGTATAATTACTTCCCGCTTGGATGTTTAAATTCTGTCCGAAGGTTAAAACTCCCGCTGTTAAAATAATTATTGTTGCTAAAACAAATAATTTATACATAATGTTTCTTCCTTTAATATAATGATTAATAATTTTTGTTAATTGTGTTGTCATTTGTTTAAATTACTAATGTATTTATTCGTCCAAATATATTTTTTTAGGGTGGTTTTGATTGTGGTATTACCATAAAATTTTCCTTTCATGTTTTTTATGAATAATTTATTTCTTTTAATTTCCAATGGTAATTATTCCATTATTTTCGATACTACCGTAATTATTAAAATCTCCGTTTACCTGAAGTGTCTGTCCAACTCCAAGAATAACATTCGCATTTGTATTTATAATAAGATTTCCTAAAGCTGTGGTATTAAAGTTAATATTCTTTTGACCGCTGTTTGAAAAAACCAAATTGTAGTAAGTACCAGCAGCAACAGTCTGAACAATGTTGCCATTATATTCCACAGTCCCATCGCTAAATACCAATCCATTATTTGCACCGCTAAATTGAATTGTTCCCAAATTTGTTTTACTTCCACTTATCGACAATGAGAAAGACCCCATAGAAGTAACCGCAGAATTTGTAAAATCACCTAATATAGAAAGATCCCCATCTGCTGTTTTTACTCCACCACCACTTAGTGACAAGTTATAATATGGCAGAATCTTTATGACTTGATTCCCTGTGCCAATGTAACCAATTGTTCCACCTGTTATAATGATACTTCCACCGACTGTTGGAAAAACATCTTCAATGTTAAGTGTTCCATTAGAGATATTTAAATTTGCAGAAACGTTTAATGAATTCCCTGTTTGAAGATTTAAAATTAAACCAGAATTATTCAACAAAATCGAATTGCAAACAGCTGCAACGTTAACATCAATGGTATAAGCACCGTTTAGTTGGATGTCATGGATGGATGTTGGAACACCATTAGGATTCCAATTTAGTGCATCCCCCCAGTTTGTTGTTCCAGCCTCACCATCCCAAGTCTTGATAGTAGAAGTCCATTGTTCACCGATTTGAAAATCTCCAAACTCAGTTAACCCTGTGGCCTCAGTACTATTAGGTGTCTTCGTTCCAACTGTTGGTCGAGACCAAATTCCACCAATATATCTAGAGATAATAAAAAAATTGGGATTGGCTCCGATATCTATGTCACTCGGAGCAAAATTGAAATTTACATTATAATTTGTGAATGTAATACCACTGTTTGTTAGCGTCCAATAACGATTTACACTCTTTGATGGGTCAACACCAGAATTTGCAATATCAGGATGATCGGAACCAATGCTACGAATTGTCAAATCACCAGCTGAAGTAACACTACTAAATGATACAGTGACAGGAGTGTAATTGGTAGCATCACCCACTTCATAATCTTTCACTGTTGCTCCCGTGGTTATATACTTTCTAAAATTCCCAAAAACATGTCCGTTGGTGCGAACAACAGATCCACTGGCACTTAAATAAATATTATTAAATCCAGTTGTTATGATACCATTTACTAAGCTAAGAACACCGTTAATTATCGGACTTGTTTCTATGGATAATCCCAAGGGGTCATCCAGCGTAAGATTATTAAATAACGTGACTGAAGTTCCCGAAATTGATTGTCCCAATGATCCATGAAAGAATACAGTTGCGGTACCTGGGATGAAGGTTCCATTGTTGAACCAATTTCCACCGATCGATATATCTAAATTATTTGCGTCTAATGTTGAACCATTTGAAAAATTATTCAAAATTGTGATTGGATTGTTTTGCAGAATTGCGAGAGGATTATTTACATTGTTTATGACAAGATTAAATATTGGAACAGTAGTATTCACGCCAATGGTTTGATTAACGGGGGTCGAACCATCTCCTATTTGAATTGTTCCACCAGTAACGTTATAAGTACCAGCAAAATTCATAAATCCCAAATGCTCCATACCAGTCCCCCCCTCACGACAAATTGTTATTACTCCGCCAGACATTGTAAAAGTTGCACCAGGTTGATCGATGTTAAAAGGTGGGAATGTAGGCGAAGTATTACCTACAACTCCAACGGCAAGATTGCCACCTGACATCGTAAAATAAATATTATCAGTGATTGTGGGACGAGATAACCTACCAGCTATATTCAATGTTCCACCTTCGATTATTACAGTTGCACCCAATGATCTGAGCTGTTCATCAGCTGCATCACCTAAATTTAGAAAACCACTTGAGAGATGAATAAGTCCAGCAACCGATGCATTGCTAAGAATATTAACAGTACCTCCATTCACCCATAATCCAGCCGTTGCAGGTATTAAATAAGGAGCAGCAGTTACATCAGCAGTGAATGGCGTAATTGCCGAACTACTCGAATATTTGAATGTTCCATTTTGTAATGTTAAAAATGATACAGGTACTTGAAAATCTATCGACGAAACTTCCAATACATTGATATTAGAAGTTCCCATATTCAATGTTATAAGATTAAACCTAGTCGTAATTCCAATCCCTGTGATATTTTGATTTCCATTTCTATTAAATATCACGTTACATAGACTGTTTGCATCAGGACGTAAATTTAGTGTACCATTATTTACAATATCTCCGGCAATTGATAATGAATGGGTTGTATTAGAATTAACATTCACAACCACAGAACCATTTGTTGTAATTTCTAAATTCCCTAATATCGAAAAAGTACGTGCTTTATTATTATTTCCAATTTGTAATGTTCCACTTAATCCTTCGCCTACTGTCAATTTCCCTAGTGAATTTGGGATTGAACGATTAAGCGTAATTATATGGTTGTCACGTATCAGTACTGTATCATTTGCTACTGATCGCCCAGGCCAGGTGGGGGCTGGAATCCATGTTGAACCAAACCGAGGTGTTATCTCGGCGGGTTTGAGCAGC
>JBBIRP010000028.1:0-6385 GCA_037441745.1 Ignavibacteriales bacterium
TCTTCCAATCAATTGGGTATCGTTCGGGAACAATATTCCAAGAGGATATGAATCCAAATTCACTTTCTAATTTTGCGATTTCAGGGGCATGTCGCAAGCCACTATCCCACTCAACATCATGTGTAATGATAAATGCGAAGCGTTTTTTATTCGGCCAGAAGTTTATTCTGTAAACGCGATCAACATTATTCTCTAAAATTACATTATGAAGATATTCGTAGACTTTATCCACAATGATAGTTTCAATTGGCCAGGCAGGAAATTTTGTACGCGATTGAATTTTAACATATCTTTTACGTAATTCAAGCTGGAGGGATCGTGGTATCAATGGTTTTAAGGCATAGTAAAATTTACGTTTGATATCTTCTTTATTATCGATATATTTTTCGTAAAAATAATATTCAACATCCTTACCTTCCATCTGAGGCTCTCGCAACCCTTTTTCTAATTTTAAAAGGGAAGCGAGCGAAGATGGTTTGGGATTATTCATAGATAAAATTTCAATGAATCATAAAAAATTAATAAAAACTAATCTCGTCACAGAACAACTTTCTTTGGTTTATGAAATGAGCGGTTGTCTTTCACCTTTTTAAAACAAATAACAGGTTCTGCTGCCCATCTCGGCGAAAAAATCGTATACATAATTCTTATCACACTTTTAAATAGTAATGCTTTCAGCCTTGACTTTGATTTCAGGTTTAAATAACGTGTCCCCTCTTTTGGTAGACCTATATAGACTGCAACAGGTTGGAAGCCAAATGAACTGACGTATTCTAACAATGTATTATACGTAAAATAACGAAGATGAGCGTAGAATTCGTACTTTGAATCTTGTTTCATTGGATCATGAAAAGTTTTTCCCGTCAATAACATCGGTATGATGTATGTAAGGCCTGAGTAATTCGGCGCAGAAAGGTACAAATAACCATCATCTATGAGTAACCGATGTATTTCCTTCACAAAATGGTCGATGTTTAAAAGATGTTCAATTGTAGCTAATGCGATGACTGCATCGAAATGACCATCTTCGAATGGAAATGGTACCTCGGCATTATCAATATCGAACGAACATGTTTTGATACCAAGTTTGTTTAGAGAATTTAGACAAGTTGGACTGATATCATTACAAATCAATTCTGCACCAGGATAAAACTTTTGTATTCGACTTCCCACAACTCCAATACCAGCGGCGATATCGAGTATGCGTTTATGGTCTCGTTTCTCAAAAACATCGGGAAATATTCGATGCCTTTCATGATGCATGTGATAATCAGTAATATCAGAGATTTGTTCTAATCTTTTTTCTTCTAATTCGATAGCAATTCTACTCATGATTTTATTTGTTATTTAATGACTAAGATTTTTTAGTTATATCGTACAATTTAAACACAAACATTTTAAAGCCATTGATGATTCTCGTGACAAATGGATTAAGATCTCTCCAATCGAATATTGCAAAAATATGCTGACGAAAATATGGCTTTAAAAAATCTATTATTGAATATTTCCCACTCAATATCCTCTTACCAGTCGTCACAGTATCTTTGAATTCATCGATCCAATAAATATTTTTCCGATATGAATTCACATTTGTGATGCTTTGACTATTATAATAACTATACATTATCCAGGGAAAATTTATACCACACTTTGTTGATAAAAGGCCTGATCGATTATGTCTACCATTAACTTCCATTAATTTATATTTGTTGTCTTTCAAATCCTTTTTAAATTCGGTACAAGAGTATCCATTGAAATTTATTCCTTTTAAAAATTTTCTGCCTGATTCGACCACATCGGGAATATAATCACAGCTTTTTACCACACACGGAACCCCAAAAGATGGCGGTGATAACCGTACTTTCTCTGCCACAAATTCAATCACAGGTTCACCGCTAACAAAAACCGAATTATAATTAACCCCCAGAGTATCCTCTCCTTCAATTAACTCTTGCATCATTACTTCTATTCCTGATCGATCTGCTTTTAGAAATTCTTCTTCCAAATCATGGAGATTGTTTACTTTCACCATTTTTTTATGGAAACGCTCGAAGTAACGATGACTGTAACATGGCTTTATGATACAAGGGAATCCCACGCTCTGAGCAAACCCTTCAATTTCACTGATACTCTTTATTAAAAATGTTTTTGGTGCAGGTATCCCAATTTTCTCTGCAAGATAGTATGTATTTTTTTTATCTAAAAACTGCTGAGTAATTTCCCAATCTGTGCATTGCGTTATGTAATATTCATTTAATTTACTTTTATTTTTTGAAACTGTAATTAAAGTGGCATCATCAGCAGGTACTAGATGAAGTTTTTGCTTTTTTATTTTTGCATACTCTATTAAAAGCTTAATAAAATCTGCTTCATATTTTTCAGGGTGAGGTGAAAATATTTTTTCTACCACATATTTTGAACTATATCCCATATCGATGTTTCGTTGATACGAAACAGCGATAATCGGAACCCCCATGCTTCCTAACCCTCTAATCACGGCTAATCCAATCGTATGACTCGACAAGACAACAGCGGGAGTTAGTCTTAAATTTTTTGTAGACATAGTACCCAATGATTAGTAACTGCTCTCAAAAAATAAAATAATTTGATTCTTGAGAACCGTTCAAGGAATCGACTTATTTTTATAGAACTATCTGCCGCTATGATCTCTTTTTTCCAGAACGTTGGTGGACCAAAGCCAATATTTCTTAATTCCAATATTTTAAAATTAAATTGATTAAAAAGTTTTGGTAAACGCCAGACAAAATATCGTCTGTATTCAGATAAACAAGCATTTGTTGTTGATTGGTTCCGTAAGTGGAAAAATTTCCTAAAAAGTACAACAAATATCCTATTCAAATAATAATACGGATCGAACAACATTGGTAATCTTAACCAATTCGGTAACGCAATTATCACATACCCATTTTTTTTAACGACTCGTCTTAACTCCGACAGTCCTCGATCATCAGTGGGTAGGTAAGAGAGTACACCAATACATAAAACAACATCGAATGTTTCATCCCGAATTGGGAGGTGTTCAATGTCTCCATTGATTACAACTGTATTTTTGTAACCATAAGTCATTAAAACGTTCTTCGATTCTTGAACCATCAATTCAGAAGAATCAACACCGCATGCAAAATGCCCCAACCGTACAGCTTCAGATAAAAATACACCAGCTCCACATCCGACATCTAAAATATTCAATTTTTTACCATTTGAATATTTTCTCAACAGATCGAAAACTGAAGACTTTCGATTTATCATATCATTACTATAACACTTATCCACTCCCGCCTTATCAGTATCATAAATATCCCTCCAAAAATCTTTTGAGGAAGAAAAACTTTGAGCAACAATTTTTTTATAGTTGCTCTGTCTTGTATCATTCATCAGCATAGAAAAATCAATAAGAATTTACTCAGGACAGCTTAGAAACGTTTTAATCTTTTCCCTTTTAAAGAACTCTTGAGCTTTTTTCAATCTCTTTTTTATTATCTCATCTTCAATTTTTGGAGTAATTTTTAATGCAGGTGTTCCTTCTTTTTGATCGTAGGGAAAAATAGTGACATAATCAAAATGAATTTTCGCAACAAGTTCCAAAGAATTTTCAAATTCATCCTCTGTTTCAGATGGAAAACCAACCATAACGTGTGTTGATAATTCAATTTTTGGATGGATTGAGCGGGCTTCCTTAAAAAATCCTAAAATTTCATCAACATTGTATCGTCTTCTCATCAAATCAAGTATTCTATCGTTTCCAGATTCAATGGGACACAAGATGCTTTTTATTCTGTGTGAGCTAATCAATTTGAGCAGATCTTCCTTATACCTAATCAACCATTTGGGATGAATTTCTTGAATGTGAAAACCCGCATCAGTAATATAATGATGTCCATTAGAACGAACCTTCGAATAAGCATTAAGCTCGCTTATCAAAACATTCATAAGATCAGGGAAAGATTTTCCATGATCGATTCCATAAGCACCAACATCATCACCAAGTATTACAAAATCTGAGTGTCTCTCGTCTAATCCCTCTTTTAATTGCTTCACAATTGTGTCTATTGGTCGACTTTGTAACAGACCAATAGCTCGACGGATGGCACAATATGTACAATCACCCAAACAACCACGTGAGGTAAATAGGTAATACTTCGGTCTATTCAAATTTAAAACCATTCTAACTTTTTTTTCTAAATATCTTAGCACCCTCAACCCAAATATGCTTGAGAATTCAAAGTCACTTTTGAGTTTCTTGATAGCGGTTGAGATTGAACTGACTGTGATTTTATCGGGAATGATATTACTTTCTTCTACATCAACGAACTTTACTTTTGCGTCCGGGAAAAACGTGTCAATCTTTTCAAGATCCTTTGGCGGAAGGGCATCTATTCCTGAAACAGAACCAAATCGTGTAGGTGCAATATCAGGCAAACAACCCAATACTAACATTCTAGCAGGGAATTCCTTGAGAGTATTTACCCTTTCAATTGAAAATTTTTCCTCTTGTTCTTTAAATGCGCAAGTAGAAACTATTATATAATCGGCATCGGTCGGTTTTTCTGTAATATGATGTCCATTTATTATAAAATACTTCTGAAGTTTTGAAATTTCAGAATTTCGTCTTACGCAGCCGCTACTTTCTAAATATATTTTCATTAATACTCCAAATAATGATAAATTTTATTTGACTAATTTCATCTTTACACATTGTATTTGTAAATTAAAGATCCTATTAATCTTAAAAGGGGAATCGGTACTTTCTTTAGTATTGCATAACCTGGAATTTCAGTTTCCCTATTTTTTCTGATAAATTCATTTGATAAAACATCGAATTTGTAATAATATATCTCATGTTTTTCTGTTCCCCAACCATCTTTAAATTGGATTAATCCTTTATGATTTAATTCACTTCTACCAAAGCACAACTCTTTATATTTATTATCGCAAAGCCATTGGATTGCTGTCCAGAACAATAAATAATTTGAAAAAGTTGAGGCATAATTGATATCAAACCCTCCATGTTTATAATAAGCTCTCTCTCCAAAATAAAAAAATATCGCACCAGCTGTTAACCTACCTTCAACATATGCTGAAATGACGAATCCTAAATTTTTCGAAATTATATGATCGAATACATTTTTAAAGTACTTATAAGGTTGCGGGGGCAATCCCTGTCGTTGCCGAGTTTTACAGTGAAGTTTATAATATTCATATACCGACTCGGCAGAATGAGATATAGTGACTCGAACATTTGATCTAATCGCTTTCCTGATTTTGCTGCGATAATTTTCTCTAAATTTCCTAAACACCTCTTCTTTATTATCATCGAGTGGTAGAAAGTGTCGATAGTATACCGATGAAGTTGGATAAACTTCATTTAAAGCGCTTAGACTCCGGAGATTGATAATCTTCCAGTTTTGTTGATTTGCAATACTGACTATTTCAGGAAGTATTTCTTGAAAACTATACTTCGAATTCATAATCGGTTGACAATAGTCTGTAAATGGTAGAGAGATAACCTTTTTACTAATAATAAAATTCTTAGCCACCATCATCGGCAAAAGAAATGCGAAGCTGTTATTCTCTATGATAGAAAAATAAAAAGGGACGAAACCATATGAATCGGTTAGTACCGTTGCCCAATTAGATGTGTGAAAAAATGAATAACCATCTGAGCATAGAACCTTATCGTTCCAATTTAAATATTTTCTTGGATCTAATACATCCAACTCAACTTTATCTTTCAATTTGTATCTCGTCTATACTTTAAATAAAAACTCATGTACAACTTAATATACTGATCCGTCACATTATCCCAGGAATATTCTTTATGTACCTTTTCATAAGCTTTGGATGCTAACTCTTTGATTTCGCGTGGGTGTTCCAAAGCATATATAATTTTTAACTTTATATCTTGAATATCACTCTTTTTAAATGTTAAAGCTGTGTTCTCTACCACATAAAGATTTTCACGTATATCGCTGCATAATATCGGGGTACCCAATGCCATAACCTGTAAAATAACAGGAGATAACCCTTCCACATCCGATGGTTGAACATATAGGAATGCATGTTTTATTAAATTCAACATATCATTTCCATAGATAAAACCAGGCATCAAAATTCGGGAATCCTGTACATTCTTTATTCTCCTTTCGAACTCTGAAGGATTAGGTGGTCCGCCAACAAGAACTAATTTTTTAGATGTGTTTATCTGCTCAAATGCTGGAATAAGATATTGGATTCCTTTATCAGGGATAAAACGTCCAACGAATAACAGGTACTCTCCAGGAATCAATTTCAACTTTTTTAATATTGTATCATCTTCATAAAAATCACTTACATCTACACCAGTCGGAATGAACAGGTACTGCTT
>JBBIRP010000028.1:6395-16325 GCA_037441745.1 Ignavibacteriales bacterium
ACGAAATTTTTTCTCGAACAATTCTTTGGCAAATGGATTATCAAATACTACCATATGTGGTATAATCGAAGTCAAATACGCTGAAATATATAGAAAAAATCTTCCATACCAAGGCCATTTTTCCCGTTTCCAGTCAATACCATCTTGGGTGACGATTACAATTTTCCCAAACAACTTTAAAAATAATCCCCAAATACTATTCCCTCCATTCCCTATATTCACAATATCTGCTGTATTATGAAGAATGATATGAAATGTTGATTTGGCAGAATGAATAATTGTATCAAAGCCTGCTTTATTTATTGTTTTTAGATATATAAGCTTAATGCCTTGATAATCTGTAAGCGTTGCAACTTCATTTTTATAAAGCCGATTATAAGCAACCACTTCATGGCCTCGTCTTACCAATCGTTTACTTACTTCCAATGCGCAAGTATCAGCACCTGCTGAACCTGGACTCGGTGGTATCGAGCGGAATCCAAACTTTGCAATACGTAGTTGTCTTTTTGAACCATTGAAACCCATAACCAAAGTTAAGCTATAAATAATTTTGATAATAGTTTTCCAAATATTCCTTCAAAGCAACTCGCCAATCTCGCATCAAGTTCAATCCACGTAGATTTAATTTAGTGTTGATTAATCTCTCAGATGGGGGACGCTCCGCAAAATATTCTTTTTTAAAAAAATCTGATGTCACTTCTATTATTTTAATTTTTTTATCCAATCCGATAATTTTGAGTAATTCTGTTGCTACCTCTAATCTACTTGTGACTCCTTCACAAACCATATTATACAAACCCCAATATTCAGTTTTTAACAAAGCATCCACATTTTTTGCAAAATCATGAGTATAAGTTGGTGTACCGAGTTTATCATTAACGATATGTAATTCCTTTTTTCCATCTTTAATCTGTCTCATTAATTTTTGAATAAACTTTTTATCTTTTCGTGGGCCTGCACCCATCATCCAGCCTGCTCGGCATATAAGATACCGATTTGCATTTTGTTGGACAAAAACTTCACCTGCGTATTTCGAACGAGCGTAATGTCCAAGTGGATTTGGTAAATCCCAATCATCAAACACATCCTTTGAACCATCAAAAATTCCAGCTGTACTAATGTATAGGATTGGTATGTCAAATTCGTTTGCAATATAAACAGCATTTTCTACAGAAATTGTGTTCGTGGTGTAAGTATCATCCGGATGGAGTTCACAAAACTCTAAATCTGTATACGCACCGAGATGGAACAATATATCGGGCTTGAATTCGTTTACATCTTGCTTATATTTTTCGAAATCTCTAAAGTCCATGAAACTCAGCCATTCTTCATTCACATCAATATCCGTACATTTTAAGATATAATCTTTACTAAAATGTTTATAGAATGCCTCGCCTAACATTCCTCCACATCCTGCAATATATATTTTCTTCATTTTAATTCCGTATTATTTTCTGGAAAATTATTTCCATTTTTTTATAATGCGTCTCAATGTTGACCAATTCAGCTACATGCTTTTGTGCTTCGTTACCTAAAATTTCACATTTCTTTCTATCCGATAATAAGTCGGTAATTTTATTTTTTAAGCTGACAGCGTCACCAGGAACAAATGTAAATCCGGTTAATCCATCTATTACTAATTCTGGGATACCGCCTATCTTGGATCCGACTACGGGTTTACCTAATAGCATTGCCTCGACTATCGAGTATGGTAAATTTTCATACCATTCAGAAGGACAAACGGTAAACAGGCTCCTTTTAATCAAATAAATTACTTTTTCTTTTTCTAAATGACCTAAAAAATGAATGTTCTCAAAACCATTTTCAATGACATATTTTTTATATTCCTCTTCCTTCTCTCCAGAACCAACAACAAGCAATTGTATCTCTTTCAAATCACTTAAAGCTTTTATTAACGTCATTATACCTTTTATTTTTTCTATTCTACCAACATATAAAATATAATCATCGTAGTTTCCTAAGGAAATTCCTGAATACTTTGATAAACGATCAATATCATAAGGGTTATATAATTGCTCAAAACGCTCTCTGTCAAATCCGAACTCGATAAATTTCGATTGAAGGAATTTCGAGGGACAAATAAACACATCAACATATTTTTGGATATCTAAAAATTTTAAGATATAACTTCTTAATGCAGCAACGAAACTTGCTTGAAAAGAATTTTTCTTACACTTTCTAAAGAAACAATAGAAAAATTTACCATTTTTACACCGTTCACAAATTTCATCTTTACTGACAAAAGAAGTTGCCGGACACAACATACCATAATCATGTAACGTCCAAATGATTGGTATTTTCCGTTCTTTTAACACGGGTAAAATGCTCGGTGTCAATTGTGGCCCAAGATTGTGTAAATGTGCTATATCAATTTTAACTTCATCAAGTAGCTGCTTCAATTTTAATCTCGACTCAGCAGAATAAATTGACCTTTTTAGTACTTTAATTCCGTTACTGATTGATTTTTGTCTATTCAATATTCTATAATCGATGTTGCTGACGAAATATTTATCATAAGGAGTAATATAATTCCTTTTGTCAACCATTGAAAAAGGAATTATTTTATGCCCTTTCAATTGATACACCTGTGAAAGATTTTCAACAGCAGTCCAGTCTCCACCACTTGGATACCAACTCCAATTTACCATCAGGATATTCATAGTTTATAATAATTTTTATACCATGCAATAAATTCACTTAAACCTTTTTCAATTGGATAATTTGGTGTATAGTCAATTAATTCCGAAGCTTTTTTAATATCAGCAAATGTTGTTATTACATCTCCTGGTTGCATTGGTTCAAATCGAATATTTGCTTTACGTGATGTCAATTTCTCGATTGTAGAAATTAAATCAATCAAAGAAATTGTTCTTGATTCTCCGAGATTTATAATTTCATATCCTTTCAGTAAATTCAACGATTTCATTAGACCATCAACAATATCATCAATGAAAGTGTAATCACGCTTAGATGAACCATCACCATATAAAACGATCGTTGAGTCATTGAATATTTTTCTGACAAATTGATGTATTGCCATCTCTGGTCTCTGCCTTGGACCGTAGACTGTAAATAGTCGGAAACAAAAAATATCAAAACCATAAAGATGATGATATGTATGACAAAGTAATTCACAAGCTTTTTTACTTGCTGCGTATGGAGAAATTGGATGATCGACTCTATCGTTTTCTGAAAAAGGAATTTTCTGTTGATTGCCGTAAACCGATGATGAGGAAGCAAATATCATTTTTGTTACATTATATTTCTTCATCATTTCAAGTAAACGAAGCGTACCAATAACATTCACATCATAGTAAAGTTCTGGCTGAAATAATGATGGGCGAACACCTGCACGTGCTGCAAGATGAATTACTAAATCTATATTGAATTTATTAAAACATTTTTCTAATGCTTGAATATCTAGTATGTCTCCTTCTACTAGTGAAAAATTTTTAGACTCAAGGGCATTACTTATATTTGCACGTTTTATTTTTTGATCGTAAAAATCATCAAAATTATCAATACAAACCACTTGATGTCCTGATGACAATAATCGTTCAACAACATGAGAACCGATGAAACCTGCACCTCCGGTGACTAAAATATTCATTCAACTTCCTTTATAATTGACACAACTTCGATACAACTCAACATACTTTGATACCATTGTCTCTAAACTAAATACTTCCATAACTTGCTGTTTACCCTTCTTGCCCATTTCTATGCCTCGTTCTGGATTAGTAATAATCTCCATAATTTTATCAGCTAAAGCATCAATATTTTTTGGTGGAACAATATAACCTGTGATGCCATCAAGTATTATTTCCTTTGTTCCACCTGAATCTGTTGCAACTACAGGTTTGCCCAATGCCATATATTCAAGAATTGAGTTAGAAATACCTTCCTCGTGAATATCAATATTCGTTGTCAATACTCCGATGTTAAAAATATTTACAAGAGATTCAACATCATTTTGTAAACCAAGGAATTTTATATTTTCTCTAAACTGAGGATCGACTATCGATTTACATTCATCTAACAAGTTACCATCTCCAATTGCTAAAAATGTGACGTCAAACCTTTGTTGTAATATTTTTTGTGCTGAATAAAGATATGTTTTGTAGTCTTTACGTTCAGTGAAACTCGCGACCATTCCAACTACCACTGGTGTTTGAATGTTAAATTTCTTTCTTACATCTTCAGAAGGAATTAGATTACCAATTCTTTTTGGATCAAATCCATTATAAATGCAAACACTTTTTCTTTTTGGTGCTCTGTACGCTCCCAAACCTGCGAGTGAATTGGCTACAATGACATCTGAGAGCGGAAAAGTGATTTTCGTTCGCATCCAACCCTTTCTAAATATACTATTCCTATAGGATGAATCTGTTATCATTGAATTAACTAATTTGATATTAAGCATCTTTGCGATTGGTGCAGCATACATCGATGTCATAGAATCCCATGTGTGTAATATATCAGGTTTCACCACTTTACACAATTTATATAACTTAAAAAATATAGAAGGATCTTTTCGTGACCTACGAATTAAAAAATGGATTTTAATTCCTAAATTAAAAATTTCTGTATATTGAATTTCACGCGACATCAACGCTATTTCGATATCTATGATTTTATATTCTACGATATATTTCATCAATTCCATTAAGCGTCGTTCTTTACCACCTCGATATAATCCGTCAACAAAATATAGTACTTTCATAATATGGAATTTAAACCTTCAATAACAGGCCAATTATCACTCACTTCTGGTTTCATATCTGGTTGCTTTAAATCTGGTAAATTTAACATATCCATTAACACTACGTATTGAAACCAAAAATGCCCTTCATGCCAATTCATCTGATCATCCCAATATCCTTGACAAATCCAAACACCCCAATCTGGTCGTGTATATGACATTTCACTAATCAGGGGCTGGCCAGATGAATCATACAAGAAATCATAAGTCATACTATAAAATCCAAATCTTTTTGATATATCAAAACCGATATTAACACATCGAGAATCAACTTTATCGGGTCGTAAATAATATTTTCCACTTCCTGAAGCTCTAAAATCTTTTTCTCTAACAAACCTAATTAATGGAAACGCCCTACGGCCGATTACATGCACCCTAGTATCAAAAGGATTATTTGATAGAAATTTTTGGAAAAATACATAATTTTTATGTCGTTCTTCAAACGGATTTCCCTCTTCACCGACTAATCTTCTTTTAACCTTACCTCCGATTCTTTTGATCCGCTCGATTGTGAACATATTCTTCCACTTCATACTCTCAAATCCAGGAACATGACCTGATATTATACCTCTGCCAAACATCCTTTTTATCAATTGCTGACCATATAAACGATCCTTTACCAACACTACATTCTCTGAACTTGCACCTCCACTCAATTTAAAAACCACCGGTAATTCTGCTGTCTTTAACCACTCGAACGCATCTTCCTCATTCCAAAATATCCATGTTGGTATTACGGGTAATGAATTCTGCCGTAAAAAATAATATTCTCTCACTTTATCATCATATAACCAATTTGCACGGCTACTTGGGAAACATTTTATTCCTAATTGCCCCTCGATTATTGGTAATATTGTCTGTGCAACTTGTCGCTGCCGACCTGTCCCATACCAATGAAATATAAATAGATCGAGCTCCTTAACCTTTTCCCAAAAATCAGGTTCATTTATATCCATACGAATGCTTTCTACCCCATTAAACTTTAATATCTCCTCGTAACGCTCCAACATCTTTGTGAAACCTTTGTGCAGATCTTTATGTATGCCAACTAACATTTCCTATCCATTAATTTATTTTTGATTCCAATATTCTAATCAACGCTTCTCGATGTGCTTCACACTTAACCTTATCGAGGAGTTCCAATATCGCTTTTTTAGTAACAAAATAATTCACACCGATCCCGCGACGAACAAGTACTCTTTTTAATCGACCCAAATTAAAAACTGTAGCCAGATAATATTTTTCCTTATCCATGCAAAACTTATCCCAATGTTCGTTTAATAAATCCATATCGCAAATAATTCGCGATAGTTCATTTATATTGTTGATAAATTTTTTATATTCATATCCCTCGAGAAGTAAAACACCATCATTCGATCTGAATTGTTTAAAAGGGTAGATAGAAATTTTAGTTACTGATTTTTTACTTATTGATAATTTTACCAGATATCCAAGGTACCATAGTTCATCTTGCTTATCTTCAACATCAAATAAAAAATTCCCTAAGCTATAAAATATTGGAACACCTTTGTACACTTCGAAACCACTTGTACAATGGGAATGATGTCCGATGATAGCAGTCACACCGAGATCTGCAAAAAAATGATAAAGTTTTACCATCTGTGGATTTGGCAATGGGTAATGTTCATTGCCCCCATGAATAATTAAAATAACATTATCTACCTTACGTTTTAGTTCAGTCACCTTATAGTAAATCGAAATAGGATCTAGTCCAAAAGCACCAGCCCGATTTCCCTTAGATACCGCGAACTCATTTTCTGTACAATTTATAATGCCAAGACTTATGTTGTTTTTAGAGATCATCAAAGGTAGTTCAGCTTCAGCACGATTTAAACCGGCCCCAACAGTTTTTATTCCTACACCTTGACAATTTTCTAATGTATCCTTCAATCCGATAACACCATGGTCAAGAATATGATTATTCGCTAACAATGCAATATTAAAACCTGCATATCGAAGAGCATCTAGAACTACTGGTTTGCTTTGTAAATGCGGCCCAACTTTCACTATGGGATCTCTCGCTTCAGTAATTGGGCATTCCAAATTTACAATCCCAAAATCTTTTCCCCGAAGAATTGGTAATGTGTTATTAAAAACGGAATCGTATTTCTTAGTATTACATAAATCCTCGGTTCTCCTTCCAGGACAAAAGTCCCCAGCAAAAATTACTTCAACATTTTCAGCACTATCTTGTTCGAGAATTACCTCATATACTTCACTAGAAGTTGATACCCTAGTATTCATAAATTATCCTTCATCGCTTTTCTTTTAACGATAAAATAAATTCCTTAATCTTTTCTCCATATAGTAAATAGTTAAATTCCCTTCTACAAAGTTCCTTACCATTCTTACCTACCTTATCTGCAAGGATTGGATCTGAAAGTGCTTCATCAATTGTTTTCGCATACTTAACCTCGTCGTACTCTTCTGCAATGAATGCGGTATCTTTGTGTGAAAAGTATTTTCGAACTTCACCATAATTTGTTGTTATGATTGGTCTTCCCGATGCACAGTATTCACCAATCTTGTGCGGAAATCTTGCTTTATCTTGGATTGTTGGACGCAAAGGTATAAGCAGTGCCTCTGCATTAACGTACAATTTTGTGAGCTCATTGTCACTCAGATTCGAATATATTTTAATCAAATTTCTTTTTTTGAATTTCATAATGCGATCTTCAAGCCTTGCAAACAGCGATTTGTGGCCATTTACAACGAGATACAAATTGATGTTATTATTTTGGCATAGCTCAAAGGTATCTAAAATAAAATCAATTATGTTCATGTAAACAAGGGCGCCACAAAACAAAATATATTTCTCATTCCCAACCTTCTTAATATTTTGATAACGTGATAAATCAACCAAGACAGGAACTTTTATATATGGTTTTTCTGGAGCAAACTTTTTCACATTCGATGATAGATGGTCACTGATGGTTAAAATACCATCAACAAAATAATATACAAAACGATCGAACAACCATGCATCTAGTCGTCTGATTGGATTATTGTTAAACACGATCGCCGAACGTTGTTCCATTATATTTATAACAATTGGAAAAGCAAACAATTTCGAAATTAAACGATAACGAATTACATCACAGAATAAATTTACACAAACGAATGCACCATCAATCGAACCATGACGCGCAAATCTACATACGATATAGAATTCACGTAAATATGCATACAATCGTCTGAAACTTCGCTTGAAAAAAGTTTTAGGCCTATATGGCGAACCACAAGCAAAAATGTAATCAATACCATCATAAACTCCATTGACTTTCGGTTCAAAATCCTCGGGACAACCCCAAAGCATCCAAATCCTGTTTATTATCGTTACCCTACAACCGACATGCAGCATACCCTTTGCGAGCAGACGAAGTTTCTGAATTTCTGCAAACCCACTTGGAAAACCATTCTGACCTAAAAATATAATATGCGGTTTTCTAGTAATACTTTCTTTACTATCCATCATTTCTTTTGTTCTTACTCAGATAATGTTGTTGCTAGTATCTTACGAAATTTTACATAATAAATAAACATCATTCCACAATAAACCAATCCTGCTACCAACCTTGTGATCGCAGCTCCCAATATTCCAAAAAATTTAATTAATATGTAATACCCTATGATGTTAATTACTCCAACTATGATTGCACCATTTCTTAACTCTTTCCCCCGCCCATGTGCACCCAAGAATCTATTAAAATAATCTCCCAATCCTTGCATAGCAGAACCAACAGCAATAATTCCCGCGATCGATGCTACAGATAAAAATTTTTCAGAATAAACAAGAACTACTAAGGGTTTTATAATTAAAATAAATAATAAAACTGCTATAAATGTAGTTGATATGGTCAGAAATGTTACTTTAAATGGAAGTTTATCGATGTGTGCAAAATCTTTGAAGTACGTTGTTCCAACTACTGATGCAAGCTGCATCAATGGCATTGTTAGATTTACAGCAAGAGAAAAAAAACCGACATGCTTATTATCCAGAAAGTAACTGATTAAGAACGTTGATAAATAGGCAGTTGCTACATTACTTAAGCTGCCAACATATACATGCCATCCATACGATCTATTTGCCTCCCAAAGCACTTTGATGTTTTGAATATATTTATCATAACTTGGTCTGACTTTTTTGTAAAAAAAGTATGTTACTCCTAATCCAACAACCATTTGAATGGTGAGGGTAGTATTCACATTGAGCGGCGATAAAGCGTTAAATAGAAGAAGCATCGATACGAATAATATCTGCGGTAAGATTCTGAATAACGATAGGTAATGTATCTGGTTATCTCCCTGCAGTACACTTTCAATTGTTATATCAAAAATATAGATTGCAACTAATGGTGAAAAAATAATTATTGCAGTTTGTAAATTGTTACCAAATATTTTAGGTTCAAAAAAAGAAAATATAATACAAAACAAAATGAATAAAATTGAAAATGACGCCGTGATGACAAAACTTCCACCTATAAGTTCATGTTTTTTATTCTCGGCCGATGATATCTTGGCAACTAATTGAGAAGTTGTAAAAGCTATCCCAAACAAGGAAAGTTCTGACATGAATAGATAAAGGTTATTGATGAACTTAAAATCACCGTAACCATCGGGTCCCAATGTTCTGGTGTTAATAACCGATGCAACAAATGCCCCAATCATACTAACTATCATAGCAGTATATAGAGAACCAGCCTGCTGAAGTCTTTTATGTTTAAAGTATTTTAAAATACCAAATTCCATAAAAAGTTTGATTAGACAAGTATCATTTTTGTTCAATCGGATAGTAACGAGGATCTATATCAGGTTTTATTTCTGGTTGTTTCAGATGTGGCATATTTAACATATCTTTTAATATAAGATACGGTAACCAATAATGCCCCTCATGCCAATTGATGTTTTCATCCCAAAAACCGGGATACATCCATATCCTCCAATCAGGTTGAAGATAAGATATTTCACTTATTAATGGTTGGTTATTCTCATCGAAAAGAAAATCATACATCATAGTGGAGAAACCAAATCGTTTTGAAATATTAAAAGCGATCTTTATACATCTTCGATCGATATTTTCAGGATTACATGAATAATTCCAGCTACCAGACGCACGAAAATCAAAT
>JBBIRP010000029.1:0-7478 GCA_037441745.1 Ignavibacteriales bacterium
AATTACGAATATCCTTTTTCTACCATGAATATCAGCCAATCTTCCAAATGGTATCAGGAAAGTTGCGGCTGATAGTAAATACACCGTTGCTACCCAACTTAATGAAATAGTATCTAGTTGGAAATCTTTCGCCAGCGAAGGGAGTGCAACGTTTAATGCTGAAGCCATGAATGGAATCGAAAAAGATGCTAAAGTTGTAATGATTAGTACGGTTTTTTGATTATTTGGCTGGTGCATAACGTGGATAAGTTACGAAAATTACTTAACTACCTCAAAAATAAAGTTTTGATCTAATTTATTTTCTCTCATGACAACAAAACATAAATTCTTATATATTCTAACACGGTCGATACTTACTTGGTGTAATGCACAACAAAACGATCCCCCCCAAGTAAAATCATATCTTTAATTTACACCCTATTTAAGTATTATATTTTTTTATTCTGTGTATACTATAATAAAATATTTCCATTTCGTTTTACTTGCAGGATACGCTTATTCTATTTGAGGAAATATCACGCATATACCAGTGGATTGATATAGAGCTACGATGGAACTTGGACCTGGACTTTTTGGGAGACTCATTAAATATAAATATATCTTTTTAGTAAACGATGTTTTTTGGAAATGGATTATGTTATGATCGTTTAATAAGCTTATGCGTTTGTTTTTTCCACTTCCATCATTTATTTTGTTTTAACCCTTCCGATCTTATCGGTTATATATTAAACTACCAAGAACGCGAAGGATACAAAGTTAAAAGAATTTATCAATCAATTAACGAGGTAGATATGAAATATTTATTAAGAATCCTTATTATCTGTTCAATACTTTTTTCTATTCATTCATACACTCAGCAAAGATCCCTAACACTCAAAGAGAAAATCAAACGTTTTGCTCCAACAGAAATTAAAGCAGATATTTCAAAACTTTCAGCAGGTGATAAAAAAGCTCTTACCAAGCTCATTGAAGCAGCAAAACTCATGGATTCAATTTACTTACGTCAAGTTTGGATTGGAAATACTGAATTACTAAATAAATTAAAATCTGATAAATCAGATCATGGCAAGGAAAAATTACAATACTTTTTAATTAATATGAGCCCATGGTCGACAATTGATCATCAAGAGCCATTTATAGAAGGCGTACCTAATCCTCGCCCTGCAGGGGCAAATTTTTATCCTGAAGATATGAAAAGGGAAGATTTTGAAAAATGGATTTTGACATTATCTGACAATGAGAAGCAAAAAGCAACCGGCTTTTTCTATACAATTCGAAATGATGAAAATAAAAATTTTAGAATCGTACCATATAGTGAAGAATACAAAGATCTTTTAGAGCAGGCGGCGAAACTTTTAAAGGAAGCAGCCAAATTTACAGACAATCAATCTTTAAAATTTTTCCTCATCAAACGAGCGGATGCTTTCTTAAATAATGATTACTACGACAGCGATGTTGCATGGATGGATTTGAATAGTCCAATTGAACCCACCATCGGTCCTTATGAAGTTTACATGGATGAATTGTTCAATTATAAAGCCGCATTCGAAGCTTTTATTACACTTCGGAACGATGCAGAGACAAAGAAACTTGAAAAGTTCTCATCATATTTACAAGAGATCGAAAACAATCTTCCAATTGATCCAAAATATCGAAATCCAAAATTAGGTGAATCCTCTCCCATTCGTGTTGTAGATTTGGTTGTAACAGGTGGTGAGTCCCGTGCGGGCGTGCAAACGGCAGCTTTCAATCTTCCCAATGATGAAAAAGTGACAGCTGAAAAAGGAAGTAAGCGCGTATTGTTGAAGAACGTGATGGAAGCGAAGTTCAATAAAGTTCTGATTCCTATTTCAAAATATGCAGTCGATATGAAGCAGCAATCACTAATTTCATTCGAGCCATTTTTTACACACATACTAGCACACGAATTAATGCACGGGCTCGGTCCCCAAAACATTACAGTTGATGGTAAACAAACAACAGTTCGACAATCGTTGAAGGAACTGCATTCAGCTTTCGAAGAAGCAAAAGCCGATATATCAGGTCTTTTCATGCTTCAGTATCTCATTGATAAAAATGAAATTGAAAAATCATTTGAGGACAAAATGTATGTAACTTATCTAGCGGGTGCTTTCCGCTCCGTACGTTTTGGTATTAGAGAATCTCATGGTAAAGGAATGGCATTACAATTCAACTACCTCTTCGATGAGGGTGCTTTTAAATACGATGAGACAACAAATAAATTTAGTGTTGACTTTGAAAAAATAAAAAATAGTATGAAGAAATTAACAAGCGAAATCATGACCATTCAAGCTGAAGGTAATTACATTAGAGCCAAAAAAATGTTCGAAAAGTATGCTGTTATAAATCCATGGATGCAGAAGATACTCGATAAACTTACAGATATTCCAGTCGATATTGCACCCCGGTATCCTTTGGCAGAGAGATAAAATTTAATATGCCATTTAAACTTGACAGATCGGCAAGGGATAATTTTTAAAATCTGAGGATATATTAACAACTACTATGTTCGAATCTAACTTTATCTTCTTGATCCTATTCGCAACTGGTTTTACAGCTGGATTAATAGATTCAATAGCAGGAGGCGGTGGATTACTTACACTACCTGTATTACTTGGGATCGGACTTCCGCTCCATGCCGCACTCGGGACTAATAAATTCCAATCGAGCTTCGGGAGTTTTACTTCGACAATTTATTATCGTAAACATAATGTCGTAAGTATTCGTGAAGGATTAATGGGAGTAATATTTACAACTATTGGTACGATCCTCGGGGCTTGGCTTGTACAACAGATCGCCTCCGATTTCTTAGGGCTTTTAATTCCATGGTTACTATTAGCAATAGCAACATATACTTTTGTAACACCAAAATTCAGTGATAAAGATAGTAAAGCAAAATTCTCACCAAACGTTTTCTTTTTTTTATTTGGACTTCTATTTGGTTTTTATGATGGATTTTTCGGTCCTGGGGTCGGCTCATTCTGGACATTTGCTCTTGTGTTGTTACTCGGTTTCAATTTGCGAAAAGCCACAGGCTTTACAAAACTGATGAATTTTACAAGTAATATCGTTTCAGTTGTAATGTTTCACACAGGTCGGAATGTCTGGTTCCTGATAGCACTCGTTATGGGCGTTGGCCAAATCATTGGCTCAATCATCGGTGCACATCTAGTTGTCCACAAGGGTGCCAGACTTATAAGACCAGTTTTTATTACGATCGTAATTTTGACGACACTCAAGTTATTGTATCAAAATTATTTTCAAGTATAAACTACTATTGGAGTACAAATGGAAATCGTAAAAACAATCGATGTTGGTCATCCTCCCTTGAAACCAGATCAAGTTGAACATCAGCTCGAAGATCTTTTATCGCAGTCACAGCGGGCATCTTCTTTTCGGGTTATCAAGATTATTCATGGGCGCAGCGGAAACACAAAAATTACCGTCCGAAACTGGCTGTTTAATAAACGCCATTGGTTACGTGGAATAATTTATGGTGAAAATTATACAATCTTCGATAAGCAGACACAAGGGATGCGTAAGGAGGTTGGACAATTCCCTGATTCAGATTTAGAAAATTCTAACAGCGGAATTACTATTGTCTGGGTAAAATGAAATTTAATACAGTAGCTTAATTTTACCTCTTACGTTTTTCCATTTTGCATCTTTACATTTGCGTCATTCTTACAGCCACTTGATTTTCTTGAACACCAATAACATTATCAAAGCAACCGTTAACATAAACAGAGTTGCAATTCCGATTCCACATTCCATATCCGCTAATGGAATTACCCTAAACTTCATACCGAAGAAACCAGTTATAAAGCATAAAGGTAGGAAAATAGTCGAAATAATGGTCAGTACTTTAACAACTTGATTAAGTCGATTAGATGTAACAGAAAGATAAGCATCTAACAAACCTGCAACCATATCCCGGTATGAATCTGCGAGATCACTCATTCTGACTAAATGATCATATACATTTCGATTATAAAAAGTTCCTTCTGCTGTTATCAAAGAAAATTCTCCTCCCGAGGGTCTGTTCAACATTTCTCTTTAATAAACAGCAACACGACGAACGGTCATAATATTTCGTTTCATATTTAAAATTTCTACCATAGATTGTTGCGTGGGAGAGTGGAAAACTTCTTTTTCCATATCATCAAGGGCACTATCTAAAGCATCCAAGATAGGAGTGTAATTATCAACTATCTGATCAATTATAAAATGAAAAAGAAAGTCAGGACTTTTCCCAAGGGTCATAGGATTCTTTAAAACCATCTGAGTTGCATAACTAATGATGAGTTACTACTAATTTCTTTGAAAGAAAAGTGCTGAGCTGTGATGTTCTTATATTCATTTTCTTCCTCCCATTTTCTTCAATCAAAATTGATTCAATGGGATGAAAATAATAAAAAGATAATCATCAAAATCTTCCACCTTAGGAAAGTGCCCTTCCTCCTATCTACCAAACTGCCAATCCTCAATCGCGAGTGGATGGTAGTCGAGCAATGAAATCAATAATGTTTCTTCTTCAGCTTCCTGAGGGTTTTCCATATCAACCTACACATATCCTTCTGGATGCTGTAAGAATTAATTGAATTCTTTGATAGTGAACTGCCTGATTGAGTTATTCAAATAATGAAAAATGTTAGCCATGATTTTTCCCCATTCCATACTGAGATGTAAAATAAGCCTTTTTTCGTCGGACAAATTAACAATCTTTTTTATAAATTACAATCACTATATCTTCATCTTATTTCCAGATTTTTTCATCAAGCTATTTCTTAAACATTTGACTAACATATTTCCATTTATTAATTTTAAATATTAATATTTTAAACGGAAGGGGATTTCAATGATATTGGCATCGGAAATTAAGGAAGGAATTGCTATCCAGCTCGACGGAAAGTTGTACAAAGTGTTAGAAGTTGTGCGTCATACCGGGAGTGGACAAATGCATGGATTTATCGAGTTGAAGCTGAAAGATTTACGTTTTAGTCACTTTGCAGACAGACGTTTCAAACATACGGATAAACTTGAAGACATTGAGTTAATAAAGCGACAAATGGAATATATATACTCAGACGCCGATTCTCACTACTTTATGGACCCTGAGACTTACATTCAAGTAAGTGTACCAAAAATAGCAGTTGGACAACGAGAAAAATTTTTAAAAGAAGGAACAAAGGCAACTGTTGAATTAATCGGAGATGAAGCTGTGACAGTTTCGTTCCCAAAGGTAATTGAACTTAAAGTATCTGCAACAGGACCTGGTATACGCGAAGGGCAAGATAATACAATGAAACCTGCAACTTTAGAGAATGGACTTGAAATACAAGTCCCGCAATTTATCGTAACTGGTGATATAGTAAGAGTAGATACTGAAAAAATTAAGTATATTGACAGGGTGACCACGAAGAAAATTTAACTTCGACATCCAACCGAGAGTATAACATCAGATTTATATTCAAAGACTAAGAGAATTTACTTTGAAACAGCATATTCGGAAAGCTATAGAGCTTTCAGATTTAACGAAAGAGTTCTTTAAAATTAACTCTCTAAAGGATTTCATGTTTATCCAAAAAAGAATTTCATTAACTTTACTTAAAACGTTTAGAAAAATGTCACAATAGAAATTACTAAATAATCACTCTTAACAACATCACTCATACTATTATGAATACATATGACTCTATATTTCCACCACACTACAAATCCATATTCCAAATCTTCTTTTTATTTATTTTATCATTCTACATTAATATAGGTTTTGCCGATGAAGGCATGTATCCTCTCAGTGAAATACACAAATTAAATCTAAAATCAAAGGGATTGAAGATCTCTCCAAAAGATATCTACGCTCCGGGTAATGTCGGATTGATAGACGCAATCGTGAATATTGGTGGTTGTACCGGCTCATTCATATCTAAAGACGGATTGATAATCACAAACCATCATTGTGCATTTGGTGCAGTACAAGCTGCAAGCACTCCCGAAAATGATTACGTAACAGATGGATTTCTTGCAAAAGATCGAAGTGAAGAAATTCCCGCTAAAGGATTAACAGTGCGAATTGTTGATTCTTATAAAGACGTTTCAAAAGAAATCCTAAGTGAGATTTCAGACAGTATGGATTTATCTACGCGAACAAAAACAATCACACAAAAAATTAAAGAGATAATAATCGAAACAGAAAAAAAATATCCAAACAAGCGTGCCGAAGTTTCAGAAATGTTCCCGGGTAAATCTTATACTCTCTTCATCTATACTTATTTAAAAGATGTACGTTTAGTATTCGTACCTCCACGTTCTATTGGTGAATTTGGTGGAGAAAAAGATAATTGGGTATGGCCACGTCACACCGGAGATTTATCATTCATTCGTGCATATGTAGCACCAGATGGTTCGCCCACTGAATACTCCAAAAACAACGTTCCTTATCATCCAAAAAAATATTTAAAAGTTAATCCGAACGGTGTGGACGAAAATGATCCCGTTTTTATTCTTGGTTATCCTGGCAGAACTTTTCGTCATAGAACTTCGCATTATATTTCGTACGAAGAGGACGTGCGTATGCCATATATAGCAGATTTATATGAATGGCAAATACGAACTATGGAAATGATTGGCAAAGGTGATAGAGCCGTTTCATTAAAACTCGATAGCCGCATAAAGGGCCTTGCGAATACAATGAAAAATTATCGGGGTAAACTACAAGGTTTGAAACGTCTGCATATCGTTGAGAAGAAAAAAGAAGAAGAAAAAACACTCCAAAGTTTCATTGATGCAGATTCCATACGAAAACAAAAATACGGTTATCTACTTGAGGAATTAGAAAAGATTTATCAAGAAATAAGAGAAAGTTCAGATCTTGAATTTGCTCTCGACTATCTGAGGCAAAGTTCAAATATGCTGAACCTGGGTTACACGGTAGTAGAAGCGACGAAAGAACTACAGAAACCAGACCTCGAACGCGAGTCATCTTACATGGAAAGAAATTTTGCCCGAACTAAGCAGGGACTTCAATCAATAATAAAAAATTATTATGAACCCTTGGATAAAATATTCTTAAAAGAAATTTTATTAAGAATTTCAAAGCTTCCCACAGAAAAACGAATACCAGCGATTGATGAAATTATTCAGAATAATAATGTTGAAGAGTCAATAGATAAATTTATCAAAGATGCTTACCATACAACCAAATTAAACAATGAAGATACATTAATGAACCTACTTACAAAATCCCCAGAAGAAATTGATAAACGAGATGACCCATTTATTAAATTAGCTGAATCACTCTATCCAAGCTACCAGAAACTCAAAGAAACTCGTCAACGTAGAGAAGGAGCATTGAGTAGATTATATGCACTCCTATTAGATGTTAAAGAACAATTCTTTAGAAAAGATTTTTTGCCAGACGCAAATGGTACACTAAGGCTAACATTCGGAAGAAT
>JBBIRP010000029.1:7531-15734 GCA_037441745.1 Ignavibacteriales bacterium
AAGGAATAATTGAAAAAACGACAGACATCGAACCATATGTTACTCCAAAAAAATTGATAGAGCTATATAAATCAAAGAAATTTGGCCGATACATGCATAAAAAACTTAAAGATGTACCAGTTGCACTATTATATAATTTAGACACAACAGGTGGTAACTCAGGTAGTCCATTATTAAACGAAAACGGTGAACTCGTTGGAGTCAATTTCGATAGAACATACGAAGCAACTATTAACGACTTTGCATGGAGTGAAGATTACAGTCGTTCGATTGCAGTTGATATTCGGTATGTTCTTTGGATAACAGAAAATTTCGCAGGAGCAAAGTACTTAATTAACGAGATGGGAATAGAATAGCAACCGAGAAATTTTTACTCTAATCAAAATATCATTTAATAAAGAATAGTGTACATGAAAACTCATATTACTTTGGGAATATCTTTCTATTTCTGTATATTAGTGAAAAATCAAACACCATATACACACTAAGTTATGCTGATATTCTCAGTGCTATCTATATTCTCAACATTAATCTCTCAAAATATTTACCCAAATAATCAAACATTCTACGCAGTTAAAGCACTCGATAAAAACAACATAATAATCGTTGGTGAAAACGGGACC
Source organism: Ignavibacteriales bacterium (assembly GCA_037441745.1). Lineage (GTDB taxonomy): Bacteria > Bacteroidota > Ignavibacteria > UBA10030 > SZUA-254 > JACQYX01. The sequence goes on from JBBIRP010000029.1 coordinate 8,155, forward strand.
ATAATTCGTTCTTCAGATAGCGGTAATAATTGGAAATTAATAACTCCAACCAAAGCAACCACAAAAAAATTACTATCCATCAGCTTCGTTGATAATAAGCATGGGTGGATAGTTGGAGAGAATGGAACAATTCTAAAAACAACAAATGGTGGAGTTACATGGATAAATCTAGATAGTTCATCGACTAACTCATACATGTATATAAATTTTGTCAAAAAAAACATTGGCTGGATTGTTGGTACTCATGGATTAATTCTAAAAACCACGAATGGTGGAGAATCGTGGTTTCCTCAACGCACAAATATAAACGCTGACCTTTGGTCAGCTAATTTTATAAATATTTCCACAGGATGGGCAGTCGGGGGTCACGGAACTATCATAAAAACTACTGATGGTGGAATTACCTGGATGCAATTAAAAATTAATACGAAGAATTTCCTTTATTCTGTTCATTTCGTCGATTCACTCAGTGGTTGGATTTGCGGCGGTTATGGTTCAATCTATCACACTAGCGATGGTGGAGAATCATGGCAAGAACAAAATCAAGAAGAAGCTTTTATTTTCTTCAAAACAGATAACTATCACTACAAGATTAAATTCATTAATAATACAACTGGTTGGGTTGTTGGTAGTAATGGAACAATAATGAAGACTATTGATAAAGGAATGAATTGGATTCCTGAAGAAATAGACACAAAATCAACATTGTATGATTTTCATCCAGTTCACGATAACATTCTCTGGGCAGTGGGCAGCAACAATACAATCCTTAAGACTACAGACGGTGGTGCATCATGGAAATTACAAAAATTAAATATCTTAAAAACAAAACGATAAACTTTATGAATAAAAAATACTTTATTCTCTTCTTTATTGGAGGTATCCTACTGATCAGCACTACAGATTGTAAAAAGAATAAACAATACCAGTCATCATTTACAAGAGAAGATAGCATTAAAATCATTGAAGAGATTTTGGCTCATCGCAAAGAAGTAGATTCCATTTTTCAGAATGATCCTGCTTCCCCATTTAATCGAGATACATCAGTACATTTTAAGGGTATAGAATGGTTTCCACCCGATGTTAAATATTATTTTAAGTCGAAATTGTATAGATATAAAATCCCAGAAAACGTTTTGATCTACGGAACTAAAGGGGAAGAGAGAAAACATATAAAATATGGCTATTTCAAATTAAATTTTGAGGGGAAAGAATTTAAATTAAACGTTTATAAAATCTCATTAACCGATCCTAATTATGAACGGTATAGAAATTATCTTTCTGTTTGGTTCACAGATGAAACAACAGGGAAAGAGACTTATCAAGTAGGTCGGTATGTGGATGTTGGTGATGAGAATAATGACCCTGATTTTTTATATACAATAAATCTAAACAACGCATATAATCCATATTGTGCTTATACTCCCCTTTATTCCTGTGCTGTCCCAAGAAAAGAAGATCATTTAAATTTTGCAGTCAGAGCAGGCGAGATGAAATATCACTAATAGTCTTGGATATTACCATCTTTCAAATTACATTTGGTAAGATTTTAATAACAATTTTAGAAACAAATGCAACTAAGAAAATTATATAGAACGATCGAAAAAATTGCTTCTCGTCAGTTTACCGATGAGGAAGAATTACTACGAGAAGTGATCCACGAAATTGTACAAAACGAAGAGATTGAAATCAAAGGTGGTAGAATTTGGGAATTTGATCCCAAAACTGGCTGCTATGAATTAATCTATCAGGTTGGCGACATCGAACAGATCAAGATGCACTATAAAATAAAGTTGAGAGACTATCCAATTTTTTTAGAACTTCCAAAAGTTCGGACTATGTTAGGAAGTGAGGTGGATATGTATCTGCGTAAACGTGGAATAATAAAATATTCTGCAACTGGCATTGGCGAAAAAATTAAGTGGAGAAATCACATCTTGTATCGTTATGTTATGGCATTCAATGCACATCAACTTAATGAATCACTGACTTCAACATTAAATATTATAAGTGCAGCATTGAGCTCTGTTCTAAAGAGTAAAAAAATCGAACAGCAAGCACAAGATATTGAACGTGATCTGGATAAAGCTCGTGATATTCAAAAAAGTATTCTACCACAACATGAATTTAAATTTCATTCATTTGAGATTTATGGAGTATCTATCCCTGATCGCGTTGTTGGAGGTGATTTTTTTGATTATTTACAAACAGATGGCGACGATGAGCGCATAGCAGTTGTAATTGGAGATGCCGCGAGCAAAGGTTTTTCGGCTGCAGCACAGGCACTTTACACATCAGGTGCCCTGAGGATGGGATTTGATTATCAAACAAAGATTAGTTCTTTACTTTCACGCGTCAATAAACTTCTGAATAAAACCTTCACCGAGGAAAAATTTGTTTCTCTTTTCTACGCTGAACTTACAGATGATAAAAATGGATTAATAATATACTCAAACTGTGGGCACAATAATCCTATATTATTAAGAAATGGGTTCACAAGACCTGAATACATAGAGACAACAGGACAAATGTTAGGACCTTTTCCGAACGAAACATTCAGAACCGAGAATTTTTTTATGAACGAAGGCGACATTCTATTATTATACACCGATGGCATTCCAGAAGCAACAAATAGAAATGGAGAATATTATGGCGAAGAACGCATCATTGACAATCTTATAAAATTTAGAACATTTAGTGCTAAAGAAATAACAACATTAATTTTGGAAGATGTCCAAAAATTTAATAGTTTAGGAACTCAATCAGATGACAAAACAGTTGTCACAATTAAACGAAACCTTTAGAACACGGAGATTATAATGACAGACCAAAAGAAACAAATCGGAACCATATCAGCAGTTAATAGTGGAAATCTTACAGCGGTATTTAGTGATGAGATAGAAGGTTCGAGTACTTCCGTAACTGAAAATATAATCGGTAAATTAGGAAGCTACGTCATTATACCAAGTGGCGACAGATCAGTGATTGGAAGCATCAGTTCTGTTCGCTACCATGATTTATCAAATGTTGAAGAGAGAATTAGCTTAAAACCGCCCAAGAAGTTAATGGAAATCCAACTCATTGGTACATTGAGAGACAGAAAATTCATACGAGGTGTGTCGTCGTTTCCGACCCTAGGCACCCCCGTTTATCCTGCACCGATTGAGGAGTTACAAACAATATTCTCGACATACAGAGAGAGCAACTTTTCAATTGGGACTTTATCAATAATGGATCAAGAACGATTGTACATAGACCCAAATAAATTTTTCGCAAAGCATGTAGCACTCTTCGGATCCACCGGCTCTGGTAAGTCTTGCACAACAGCATCGATTCTCCAAAAAGTCCAACAACTAGAGAACACACATATTATTCTTCTTGACTTACACGGTGAATATGAACCAGCTTTTGCAGAACATGGAAACGTCATTAAAATAACAGATCTTGAGCTACCATACTGGTTGATGAACTTCGATGAGCTCGTCGAAACATTTGTAGATGAAAACGAGCCATCCGCTCACAACCAAATGATGGTAATGAAAGATGCAATACTTGACTCAAAACGTGGTAAGAATTTGCAACTAAAAGATTACTTAACAATCGACACACCTGTTTATTTCGATTTTCTTGAAGTAAGCGCTAGAATGCGTTCACTCGATACGGAGCGCACATTAGGTGGTAAAGAGGGACCTTTCTACGGCCAATTCACCAGATTCCTGGTTCGATTAGAAAGTAAAATTCAAGACCGACGATATGAATTCTTATTCAAACCGAAGAAATACAAATCATCAGAAACATTTACCGAACTTTTAACACGACTTTTTGGATTAGATACTGGCAAAAGAATCACGGTTTTGGATCTCAGCCGTGTTCCGTTCGATGTTATCAATGTTCTTGTCTCATTATTAGGTAGAATAATCTTTGATTTCAATCTTTGGAACACAAGTCGCCAGAATTTTCCAGTCTTAACCGTATTCGAAGAAGCTCATACATATCTTTCAACAATGGGAAAAAGTAAAGCTGCAAGAAAAACAGTTGAACGTATAGCAAAAGAAGGTCGTAAATATGGTGTAAGCTGTATGATTGTTAGTCAAAGACCTTCAGAAATTTCGGAAACTATAACGGCACAGTGTAATAATTTTATAGCGATGAGACTTTTAAATCCGAACGACCAAAATTATGTACGTAAGCTGGTTCCAGACACGTTATCGAACTTAATAGATATTTTACCCACTTTACAACAAGGAGAAGCATTTGTTATCGGTGATGCTGTAGCAATTCCAGCCAGAGTTATGATCGATCCACCCTCACCACCTCCCGCAAGTGGCGATATTAAATTCTTCATGAGGTGGCAAAAGAAAGAAACACTTACAAGCGTTAGCGAAGTGGTCAACAACTGGTGGAAACAAATTAGAAGTTAACAATTCACTTTGATTTTAAAAAAGTGCAACTCGACGAGAAGTTGCACTATTAATTATATTTTACTATTCGGTCTTCGGTGGCTTCCCGAGCACATCTTCTATGGTTAGTTTTATAATTTTACCTAACTTTAACGACTCGATCGGTTTTTCGATTGTCTTGAGATCACCAACCACTACAATAGCGAGATTTTCAGGATCGATGTATTTTTTTGCAACCCTTTGAACATCTTCTTTCGAAATTGCTAGAATATTTCTCGTAAAATTATTAAAGAAATCATCTGGTAAATTATAAGTAACAAGTTCAGCAAGCTGACTTGCAATTTGTCTTACAGATTGAAAATTTTCTGGGTAGCGTAATGCAAGATAATTTTTCGCCCGATTTAACTCGTCTTCTGGTACAACTTCGAGTATACGGTTTAGCTCTTTCATAAATTCATACAATGCACTATCTGTTACAGAAGTTTTTACTGCAGAACCAGCTAAGAATGGCCCAGGCGTCATCCTGAAATCGAAATTTGAGCTTGCTCCGTAAGTGTATCCGTGTTCTTCGCGTAAGTTCTGATTAAGGCGCGAGGTAAATGAACCGCCAAGAATTGTGTTCATAACACGAAGCGTAAAATAATCTTCTGTTAAACGCTCAGCACCTATTCTACCAATTCTAATCTCAGATTGGGGTGCCCCCGGTTTATCGATTAAATAAATTACACGACTTTTAACCTGCTCAATATTTGAAATTTTAAATTGGTCAACATTTTCCCCTTTCCATTTACCAAATATTGCATCAAGTTTTGGAAGAATTATCGCAGGATCTACATCTCCCACAACTATGAATGATGCATTATTTGGAGTAAAGTATGTTTGATGAAATTTCTTTAAATCTTCGACTTCAATAGCACGAATACTTTTTTCGTTTCCTATTGTCGGTCTACCATATGGATGGTCGTTACCGAATAGTGTTTTACTAAATTGAACAGAAGCAATCGCACGCGGTTCATCGTGCCATTGAATTAATGTAGTTAGTCGTTCTTTTCTGTTACGTTCCAATTCTTCTTTTGGAAATGTTGGCTTTAAGCACATGTCTCCAAATAGCGCAAGTGCTTCATCAAGCTTCGATAAAGGTGTAAACATTGAAACACCAGACGTGTGCCAACTAGCGTAAGCTGAAATACTAGCTCCTAAAAAATCAATTGCATCCGCAAGCTCAAGCGCATTTCTTGTTCCTGCCCCCTCTTCCATCATTGCTGCAGTCATACTGGCAAGGCCAGGTTTATCCTTTGGATCATTCACTACACCTGCTTTGATAATCAACTCTACTTGCACCAAAGGTACTTGATGTTTTTCCATCAATACGACAGGAATACCATTCGATAATTTTAAATGCTGCACGGGAGGCAGTTTTAATGATGGGGTAGGTCCAAGCTCGGGGGGGTTCTTCCTATCAGGATTTTGTGCAATGACTAAACTAACAAAGAGTGTTATAAAGAAAAATACATTTACTGCGAAGTATATTTTTATTATCGATTTTTTCATTTTCATTTACCACCTTTCTCTGCGGCTAATTCTTTTTTACCCTGCGGAATAATGCTCAGAACAACATCAGCATCATCTCGCAAATAAGTTTGAACTACACTTTGAATATCCTCTGGTGATAATGCTTTATACCGAGCTAAGTCTTCATTAAAATAATCTGGATTTCCCGTTTCAACAGATCTGCTTTACCACCAAAACCTCCAACACGCTCCATGCGACTGAGAAAACCAGACTCGAATTGATTTAATGCGCGCTGCACTTCAAACATCGTCGGCGGTTCATCCTTAATTCTGTTAAGTTCTTCTCTAATTACTTTCTCAATTTCAGTTAGATTGTGGCCGCTCCTTGCAGTTGCAATAATCGAGAATACAGAATTAAGCATGCCTGCATCTTGATAGGCAGTCACATCTTGAGCAATCTGCAAATCATAGACAAGACGTTTATAAAGGCGTGAATTCTTTCCACCTGCTAATATATGCGCAAGAATATCGAGCTCAGCATCACCAGGAGAAAAATGTTTCGGCGATAACCAATTTATGTATAACCGCGGAAGCTGGACCTTATCTTCCAAAATAATTCGCTTTTCTTCAGGCAGAAAAGCTACAGGAGCACCAATGGGAGCAACTGGTTTCCCTCGAGGTATTTCTCCAAACCACTTATTCACGAGCTCTTTGGTTTTCATAGGATCAATATCACCCGCAATCACAAGACTTGCATTATTCGGAACATAATATTTCCTGAAGAACTCAACAACATCTTCATAACTTGCAGCTGACAAATCCTCCATTGAACCAATTGTAGGCCAATGATAAGGATGATCGGGTGGAAAAAGATTTTCACCAATTACAATTGAAGCCATTCCGTATGGACGATTCTCGTACGATTGCCGACGTTCGTTCTTCACAACATCTCTCTGACCATTTACTTTCTCGGGCGTCATTGCATCGACTAAATATCCCATCCGGTCTGATTCAAGGAATAATGCAAGTTCGAGTGCATTATTTGGAAAGTTCTCCCAATAATTCGTTCTATCCGACGTAGTTGAACCATTATTGTCTCCACCAGCTGCCTCTAACCATTCATCAAATTTACCTTCGGGTACATTCTTCGAACCTTCAAACATAAGATGCTCAAATAAATGAGCAAATCCAGTACGTCCAGGTTTCTCGTTTCCCGACCCGACATGATACCAAATGTTACACGTTGCGACTGGGATGGAATGATCCTCATGAAGTATAACAGTAAGACCATTTGGCAACGTAAATTTTTCATATTTCACATTTAGCTGAGCGTAGGAAAAACTTATACCCAGCCATATGAGAAATGAAAAGAATAAAAGCCATTTGTACATATTGTTCCTTTCTAAATTTATTAGATTATTTAAAACATCTTGTGGTTAATTATACGTATTGATAAGCAAAGTCGCAAGTTTAAGTTAAAATCATTTCACCTTATCATCGATAGGGAAAACGGTAGTGTTATATCCGTTTAAAAACCTTTCAAAACCAAATACATTTTTTCCGAACCTTCAAGAAAATGATGTTCACCTTTTCTAAAGTGAAACATTGCAAACATTGTTTCTGGCATTGTTAAGATATTGTTCTTTTTTCCCCATACATATTTTGGCTT
>JBBIRP010000030.1:0-15114 GCA_037441745.1 Ignavibacteriales bacterium
TTTAAAATTTCGACTTTTTGTTGAATTCCGACAGATAAAGATTCAATTGTTAAATGTGGATTTAATTTTATTGAAAAATTATCACATAATTTAGCGATGGTTTGTTCAGCTAAATTAAAATCAATTTTATTCATTCTTGATAATGGTTCAGCGCCTAAAATAATGTTTTCTAAAATTGTAAGTGTTGGTATTAACATAAAGTGTTGATGAACCATCCCGATGCCTAACTTGATTGCGTCTCTCGGCGAATTAATTTGTTGTAATGTGTGATTAATGAATATTTCACCAGTATCGGATTGGTAAAGGCCATAAAGGATGTTCATCAAAGTTGTTTTACCAGCACCATTTTCACCAACGAGTGCATGGATTTCGCCTTTTTTTACTTTAAAATTTACAGAATCATTCGCAATCAAGTGACCAAATTTTTTTGTTATATTTCGCATCTCAACAGCGAACATCGTCAAATGGGAAAGTAATTTTTATTAATTGAATGGAACTATGATTTCGCCAGCTATAATTTTATTACGTATTTGCTCGATTTTGTTGTGAACATCATCTGGGATTAGATCTTTATTGTTATCGTTATAAACATAGTCGATGCCTTTTGATTTAAGATCAAATAAAACTGATCGTCCCCCTTGAAATCTGTTTTCTTTTATTGCTTTGATAGTTTCAAAAACTGAGACGTCAACAACTTTTGTCATACTTGTTAGAATATATCCAGGAGCTTCGTGATATTGATCTGAATCTACGCCTATAACTAGTTTCCCTTTTTCCCTTGCTGCTTCGATAACACCTAAACCCGTGACACCAGAAGCGTGATAAATTATATCGACACCACGTGAGTACTGTCCAAGTGCGAGTTCTTTACCTTTACCAGGGTTTTTAAATGCCTCACCTGAAACACCTGCATAAGCAACTTGGATTTCACATTTTGGATTTACATACTTCGCCCCTGAGACATAGCCAACTTCAAATTTTTTTATAAGAGGGGATTGCATTCCACCAATAAAACCAATCTTGTTAGTTTTTGTTACGAATGCAGCTAATGCCCCAACTAAAAATGAACCCTCTTCTTCTTTAAAATTCAACGCAACTAGATTAGTGGGGATATTCTTTTCAGGGTTGTATGTATAATCAACACAGGCGAATTTTTTGTCTGGATATTCCCTTGCCATGTTTGTAATATCATCTGTAAAAATGAAACCTATACCAAAGATTAATGCAATCTCTGGTCTGCTTGCAAATTGTCTAAGGGCTGCTTCACGATCAGCGCCAGGACCCGGTTCTATATACTCATAATCAATGCCTAATTCTTTTTTAGCTTTTTCTAAACCACGAAATGCTGCATCATTGAAGGATTTATCGCCCCGTCCACCTACATCGAATACTAATCCAACCTTTAAATTGGAATCATTTACCTGTCTATAATCTTTTTTACTACAACCACTCAAAAATAAAATAAAAGAAAATATAAGTATAAAGTTTCTCATATTTGCAATTTATTCTTTTGGTGGTACAAAACATTTTCGACACCGCGCTTCATAAATACCCCGTGCTCCGACTACTACTAATTCTTGTTGTTCTGTAAGTCGTTGAGTTCGATCTGCAGGGTTTCCACAAACCATACAAATTGCAAGTGTTTTAGTTATATATTCTGCGACTGCTAGTAACTGTGGTATTGGTTCAAATGGTTTTCCTCTATAATCTTGGTCTAAACCTGCAACTATTACACGTTTACCATTTGAGGCAAGTTTTTCACAAACTTCAACAATTTCTTGTGAAAAAAATTGTCCTTCATCTATACCTATAACTTGAGCATTTTTTGCTAACTCCAATATTTCACGTGGATTATCGATTACAATTGAAGGAAGAGATTGTTCGCTATGTGATACAATTTGGTGTGTACTATACCTATTATCAATTCTAGGTTTGAATATTAAGACCTCTTGTTTTGCAATCTGTGCCCTTCTAAGTCGCCTGATTAATTCTTCCGTTTTGCCACTGTACATGCAACCACAAATTACTTCAATCCAACCAGTATTTTGAGGCATATTTTGAAGAGTTACAACTTCCATAAAAAGTTCTTATTTCTTCTTGATGAAATTATCAGTAAATGGCATCGGTAAAAAAGATGACAATTTTTTCATTACTACTTCTTTCCTGGTTCTGCCTAAAAGAATGACATCAATATTTCCTGCTAAATCGAAAAGAACCTGCCGGCATGCTCCACAGGGGGGTATCGGATCCTTTGAATCAGACACAACGGCAATAGCAGAGAATTTTTTACAACCTTCAGAAATTGCCTTGAAGATTGCAGTTCGCTCAGCGCAAATTGTTAAGCTAAATGAACTATTTTCAATGTTACAACCAGTATAAATTTTTCCCGATTTTGTTAAGATTGCCGCTCCAACATTTAATTTTGAATAAGGAGAATATGAATTCTTTTTTACATTAATCGCGGCGAGAATTAACTTTTTATATTTCACAGATTTAATAAGATATTTTAGTTAAAAGAATATAAAAAATATTAACAATATAATCAAGATTTGAATTAGTTGTTAGTATTTCTTATATTTTTATGGTAATAATGACACCTCAAACAAATAAAATATTCTTCTCACACTGGACTAAAAAATTGTTCTTAGTCATAGCACTTCTTCTTATTCTTTTCCTTATTTTTAACGATTTGTTAATACCGTGGTATGTTCAAAATGGAGGGACGATTACGGTCCCTTCTGTTGTTGGATTAACCTACGATGAAGCAAAAACAATCTTAGATTCGTTGGGATTCGAAATAAAAAGGGGGGAAACACGCATTGATCGAAATCGTCCTGCTGGAACCGTGATCATTCAAAACCCAATAGAAGGTTCGGTTGTAAAAAAAGGCAGACGTGTTTACCTAACTATAAGTGGAGGCGAGCAATTAGTTGCTGTTCCGGACTTACGTGGACGAACTTTGCGAGATGCAAGATTCAGATTGGAAAGAGAAGGATTAAAACTTGGAGCGATAGAATATGAAATATCAGATGAATTTCCAGAAAATACTGTGATAGATCAAAGGATATCACCTAATACGAAAGTAAAAAAGGATGTCTACGTTTCGATTGTATTAAGTCAGGGTACAGGCGAAGGGAAAGTCGTTGTTCCTGATGTAATTGGGAAGACGTTATCTGATGCAATAAAAGTAATACTAGCTAATAATCTAAAAACTGGAACTATAACTTATATCCAATCATCTGACGTATTACCAAATACCGTAGTCGATCAATATCCACGTGTTGGGGAAAAAATACAAGTAGGGCAACAGGTTGATTTGATCATCGTCGAAGGGAGTGAAAAAAGAAAAGATGATTTTGAATATTAGAAGGATAAATTTATGATTAAAATTGCACCATCTATCTTGTCGGCTGACTTTTCTAATTTAAAGAATCAAATAAAAAAATGTGAAAAGGGAGGGGCAGATTGGATTCATTTAGATGTCATGGATGGGCATTTTGTTCCCAATTTAACATTTGGTGCAATGATAATAAAATCTATTCGTTCGATTACTAAACTTCCACTTGATGCACATTTAATGGTATATCAGCCTGAACATTATATTGAAGACTTTAAAAAAGTTGGTGTTGATCGTTTTACAGTTCATGTTGAAGCATGCGTGCATTTACATCGTGTGATAGAGCAAATCAAATCTCATGGAATGAAAGCTGGTATAAGCCTTAACCCCTCGACACCCACATCATTCCTAAAAGAAATATTACCTTTTGTTGATCAAGTTTTAGTTATGACTGTAAATCCTGGTTTTGGAGGTCAAAAGTTTATAAATTCAACTTTAAATAAAATTGAAGAAATTTCAGAGATGATTAGTTTAACAGGATGTGGGATCGAGTTGGAAGTTGATGGTGGAGTCGACGATGATAATGCAAAACAAATTGTGACGGCTGGTGCGACTGTTCTAATAGCAGGGAATTCGATTTTTTCAAAAAACAACATACCTTCTTCGATAAAAAAATTACGTCTTATTGCCACATCATAATTTAAAGAAAATTTTATTCATTAATAAATTTGCTTTTATCGTAATAATACCTTATATTTTTAGCCATCAATTCAAAATAACCTTAGATTATAAGGTCGTTTATATATAAATATTTTCATGTTTACATTTATGTTGGATGATGTTGATATAAAAATTTTAGATATTCTTCAAAGTAACGGAAGAACTAAGAGAAATGATTTAGCCGATAAAATCGGTCTTTCAACACCTTCAATCAGTGATAGACTTAGAAAATTGGAGAACGATGGTTTTATTTTGGGTTATACAGCAATTTTAAATCCAAAAAGGCTTGGTAAAGATGTAACAGCATTTATTGTTGTAAAGGTTGACTCATCAAAACATTATCAATCTTTTATCGATCATGCTCAAAATACAGATGAAATTCTTGAATGTCATGCTATTACCGGTGAAGGATCACACGTTTTAAAAATTAGGACAGAAAGTATGACAACTCTAGAAAAACTACTTGCAAAAATTCAGGCTTGGACAGGAGTAATCGATACTAGAACTAACATAGTACTTTCGACATCGAAGGAAACATCGAAAATAAAGGTAACAATTTCAAAATAGTACATTAGGGGTAAAAATGAAACGAGAAATTATAAGCAGAGCTAAGAAGGACAAAGTATCTTTTATACAACTTCAATTCACTGACCTTAATGGAATATTAAAAGGTGTAACAATTCCCATAACAAAGCTCGAAGATGCAATCGAAGATGGAATATGGTTCGATGGTTCATCAATAGAAGGTTTTACGCGAATATTTGAGAGCGATATGTACTTAAAACTAGATCTAAATACATATTCGATAATTCCTTGGACTAGAAGAAATTCATCTCAGGATATAGTTGCACGTTTTATTTGTGATGTATTTATGCCTGATGGTTCCCCTTTTGAAGGTGATCCAAGATATATTTTAAAGAAACAACTTGAAAAGGCTAAAAAAGCAGGATTTATATACAATGTAGGTCCAGAACTTGAATTCTTCTTGTTTAAGAAAGAAAACGGTAAATTAGAACCATTACCCCATGATAATGCAAGTTATTTTGATCAGACAACTGATTTAGCTGTTGAGATTCGTCAAGAAATGACAACTGCACTTCGTGAATTCGGAATTGATGTAGAAACATTACATCATGAAGTTGCGAGCGGGCAGCATGAGATTGATTTCAAATACGCTGATGCGTTGACAATTGCTGATCAAGCAATAACTTTTAAATTCACACTTAAATGGATTGCATCGCATCATAACTTGCATGCTACGTTTATGCCCAAACCAATCGCCGGAATTAATGGCTCTGGCATGCATGTACACCAAAGCCTCTTCGATTTAAATAGTAAAAATTTATTTTTCGACCCCAAAGATTATTATAATCTTTCTAAATTAGCAAAATATTTTATCCAAGGTCAGCTTTCACATATAAAAGCTATGAATGCTATTCTAAATCCAACAATTAATTCATATAAAAGACTTGTCGTTGGTTACGAGGCACCAGTTTATATTGCTTGGGGTCAAAGAAATCGATCAGCTTTGATTAGAATTCCTCGCTATACTCCTGGTAGAGAAAAAGCTGTTCGTGCCGAATTGCGTTGTCCAGACCCAACGGCTAACCCATATCTTGCATTTGCTGTTATGATAGCTGCTGGACTTGATGGTATAAAAAAGAAAGTTATGCCTCCCAAACCAATAGAAGAAAACATATACGAATTCACAAATGAAGAGGCATCAAAAAGAAGTATTGATGTTCTTCCAAGGGATATCACGGAATCATTAAAACATTTAGAGAATGATAATATCATTCGAGATGCAATAGGTGAATATTCATATCAAAAAATTTATCAATTAAAAATGAAAGAGTGGGAAAGCTACAACCTTCAAGTTACACCTTGGGAAATCAAACAATATTTAGAAATCTATTAGTTCACACTCAATAAAATTTGAGAATTGTAAATAAGTTTCTTATTTTGTCTCATATGAATTATACATCTCTCACTTTTTCGATTAAAAATCGAATTGCAACTGTCACATTAAATCGGCCCGAACGTCGGAATGCTCTCGATGACGTAATGATTAAAGAGTTAACAGATATCCTGATCTCAATAAATCGTAATACAGAATCTCGTGTGGTTATCATTACAGGAGCGGGTTCAACTTTTTGTGCGGGAATGGATTTAGAATATCTTCAAAAATATTCGCAAATGGGACATGAAGAAAATTTGCATGATGCTCGTAATCTAATGAAGCTTCTTCAATTGATTAATACTTTACGGAAACCGGTAATCGCAATGGTCAATGGTTATGCACTTGGTGGTGGATGTGGTATTGCTGCGGCGTGTGATTTTGTATTTGCAGGCAAACAAAAAGCTAAGATTGGAGTTCCCGAAGTAAAACTTGGATTTGTGCCAGCAATTATTCTTGCCTATCTTATAAAAAGAATGGGTGAGGGTGCTGCGAGGGAATTTGTACTTCGTGGAGAAATTATCGATGCATCGGCTGCAAAATCTAAAGGATTGGTTACCGATATTTTTGAGGATGAAGAACTACAATCGAAAGTTTATGAATTTGCTGAACAATTATTACGGTCAACGAGTCCAGCATCGATAACAATTACAAAAGATTTATTCAATAAGTTTGATGAAATGAATCTTAAGGATGCAATGGAATTTGCAGCTAATTTAAATGCACTTGTTCGAAAATCCGAAGACTTTAAAAAGGGTATTAATTCATTCTTAAAAAAGGAAAAATTAGAATGGTGAATTCGCCTAATGGTCTTAGGAATTTTATTCGGAGTATACCAGATTTTCCGAAAAAGGGTATCGTATTCCGCGATATTACAACGTTGTTGAAAGATAGAGAAGCTTTTAAAAAATCAATCGATATTTTGTTTGAAATATATAAATCAGTTCCTATCGATAAAATTGTAAGTGTTGAATCGAGAGGGTTTATTTTTGGTAGCGTACTTGCTTATAAGCTTCACTCCGGTTTTGTTCCCGTACGAAAACCAAAAAAACTTCCCGCACAAACTATCAAGGAAGAATATCAGCTGGAATATGGTACAGATTCACTCGAGATACATATTGACGCAATAAAGAATGGGGAAAAGGTGTTGATTGTTGACGATCTATTAGCAACAGGTGGAACCGTTCAAGCAGCTTGCCGACTTATAGAAAAATTGGGTGGTGATATTGTTGGACTAGCATTTCTTATTGAATTATCGTTCTTGAAAGGAAGAGAAAAACTAAAAGGTTATGATGTCTATTCCATCATTAAATATGATTCTGAATGAAATATTAATCTTTAAACTCGATTAACGATTAATTTTTTATTGATACTTTCGGGTGAATTACTTTACTGATATTTTTATTGATAACCTTTGCTAACTCTTGAACAAAAGGTTCGACTAACATTCCTGCAGGGTAACAAGGTAGGATTATTAAATCAATTTCTTCAGCATAATTCTTATTCCACATCGCTTCCGGTACACTGTGGACAGAATATCGTTTTTGTGGTAAAATAACGGTGATTTTCCCGTCATAGTATTTTGCTCTGTACGCAAAACATGCTTTGTCGTTCAGCTTCCAGATCTTCGCTTGTCTTATCATTGAATTAGCTTGGCGAGATTCGATTTGAGTCAATGTTGAGATGAATTTCCCCAACCATATTCTTGTCCTTTTTTTAAGATCATAAGTTTTTATTCTTAAAAAAGCCCATTTCCCATCGTTCGACAGAAGGTTGAAGTTTTTAAAATGGTAAACAAATTTTTCGATCAGGAATTTCATCTTATCGAAAACTGAGCGTGATGGAAGTTCAGACCAATTATATGTTTCTAGTAGCGCTAAGAATAGTACTTCATTGCCCATTTTCCTTAATTCTATGGCAATTTCCAATGCAACCGTTCCACCCATACAATAACCACATAAAAAATAGGGTCCATTTGCTTGTACCTTTTTAATTTCTTCGATATACGCTTTTGCCATTTCTTCAATCGTTGTCAGAGGTTCACAATCGGTTTCTAAACCGTAAGATTGCAATCCATAAATTGGAATGTTCTCCATGATATATTTCGATAAATCACGGTAAATTAAAACATTCCCTCCCGCACCATGTACAATAAATAGGGGCATCCCTTTTCCGCCGGTTCTTATTGGGACCAAACACCGAAAATCTTTTTTATCTGAATGTCTGTCCAATAATTGAGATAATTTT
The DNA here is from genome assembly GCA_037441745.1 of Ignavibacteriales bacterium. GTDB lineage: Bacteria > Bacteroidota > Ignavibacteria > UBA10030 > SZUA-254 > JACQYX01. Next base: position 8,262 of record JBBIRP010000030.1, read on the forward strand.
TCTATCGTTGGCGAATTGTATAGGGAACTGATAGCAAGATTTTTACCAAAATCTTTTTCTATCTCTGAAAAAAGTATTACAGCTAATAAAGAATCACCTCCTAAGTCGTCAAAAAAATTATCCGTTGTTTTGATTGAACTTCGCTTAAATAATTTTTTCCATATCTTTAAAAGTTTTTGTTCAGTATCAGTCATTATCTTATTTTCTACTGAACCTAAACCATTTGTATTGACTTTATATTCCATTAAAGCTTTTCTATCAATCTTGCCGTTTGGTGTTCTAGGTAATTCTTTTAATGTAACAAATAATGCAGGCACCATATGAGGAGGAAGTTTGGATTTTATATATTGTTTAATTTCGTCAAGTTTTATTTCCTCTTCATTTTTTACAGCTAAGAATGCAATAAGAATGTTACCGTACTTTTCCCTCGTTTGTGTAACCACTGCAACATCTTTCACGTGATCTGCTTTTAGAATTGCTGATTCGATTTCACCCAATTCAACCCTCATACCCCTGATTTTTACTTGTTGATCAATTCTTCCCAGGTATTCAATATTTCCATCAGAAGAAAACTTGGCAAGATCACCTGTGCGATATAATTGTGTTAACCCATGATCAAAGGGATTCGGAATAATTTTGGATGCAGTTAATTCCGGATTATTGAGGTAACCTTTCGCTATGCAAGAATTAGATACACATAATTCTCCTTCCTCACCATATTCTACCTGAGATAGACTTTCAGGTTTTAAGATGTAAATTTTTGTTTCAGGTATAGGTTTACCGATTGATACGACTTTCGATGTATCTATTTTCATATCGGTTATATCATTACTCGAGATAAGTCCAGTTGTTTCTGTTTGGCCAAAAATATTAACTATTTGTGCGGGATGTTTAAAAATATTCTTCCATTCAGATGGTAGATCAGGTAGCAATGGTTCTCCTACAGTTACAATTCTTCTTAAATTATTATTTAATAACTTATCCCTTTCTTCAGGATTCATCGTCTTAAGTTTTACAATACATGATCTCCAATGTGATGGTACAAAATCCACGAGTGTGATTTTTTCGTTCCTAATCAATTTAAATAAATCAATTGGATCTTGGATGACTGATGAATCAGCGATCACTAATTTAACACCCTGAGAGATTGGTACGAATATTTGACGGACGGAAAGTGCATAGGTGATAGATGCAGTGAAAAGATAGATATCATCATCTCGCATCGTCAATACTTTTGGTACTAATTCTATAAAAGATCTTAAATTTGAATAGGTTATCATTACACCCTTTGGGCGGCCTGTTGAACCTGATGTGTACATCACATACGCTAAATCATATGGCTCAATATCAACTGGGTCAAATTCAATATCTTCTTTCTCAATGATTGAATGTAGTTTTTCTAAATGAATAAATTCAATTTTTAAATCAGAAAAGATTTCTGATGTATGATCCGTTGTTATGATAAAATATATCCCTGAATCTTCAATCATAAGTTTCAATCTATCTTTGGGGTAAGTTGGGTCTAACGGGACATACGCTGCACCAATTCGATGAATGGCTAACATACTTATGATCGTATGTAAGGAGCGTTCGGCTAAAATTCCAATCAAGTGACCACGTGTTGCACCTTTTCTTATTAAATAATTGGCTAACTGATTGACTTTTTCATAAAGTTCAGAATATGTGAGTGTCTTATCGTGGAATTTTAAAGCAATGTTTTTGGGTTTATCTTTGCAGAATTTGTCGAAATATTCTAAATGATTTTTATACATCATCCAAAGTTAATGTTTTTTTATACAAATTTTAGAATCATTAAATATTTTCAAAATTTACACCATAATTTAAAAATATCAATTTATATTGCAAAATAACTATAATAATATTAAATTAAAAAAATAATGAATTACGACTATGAAAACAATAATTGAACCTTTTAAAATTAAGTCCGTTGAACCGATTAAATTTACAACTATTGGAGAAAGGGAAAAGATACTTATCGAGGCTGGGTACAATCCTTTTATGATACATTCGGAGGATGTTTTAATCGATTTACTTACAGATAGTGGAACATCAGCAATGAGTTCGAAACAATGGGCAGGTATTATGGACGGAGATGAATCTTATGCTGGTGCCCGAAGTTTTTACCGATTTGAAAAAATAGCAAAAGAAATAACAGGTTTCAAATATATAATACCGACTCATCAAGGAAGAGCAGCTGAAAAAATTCTTTTTACAATTCTTGGAGGAAAAGGAAAACATATTCCAAATAACACACACTTCGATACTACACGCGCAAATATCGAATATTCAGGTGCACAAGCGTATGATCTTTTAACTCCAATCGGTAAAGATACTTCCGCCATTGATGATTTTAAAGGTAACATGGACATAAAAAAATTAGAACAATTTATAGAAGAAAAAGGGAAGGAAAACATCCCTTTAATAATGATAACGGTGACAAATAATGCTGGTGGAGGTCAACCTGTTTCGATGGAAAATATTCGTTCAGTAAAAAACCTTGCCTCAAAACATGGTATTCCACTATTTTTTGATGCGTGTCGGTTTGCAGAAAATGCTTATTTTATAAAAAAGAGGGAAAAAGATTACCAAAATAAAACCGTAAAAGAAATTGCACAGGAAATGTTCTCATATGCAGATGGATGTACGATGAGTGCAAAGAAGGATGCACTTGTAAATATGGGTGGTTTCATCGGTTTAAATGATGACACATTAGCTATGAAAGCAAGGAATATTTTGATAATTACTGAAGGATTTCCAACTTATGGTGGATTAGCGGGTCGCGATCTTGAAGCGATGGCACAAGGTTTGGAAGAAATATTAGACGAAAATTATTTGACATATAGAATTCGTTCAGTTGAGTATTTGGGAGAAAAATTAGTTGAGAATGGTGTCCCAATTTTACAACCTGCTGGTGGGCATGCAATTTATATAGATGCAAAAAGATTTGCCAATCATATTCCACCTCAACATTATCCTGGGCAATCAATTGTATGCGAGATTTATAGAGTTGGAGGTATTAGGACAGTGGAAATAGGGAGTGTAATGTTTGGTAAGACCGATAAAAAGACTGGTAAATTTATACCATCGGAAATGGAATTAGTTCGTTTAGCAATTCCTCGCAGAGTTTACACTCAGAGTCATATTGACTATGTGATCGAATGTGTTAATGAGGTATACAGACAACGTAATCGTTTACCTGGTTATCGGATTACATACGAAGCGCCTATGTTGCGTCATTTCACAGCTCGCTTTGAACCAATACGGAATTGATCATGATTCAATGTCCCGTTTGCAATACATTCAACCATCATCTATCAGTTGTCTGTAAAAAATGTGGAGGTTATCTACAAAATAAAATTGAAAATTTGGATTTGTTTTCGACTATCTGGAATGTCGTTGAGCGACCAAGCCAAGCGTTTCATAAAATTGCTATTGCTACACATAAAAATTACACATACATTTTATCGGGTATAGCTGGAATTGGCTGTACATTTTTTATTTTCTGGGTAATTAACGCAGGAGATTATACTAATTCCCTTTTAAATTTTTTAACGGTAGGTATTTTCATCGGCCCACTTTTAGGCATCATTACGGTTATATTTTTTTGCATTATCCTGATAATATTTACTCATTTATTGAGAGTTAGAGTTTCTTTCCGTAATGCACAAGCCGTTATTGCTTATGCTCTGGTTCCTATTGTTATATCCGTTTTCATAATTCTCCCGATAGAAATCATGACATTTGGATTATTCTTTTTTTCAAATAATCCGTCTCCGTACATCATTAAACCATTTTCGTACATTGTGCTTCTTTGTTTAGATGGTTTATTTTCAATGTGGACGCTGTTTTTATTTTGGAAAAGTATGAAAATATTAACTAACAAAGGGTGGATTTTTAATTCGTTTATCTTATTAGTTGCACTTTCAATACTTGTAAGTTCCTATTATTTTTTAATTTATTATCTAAAGTTAAAAATTGGATAACGATGGATCGTGCCGAGTTTGAAAAAATTGTAGAAAAAGCCTTCGAGAAATTACCTGAAAAATTTAAAGAAGCGGTTGAGAATGTTGGCATCGTAGTGGAAGAGTATCCGAGTGATGAAATTGTAAAAAAGATGAAATTATCTTCGAAGTACCACATTCTTGGATTATATCAAGGTGTACCTTATCCAAACAGAGGAACTTGGTATGGTATGTCACCCGTTACTCCTGATAAAATTTCTTTATACCAAATGAACATAGAGTCATTATGCAGAACAAAAGAACATATCGAAAAGAAAATAATTGAAGTATTGATTCACGAGATAGGTCATTATTTTGGGATGACCGAAGATGAAATACGGAGCGCAGGATATTAGTGAAAAAATTATTATATTAAATAAAAAATATACGAAAGAAAAACATGGGGAAAGTAATTTTTACAATTTCTTATGATATAAAGCCAGAGAAAAGAGATGAATATTTATCTCTAGTTCGGGAAATGAAAAAATATTTCAATACAATTAACAAAAGAGATTATTCAATTTTTGAACAAAAGGGGAGAAAGAATGGTTTTTCTGAAATTTTTATATTTAATAATATCGATGAGTTCAATCAACTTGACGATGATGATGAACGGATGACTGAATTAGTACGGAAACTTGATTCGCTTTTAGTCGATGGTAAGATGAAATATACTACTTTAATTGAAATAGAATAAAAAATTATTCAGCTTGCGATTGTAATAGCATATTCCATCGCAAGATGAATTGATAATTATTTTTTTGCTTCCAATAGAGCTTTTAGTGAAATCTCTTCTAAACCTCTTTTTACAACAATTTCCACTTCATCTCCGGGTTTGAATTGACCAAGCAAATAAGTGAAATCATAAATATTTTTTACTTCTTTACCACCAAACTTAATTATTATATCGTCTCCTTTTAACCCTGCTTTATCTGCCGCGCTACCAGGTCTGGTACCAGATATCTTCATTCCTGACACATCACTCGAAAAATCTGGGATAACACCAAGGCTTACCTTTGCTCCTTGTCTGCCACTTGACATGGTAGGTGGTGCTGCGGTTCTTGTAAATAAAGGTCGTTCGTCTTCATAGGCGAGTTCATTGATTATTCGTGTCACTAAATTTAAAACTGTTTTTTCTCCACTGTAATTAATCTTATCCCATGTGTCGGATGGTTTATGATAATCTGAATGAAGATTTGTAAAATAGAACATGACGGGAATATCCTTCATATAAAAAGAAGCTTGGTCACTTGGGCCAAAACCATCGGGCTTCAGACGAAGAGTTAGAGAATCAGAATTATTTCGTTTTACAATTTCTTCGAACTTAGGAGATGTTCCCATTCCTTCGACTACTAGTATACTGTCCTTCATACGACCGACCATATCCATATTTATCATCACGATTGATTTATCGAGAGGTACTGATGGATGTTTAACATAATAATCGGAACCCAGAAGGCCCAGTTCTTCACCAGAAAAAGCAATGAATAATAAACTTCGTTTTAGTTTACTACGATGTGCGGAAAAATATTGTGCTAGTTCCAAAAGACCTGCAGTTCCAGATGCATTATCGTCAGCCCCGTGATGTGGTACGATTGTATCAGGTTTTAATGATCCAGAACCTTCTCCCCCCATACCTAAATGGTCGTAATGTGCACCAATGATCAGGTATTCCTGTTTCAATGATGAATCTGTCCCTGGTATAAAGCCAACCACATTCGTTGAGTAAGATTTAATTTTTTCTATTTCTGTTTGAACAATTACAACAGCGTTTGGTATCTCGAATGAATTGGGTTTTCTTGTTGAATCAATTTGTTTTTTAATTCCGATTAAATCTTTTCCGACACGACTCATAAGTTGAGAAATGTAATCCCATTTAATGGTTAATACTGCTATACTTGTTCCTCCAAAACGAGGATCATCAAATGTCAATAATTTATCTCCACTTGCTCCGGGAGGACTTGAGACGAAAATAATTCCTGCAGCTCCTTTATCACGCGCAGCAAATAGTTTAGCGGTAATGCTTGTGTATTTTTCAAATTTACTCGAATTCGATGTATCGGGAGAGTATCTCATTGCAATAACAATTTTATCCTTCACATTTATACCATCATAATCATCATATTGAAGTGAGTCAGAAGCTGAGATACCATATCCAACAAATACAAGTGATGTTGTGAGAGATGTATCGGTTGTTATGGTTAAAGGATTGTACTGTTCATGAAGTATATAATTTGTCGTCTCGCTATTAAGTGTAATACTTAGTTTATTGTTATTTGAAATTTTACGTTCAGATATGAAAGAAAAATTTTGAAAGTAGGTCCCGTTATCACCGGCAGGGAGAAGCCCATATTTACCAAATTCGGATGCTATATATTCTGCAGCGATTTTATTTCCTTCTTCACCTGTACGTCTGCCCTTAAGTTCATCTGAAGCTAAAAATTTTATATGAGTTTGAAGTTCTTGAGGGGTAATATCTGTCGTTATAAGATTCTGTTGAGCGTTAACAAAGTTAAAAATGGAAATTACAAGTGTTGTTAAAATATATTTTTTCATAATTTTTTTTATTTAAGTTTTGATAATTGAATAATTTCAAGTACTTCTACACTATTACCAACCATGCAAATTGTTGAAAATTCATCAACGTTGCGTACGATAAGTTCGGCATATGCTCCATCTTTTAAAATGTTTTCTATATTGGAGCCACTAAGCTCAAAGTGTTTTCCATTTTCAGTTGATAGCGACCAGCACCCACCTTCTACTTCCAGATGTTGAATTATTCCTTTGATGATGTATGCATCTGTGCCGAATCTCGAGAGGTCTGGCGTACT
>JBBIRP010000031.1:0-11841 GCA_037441745.1 Ignavibacteriales bacterium
CCGACAGATAGAGAACAAATCAAGAAATTTGAAGATGTTGCTTGGATTTAGTATAAATAAGTGGAATCTAAAATGAACTTAATACGCACAACATTAATACATAAAATTATTGCACCTAAACATAAATCGAGCAATAACCCACCTGCAATCATTATGCTTCATGGTAGAGGTGCAGACGAAAATGATTTAATAAGCTTAGCTCCTTATCTTGATGAACGTTTGTTTATAATAAGTGCTCGTGCCCCATTTCCGTTTGGTTACTCAAACGGATATACATGGTTTGAAATCGAAGATATTGGTAAACCAGACTCCAAAATGTTCGCAGAGAGTTATCAAATGTTAATTCAATTTATTGATGATGTAAGAAAAAATTATCCAATTGATAAAGAAAAAATATTTCTATTTGGTTTTTCTATGGGTACAATGATGTCGTATTCAGCAGCACTTACTCAACCATCTTGGATAAAAGGTGTTGTTGCAAATAGCGGTATTATCCCTGAAGGGAGTGGCTTAAAATATCAATGGGATCAAATCAAAGGGAAACCATTTTTTGTCGGACACGGAGTAAACGATTCGATTATCCCAGTATCTTTTGCGAAACGTGCGAAAGAATTATTAGAAAAGGCAGGTGCTCAAATTACTTATCGTGAATATCAAATGGATCATCAAATAGACGAAGAAAGTTTGGGTGATGTCATTAAATGGTTTGATAAACAACTTTGAGTAGGTATAGATATATTTTCTTCTTGTTTAATTTTAATAAAACCCTATTAAATGATCCCGCTTCGTGATTCAAATCCAACTCGAACTTTTCCAATTGTGAATTATTTACTTATCGGTATTAATGTTTTTGTCTTTCTGATTGAAATCTCGATGGGTAAAGGAATGCAGAAATTAATATTTTATTTCGGGCTCGTCCCCTCGGAATTTTTATTCAATATCCGTTCATTGGATTTCGGAGCTGGAGTTTTCATACCATTAATAAGCTCTATGTTTTTACATGGAGGTTGGATGCATTTAATTGGCAACATGTTGTTTCTGCATATCTTCGGTGATAATGTCGAGGATCGTTTTGGACATTTTAAGTATTTTGTTTTTTATTTACTATCAGGATTTGCAGCTGCATTTACACAAATTTACGTTTTCCCTGAATCGGAAGTACCGATGGTTGGAGCAAGTGGTGCTATAGCAGGTGTATTGGGTGCATATGTGTTTATGTTTCCACATGCGAAAGTTGTTACGCTTGTTCCAATATTTTTCTTTTTTGAAATTATTGAATTACCGGCTTTTATTTTTTTAGGTTTTTGGTTTATGATGCAAATCCTGAGTGGTATGTTCGCTCTCGGTATTGGAGCTGATGCTGGCGGTGTTGCGTGGTGGGCACATATCGGCGGTTTTATAACTGGAGCAATCCTTTTTCCATTTTTAAAAAGACGTTCATGGCATTAACCGAATTTCAAAAAAAATATCTGGATGATGTCTACAACAAATGTCTTAGTTGTGGATTATGTTTACCCACCTGCCCTACGTACAATCTTGATCTCAGAGAAGAATCATCTCCACGAGGAAGAATTAAATTAATTCAATCAATACAAAATGATCAACTACCTTTATCGAAATTGTTTGTCGATGAGATGTATTTTTGTTTGGATTGTCAAGCGTGTGAAACTGCTTGTCCTGCAGGTGTACATTTTGGCGAACTAATTGAGGAAGCACGAAATATCATTAAAGAGAAAAAACAAGAACCTATCAACATCAGCATATTTAAAAAAATATTTCTTAATTATATCTTGACATCACCCGAGAGAACAAAGAGAGTATTCAGGTTTTTGAAATTGTATCAGAAGAGTGGACTGAGAGATGCTGTAGAGCAATCAAATATATTAAAAGTATTTTCAGATAAATTGCATTATAAGCATCAGCTACTTCCGACGGTGGACGAAAGATATTTTGATGAGGAGTTTTCAGAAATTTTATCAATAAAAAAGGGAATCAGAAGCAGAGTTGCATTTTTAACTGGTTGTATCATGAATGTTGCTTTTTCAAAAGTTCATCGTGATGCTGTGAGGGTTTTATTACTAAATGGGTTTGAAGTTATTATACCGAAAAATCAAAATTGCTGTGGTTCGTTGCACGCGCATAATGGGGAAATTGAATTTGCTAAGAAACTTGCACGTAAAAATATTGAATATTTTGAGAAGTTTAATTTTGATTCAATAATCGTTGATTCAGCAGGATGCGGCGCCTTTATGAAGGAATATGGAAGAATTTTATTTGATGATAATGCCTTCAAAAAAAGGGCAAGCGATTTCTCAATGAAGGTAAGAGATATTTCGGAATTCTTAATTGAAGTTGGCCTGACAAGAGAACCAAGGCCTTTGAAAAGAAAAGTCACATATCATGAGGCCTGCCATCTTGTTCATACACAGAGGATTAGTCAACAACCAAGGAGATTAATTCAATCTATTCCAGGAATTGAGTTCATTGAATTACCCGAATCATCATGGTGTTGTGGAAGTGCAGGGATATACAACATTGTTAGGTTTGATGATTCGATGAAAATACTCGAACGTAAAATGAGAAACATTCAATCAACAAACGCTGAAGTTTTAATTACAGCAAATCCAGGATGTCATCTTCAACTTCAATTTGGCATTAGAAAATATGGTTTAAGAATGAGAGTGTTGCACCCTGTCAGTTTATTGTCGGAAGCTTATTACTAAAAATTTGATCAACAACTTTAATCCATATATATTTTAACAAATATATGAAAAATATTAAAAAGGAATGTTTATGAAATTACTGAGAGTGTTTTTATTAGCTTACCTTCTTTTTCCTTTATCTATCAATCTGTTCTCGCAGGAGAATTTACGTAATCAACTCTTTGGCAATGTTGATGATCTTTACAATAAGGTAAAGGGAAAAAATGGGAGTATGTTTGCTCCTTTAAGCTTCAGTAGTGCAATGAAATATTATAATGAAGCTAATGATTATTACAAACGAGGAAAAAAATTAGAAGACATACGGGAAAGTATTAAAAATGCTGAAGCATATTTTGCCAGAGCTCTTGATGTTTGTAAATTAGCTGAGGTGACTTTTAGTTCAGTGATAGCAGCTCGAACCGACGCAGATAGTGCTAATGCACAAAAGCATGCGATTAATTTATGGAATAAAGCTGAGAAGCAATTACTCAACGCAGCTGAAGAACTTGAAAATGGGGAACTCAGTGATGCAAAAGAAAAAGCAAAAGAAGCAGAAGCAACTTACCGAGCAGCAGAATTAGAGGCAATAAAGACAAACTTCTTAGCACCAGCAAGAGAACTGCTCCTTAAAGCTGATCAAATGGATGTAAAAGATAATGCACAAAAAACTTTACAGAATGCATGGCGACTTGCTAATCAAGTTGATGCTCTGCTTAAACAAAATCGTTATGATACTGATGAAGCTCGGCAGCTCGCTCAGGAATCCAAAATTGAAGCGTCGCATGCTATCTATTTACATCAGAAAATTACCCAATTAATAAATGATAAGAAAACATTGGAAGATGTTTTACTCGAATCCGAAAACAAGGTAAAAAGCATTGCGAATGCTTTGGGATTTGCTGTTCGTTTGGATAATGGAATCGAAGGAGCTGTTGCGCAAATATTAAGGGTATTAAAAGAACGTGATGCAAATATGACTGCAAATGCTGACTCATTGAGATTAGCCAATGAAATTATTAAACAGAAGGATGCTGAAATTGATAATCTGAAACAGCAAGTTGATATGATGGCGCAAAGATTGGGGACACTGAGCGATGCTGAGAAGAAGTTACAAGATGAAGGAAAAGAACTCCAAAGGAAATTACTATTTAAACATGAACAAGAAGAGACGATTCGAAAAATTAGTTTGCTTTTTGAAGAAGAAGAAGGAAACGTAATCCGAGAAGGAGATAATATAATTATACGTTTATATGGCCTTTCTTTCCCGGTGGGAAAAGATATCATTGAATCTCAGTATTATCCCCTTTTAAGTAAAGTCCAGGAAGCGATAAGGAAATTTCCCAAATGCACCGTTATGATCGAAGGCCATACTGATTCTCAAGGGAGTGATCAACTCAATCAGACGCTTTCCGAGCGGCGTGCGAAAGCTGTAGCCGAATATCTGATGGCAAATATGAATGTCGAAATACCGATACAACATCAAGGTTATGGTGAAAGCCGACCAATCGCAAGCAATGATACTCAAGAAGGCAGGGCAAAAAACAGAAGGATCGATGTTGTAATAACACCTGAATGGATAGCTAAATAAATAATATGTATGAAAATTATTTAGAAAAGATTATATTCTAATTGTGGATAAAGAAAGTAAAGAAAAATTGGAGCCTCATAAGGTTTTAGCCGCATTGAATTTCGGCAGGGTGGATGCAGAATCTGATACTCGTTTCGAAAATTGTTTTATTGGTACAGATATGTTGCGTCATGTTCTTAAACCGCAGCATTCGCTTGTGCTTGGAAGTAAAGGTTCAGGTAAAAGTGCTGCTTTCCGTTTATTGTGTACCGATAAAGAAAAGCTTCGACCGCTATTACCTAAAGAATATACTGACGTTTTTTGTATCCCGGTGTATGGTTTGTATAACGAGGAATACGTCTACGGTAGTGAATTTCGCGATATGAAATCTGATTCTATTGATGAATTCCGCTATTTCTGGCTGATGATAATTGGATTAAAAACTGTAGCGATTATAGCTGATGACCCAAAGATTAAGGAAATAGTCTCGAAAAGTAAAAGCGATAAATTAAAAGAAACATATAAAATAATTCAACAAGTTGTAAATGATTTAGGTCTTGGACAAGAAAAAAGTACAGTTGGGAGACTCAAGCAAAGGGTGATGCAAATCGTCAAACCGAAAATTCGAGACAAGCGTGAGAGTGAACCGATGCAATTACTACTTTCTGAAGAATTTAAACGTAAAACCGGTATGAGCGTCACAGCTGTTCTGGATAAGATTGATTCATTACTCCAGGAAATTCATTGCATTGCCTGGTTGATGTTGGATAAACTTGATCTTCTTTTCATTGATGATTTTGATAAATTAAAATCATCCATAACTGGTCTTGTTCAACTTTTGATAGAACAGAGTAATAGATTTAAAAGTATACACTTCAAAATATTCTTGAGGTCTGATATATATCGACAGTTAAGAATTGTAAACAAGTCGCACCTTGTAAGTTATACGAGTGAAATGAAATGGACAGATTCGCTTTTATTAAAGTTACTCGTTTCTCGTGCAGTTGCGGAACCAATTGTGAGAGACTATTGTGAAGAGATGACAGGTGACCCAGTCACAGTAGCGGATATAATAAATGGTAGTGAAGAAGATGTCTTAAAATATTTTTACACAATATTTGAATCAACAATGGGAAGTGATAACGTAGATCCTGATATACCTTTTTTGCATACTTGGATGTTAAGAAATCTTACTGATGGAATGTCGAATGTTTATCCGAGGGAGCAGATACACCTCGGTAATCTTGCTGTCGAGAAACAAATTGAGATAAATCGCAGAGAGGGAGAACATTGCTCCTCACGCATAATAAGTTCGCAAGCGCTGCAGGAAGCTTTTGCACAACTTTCCATTTATCGTTGCGATACATACCTTTATTCCGAATTTCCACACCTTGCAAAACATTTTGATGTTTTTCGGGGTAGTTCGAAAATAAAATTTACTCGTGATGAGTTATATAAACTTTTTGAGAATTTAGATCCAAATGGTGACGAGGGAATTCGCTCTGTCTTCGATACTGGTTTACTAACTCCAAATGGGCGCAGTGTCGATTCGAGTATGGAGTTTACCATTCCAAAATTATATAGAATTGGGTTGGGTGTAGTTGAATGATTTACTTATAATTCTTTTTTAAAAAAATTGACTTTTAATAAATAATTCGCGAGGCTTATCCTGACATTAATTAGAGGGATAAATGTTGAAAGCAATCATTCGCAAATGGGACTTTTCTAAAATGGAATTTAATTACCCAATCAGTAATTCTTTCCATCATTATACTCTTTCAGCGATGATGCATATTAATAGGTTTGTGTCTGTATTCATTTTTTGTTCAATGATTTTTTGTGCAACAGGTCTTCTAAATATGCAATGAGGCGTATATAAAGATTCGGTACCAATATGTGAGTCTGGCAAAATATCTTTTGCAGATTCTAATAAGGGAATTATCATTGGGAATTATAGTAATATAATCCGAACAACAGATGGTGGAAAAAAATTGGATTAAATTGGCAGAAAACCTTCCATCAACATAAGTTTCTGTATGGATGATAGATAGCAATCAGGTTATCATGATAGGTCGGGTGATCCAAGGAGTTATATTTTGAAATCAGATAATGGGGGATATCATTGGAGTATTAGCAGTCTATATTATACAACATTAACTTATATATCCTTTGCTGATTCTTTGAATGGTTTGATCGTAGGGTATAACGGTGTTATTCTACGTACCACAAATGCGGGGGTGAGTTGGTATGAATATTCAAGTGGATTTACACTATCCAATATTTGTATTGCATATCCCGATGAAGCTCACGCTTTTATTGGATGTGAAGGTGGGAAAGTTCTGATTACTTCGTATGGTGGACAATCATGACTTTATTCCGATTTACCAATAGATAATAATGGCGATCTCATTCACAAGTAATTTAATTGGAACTGTGGTTGGTTCTGGTGGCTCAATTTCCCGGGCAACAGATGGAGGATATAGTTGAACTCTACAATATCAAAATCGTTCCTTTCCAATATACAGCGTTTCATTTTTTAATTATAATTATGGTATAGCGGGTGGTTCCTACGGAATCATTAAAACAAATAATGGAGGAGCAAATTGGACTACTATGGGGCGTTCATGTGAATATGGAATTATGGATACATATATGATAGACTTCGTAAAAGCTTTTACCACGAGCTATCCTGGGTGCATTTTTGTGCTGCAAGATTTTTGCGACGCTAATTTTAAGTTGATTAGTCCCGTGAATGGCGTTCTACATGTCCCACTGGGGCAATCATCAAATGGTTTTCATCCAATAGATTTAAAATGGGATTTTAGAAATAATTTAAATTTTTTCAAATCAATCTTATATGTATCTACTGATTCAATGTTTTTAAATAAAAGCGAGTATAACGTAGATGCTTATAATAAATCATTATCGATTAACCATTTATTCCCAGGAAAAACATATTATTGGAAAGTAGGTTTACAAGATTGTATGATAAACGATACAAATTGGTCTCCACCTTGGAAATTTACAACCTCTCGTGCTTCATTAAATGGATTTGTATTCGAAGATGTCTATAAAAACGGTCACTACGAAGAATTTATAGGTAAACAATTGCCAAATTGGCCATTATAGGTTACAGGGAAACTTAATCTTGTAATTCATACGAATGAGTTTGGTAAGTATTTATTAATAGGACTTGATACAGGTTTATATATTATCACTGATTCGTATAGTCAAGTATGTAAGCATACATTCCCTGATATTGATTACTATATTTTGGTGTTCATTCTATACGATTCAGCCAAGCCAAGAAGATGCTTTTAATAAAATAACAGACAAATAATTATTTCTATGAATTTTAAATATTAAAACATTTCTGTTTTTTTCAATTCGATAAATTAATTATCTTACATTATGCAGCCCGTCATTATTGTTCATCATCATGAAATTGTTTTGAAAGGTGAAAACCGTCGCTATTTCGAACAGCGGTTATTAAATAATATTCGTAAGGTCCTTGCAGATATAATGCAACCTCTATCAATAACTGGAGGCTATGGGCGATTTGTGATTAATATTAATTTACCATCAGAAGTCGAAACAATCATAAACAGATTAGGTTATGTATTTGGTCTAGCTAATATATGTGTCGGTGTAAAGGTCGAACAAAATATTGAATCAATTGTCAATGCATCAATATCTTTGTTAGAGGGGATCGAATTTAAAACCGTCAGAGTTGATGCTCGAAGACCGGATAAAAATTTTCCAATCAGTTCTATGGGAATAAATTCAGAAGTTGGGGCTGCGATTTGTGAAAGGTTCAATGTACATGCAAATCTAAAAAATCCTGACGAGACTATTTTCATTGAGATAGTTGATGGTTCTGCTTTTATATATAGAACAAAAATTCAAGGAGCAGGTGGATTACCTACTGGTATAAGCGGTAAGGTTATCTCACTTTTATCTGCAGGATTTGATTCACCTGTAGCATCATGGCAGATGATAAAACGTGGTGCGAATGTAATTTTTGTCCATTTTCATAGTTTTCCTTATGCAAGTCAGAATTCAATAGATCAGGTCAGAAAATTAGTCGAAATATTGACGCGGTACCAATTTAGTTCGAAATTATATTTAGTTCCGTTTGCAGAAATTCAAAATGAAATTGTTGTTCAAACTCCCATGCCCTTGAGAGTAATTCTCTACAGGCGAATGATGGTTCGGATAGCCGAAGCTATTGCTCGAGTGGAGAAAGCAGAAGCCCTTGTAACTGGAGAAGCGTTGGGACAAGTTGCTTCACAGACTCTCCGGAATATAAGAAACATCGATCATGTCTCAACGCTTCCAATACTTCGCCCACTTTCTGGTAACGATAAAGAAGAAACAATAACTTTAGCACGAAAAATTGGAACTTATGACATATCGAAAGAACCGTACGATGACTGCTGTTCGTTTCTTGCTCCGAGGAAACCTGATACATGGTCGAATATCAAAGAGATCGAAGAAGCTGAGTTAAAATTAAATATTCCAACACTTTTAGAATCGGTAAAGAGCAAATACTCGATTGAGGATTTCTCTTTTCCAACACCTAATAAAAGGTAATTTGATTTTGCGTATTAAGTTTAGTATTATTTCTAATAAAATTAAAAGGAACTAATTAATATGTCAACAAAAATCACAGTAAAAACTAATGGTAGCATTCAGGTTGAAGGTGAATTCGAAGTTTGTGACCAGAACGGTAACAAATTTGATTTAAAAGGTAAACGAACAATATGGCTTTGCCGATGTGGTCAAAGTAAAAATAAGCCATTCTGCGATGGTACACACAAAGCTATTGGATTTCAATCTGAAATAAAGGCAGTATAAAATAAAACATTCTAAAAAAAGAGGAGTAAATACGATGTATATGACAATGTACATAATATTTTTAATGTTTGCATCACTCTCCGGAATTTCTATAGCACAATTCGAAGGTACAATTGATATGAAAGTGACGATGCAAGATAATGGAAAGACAAATCAAATGCTGTATACGATGATGGTAAAGAAGAATCTAATGGCAGCGAATATAAAAGCTGAGGATAAAGAAAATATAGAGAGCAAATTCATTTTTCGTGGGGATAAAAAAGTACTCTGGATAATAAATGATGCTGACAAAGTTTATCTCGAATATGATTTGAATGATGAACAAACATCTTCTGGAAAAACTGAAAAGAGTGATGTGAAAATTAAAAAGACAGGTAAGAGGGAAGCAATCTTAGGTTATCCATGTGAAGAGTTTATCGTCGAGGAAGATAATGAAGTTACTCAATTATGGGGTACTTCGAAGTTAGGTGATTTTTATAGTAACCTTATAAAGTCATTTGGTCACATTGAAGGGAGAGAAACTGAATCAAGTTCGAATGGTTGGGAAAAAGAACTTGAAGCTTTAAAAATATTTCCTTTGAAAATAATCTCGATGGAAGATGGAATAGTTAAGCAAACACAAGAAGTTACAAAAATAGAGTCGAAATCCATTCCAACTTCTACTTTTGATGTTCCAAAGGGATACACGAAACAGAAACTTGAGTTCGATATGGAAAAAATTATAAAAGAAATGGGTAAAGAGTCTGGCGTGAAAAAACAAAAACATACCGAACAGGATAAAGATAATCCGGGAATGAATATAGACATGGAAAAAATGATGAAACAGCTCGAAGAGTTACAGAGGAATCCAAAAGATACCACTGATGAAGATTGATGAACATTTTGGAAAATACGTTATTTAGAAGTAATATTTGTTTTATTTGAATAAGGATATCAATGAAAAATTCAAGAAGAGAGTTTTTAACAAAATTAGGCGCCACTGTAGGTGTATTTACAATTGGAAGGAATATCATGAAATCATTAACATCGACTGATTTTCAAAAAGAAAGCATTCCGAAAAAAACTGAAAGTGGAATAACTATAGATGTTGCTGATTTCCGCTACGCACCTCGTGATTGGCAGACAACCTATTGTTTCCCTGATGATCCATTCAAGAGTTTGGTTGGGAAAAATGGTGACCTTCGCTATGGTCATGAAGGGATTGGAAAAGATGAAAAATATTTTCCACATATTATCTCAGTTGGAATTAAGGATAGAGAGCCGCTTAAGTATATAGAACAAAAATTGGAATCTCCCTCTATTCCAATCATTACAACATTACTTGCTGGTGACGAATTGAATGTCAAGCTCATATCTTTTGCAACTCGGGCTAAAGATGAAGGTCGTGTTGATAATATGATCATTGAAATTACGCCAAAATCTGAGCAAGACGTTGAATGTAATTTAGAACTTCAGATTAAATCAAAGAGCAAATTTGTAATGTCTCAAAAAAAGGATTATTCGATTGTACATTTTGATGATTCAGATAAGAAAGTTTTCATAGCTATAAATTCCCAAGCAGAATTTGTAGTTAATGAAGAGATGAGTCGCTTACAGCTGAAAACTGCTGTTGCGAAATTAAATAAATCAATAAAATATTTTGTTCGTGTTCCTCAAGAAGGACAAGATTTCGATAGGATTGAAGATGGTTTTAATGATGAAGACGATCTACTGAGAGAGACGAGAAAATTTTGGCAGTCATGGAAGCCAATCGAAGGCAAAATTAATTGGTACATTGAAGAGCCATATAGATCGTTCCAAATAGCTTCTGCAAGAAATATTGTTGAGGCAAGGGAGATAAAAAATGGGAAAAAGATATTTCAAGTTGGTCCTACAGTGTACCGAGGTTTATGGATTGTTGATGGACATTTCTTACTTGAGGCAGCCCGATACATGGGATACGACAAGGAAGCTCAGGAGGGTTTGGAAGTAATTTGGAACATGCAAGACGAAAAAGGATTTTTTAAAGCTGGTGCAGGTGAAGCACATTGGAAGGATACTGCGGTGGCGGTATTCTCCTTAATTCGTCAAGCAGAATTATCTCAGGATTGGACTTACTTTAATGAACTTTATCCTGATGCTTTCAAAGCTATGATGGCGTTACGAGATTTAAAAAACAATGCACTCAATGATGGTACATCGAATGGAAAATATAAATTATTACCGCGTGGTTATGGAGATAGTGGTATTGGTGGCATTAGAGAAGAGTATACTAATACTCTCTGGACTTTAATTGCATTGAAAGCATTGAAAGAGACTGCTTGGAGGTTAAAATTACAAAAGGCAATCGAATTAAGAGATTTCTTTGGCGAGTTATGGTTCGCTTTTACGGATTCGACAAAATTGGAGATGAAAAAACATCCAAAAGGATTTGAATATCTACCCATGTTAATGCAGTCTGATCCTAAATGGCAAGAGAGTGATGAACGGAAGCAGCCAAGACCGCAGGCTGCACAAATTTATTTATCTCACGCGATATTTCCCGGGGTGCTGTTTAAACGCGATAATAAAATTGTGAGCGGACATCTAAAACTTATGGAGACAGTAGTTAAAGAAGATATACCAAGCGAGACAGGTTGGTTAACTGATAACGCTGTTTGGCCTTACAATGCGGCGATCTTAGCACAAGTTTATCTATGGATGAAACAGACTGAACTTGCACGTAAAACATTTTAC
>JBBIRP010000031.1:11851-12625 GCA_037441745.1 Ignavibacteriales bacterium
GGTTTTCTTAATCATGCTTCTCCGCTATATGCATGGCGAGAAGAGCAATCATTGAAAGATGCTATTGATTTTCAATATATAGGAGATATGCCTCACAACTGGGCAAGTGCAGAATGCATAAGGTATCTTAGACATATGATGATATTAGAAGATGAAAAAAATTTACTCTTATTGTATGGCATAGGACTACAAGAAATGGAAGTACAAAAACCTATCATACTTACCTACTCACCAACTCGATGGGGGAGAGTGACAGTCTCAATTGAACCGGTAGATAGTAAAACATGGATAACAAAATTCAAACGTGAAGATTTTGATGAAAAAACATATGCTCCAATTGAGTATTTAGTTATGCCTGCGAAGATTGGCGGTAAGATTGCATTCAGTGGGGCTACTGGCGCTAAAGCTGTCAGAAATGGTGACGAAATAATAATTCGAGCAGAAAATCTGCAATGGGAGTGTAAATGGAGAAAGATATATAATTGAGATTCTCTCATCATTTCATGCAATGACTTATTTTCAATATCCCATTAAATGCAATTAATCGACGATACTATCCGACGTTATAAGAAAATTTATGGAAGCGAACCTTCTTATATCATCACAGCTCCGGGTAGAATTAATTTGATCGGTGAACATACTGATTATAATTTAGGATATGTTCTACCAATTGCAATTGATAGGTCGATTATTATAGCCATTGGAAATAGAAGAGATAAAATGTTGTACTTACATACCGTTGATCTTCAAGCTTCAGTTAGTACTTCACTCTCA
>JBBIRP010000031.1:12635-15100 GCA_037441745.1 Ignavibacteriales bacterium
CTTGAATATGATTCAACAGCACTTTGGTCGAATTATCCAAAAGGTGTTGCATATGTATTTCAAAATAATGGATTCAAATTACAAGGGGCGAATTTTTGTATACGCGGTAATATTCCCATCGGAGCGGGATTAAGTTCGTCTGCTGCTCTTGAGGTAGCAAGTGCTATCGCATTCAATACATTAAATAGTTTGGGATTGTCACATATTGATTTGATAAAAATGTCACAGTTAGCAGAAACTAACTTTGTCGGGGTTAAATGCGGCATAATGGACCAATTTATATCAATGATGGGTAAAAGAAATTATGCATTATTTCTCGATTGCGAGTCGTTAGAGTATAGATATATCTCTTTCCCTGAGCAACTCAAGATTGTAGTTTGCGACACCGGTGTAAAACGAGAATTAAGAAATTCTGCTTACAACCAACGTCAGCTTGAATGTGTGGAAGCTGTAAATGAATTAAATGAGAAATATAAAACCATAAATTCACTAAGAGATATTACCCTTGAGCAGTTGAGCGAAGCTGATGATTGCATATCTTCAATTTCAATGAGAAGAGCAATGCATGTTGTCACTGAAAACATGCGAGTCCTTGCAAGTGTCCGGGCACTTGAGAATAATGATTATAAAAAGTTTGGGGAATTTATGATCGAATCACATGAAAGTTTACGCGATGATTATGAAGTTAGCAATAGGGAATTAGATGTATGTGTTGATATTCTTCTTGGAATAGATGGTGTCTATGGTGCGAGGATGACAGGTGCGGGTTTTGGTGGAAGTGTGATATGTTTGGCAAAACAAGATGCAATTAATACGATTGTCGAACGTCTGCGAACTGAATATCAGAGAAATATTGGCCATTCAATTACTATTTATTTAGCATCATCAGATGATGGTGCAAATATATTCGATTTAAAAAATTTAGCAATTCCGCCGGCCGAAGCTCAAACAATATGAGCATTTTTAAGTATCTAGCTATTTTTATTTTGTTATCCATATATACTGCATTAACTCAAACAAAGATTACACTCCGACTTGTCGATTGGGCGGGAACAGATGAGATTATAATTGATAAAAAAACTGTTGAAGCGTTCAAAGAACGATATCCTAAAATCGATGTATTGTATGAACCAAACCCAGGTCACCAGTACGAAGAAAAATTATTGACCACATTGGCTGCTGATGATCCGCCTGATGTATTTCTTTTGGATTCAAAACTTATACCGACATTCACAAATAAAAATATCTTATTAGATTTAAAACCATACATTTCAAGATTGAATATTGATACAACGCAATGGTTTGAAAATGTCTTTTCAATCGCTCGGAGAGGATCAGCAATTTATGCTTTCCCAAAAGGTTTTACACCACTGGTCATTTATTTTAATAAGAGATTATTTGATAATGCTGATATACCATATCCATCATCAACATGGGATTGGAATGAATTTTTAAATATATCATTAAAGTTAACAAAAGATTTCAACGGAGATCATATACCAGAACAATATGGAACTGCATTTACCAATTATTATTTTTATTGGATCCCTTGGGTATGGTCGGCGGGAGGGGATGTCCTTGAAGGGAAGGGTTATTATTCAACTGGTTATCTAAATACACCAGAGACAGAAAGTGCTTTAGAATTTTTAATTAATCTCAGAAACAAATTTAAAGTCGCACCTGATGTGGGTACTTGGGTTCAAGCAGAGAAAACTGGTACAAGTTCATCACTTTTTGCAAACGGACAGATTGCAATGATACTCGATGGTCATTGGCGAATGCCCAAGTTCATCAAATACCATCAAGAAGGATCACTAGATATTGGGGTGGCTCACCTACCCCGTTTTCCGGGTGGTAATAAAGTGAACGTCATGTACGAATCAGGTTGGTGTGTGCCTATTAGTACCAAACATCCTGAAGAAGCTGTATTATTAGCTGAATTCATGGCAGGCGAAGTAGCTTGCCGTATTCGATCAGTTTCACATTTAGAAATTCCGGCGAATATCAAAGTTGCATATGAAGCAGTAGCAAATGATACGACAGGAATGGAAAAAGTATTCTTAGACGAAGTCCAGTATTGCAGACAACCCTGGGGTTCTATTGTTGAACGTTTCAGTGAAATCGAATGGACGCTTCAAGATGCTGTTGATGAAGTGATGTTGAACAATAAACCACTCCATCAAACAATGACCGAGTATGCAAAACGAGTCGATAAGGAACTTGAAAATATTCGAGCTCATGAAAAATACAGTTTTAAAACAATAAAATCTCACTCAGAGATTTTTCAATTTTTAATCGGGGTATCAATTTGTTCGCTAATAGGTGCATCGTTATTATACCTTAATGCGAATCGCAAAGAAAGGAAATCAATCGGCACTGCTTACACATTTTTATTACCTTCGTTATTTCATTTGATTGTTTTTGTTTTTACACCAATTGTTTTTTCAGCTTATCTAAGTTTTCAC
>JBBIRP010000032.1:0-8088 GCA_037441745.1 Ignavibacteriales bacterium
GATCACAGTCCCATATCTCGTATGTTACGGTTAGGGGACCAGTGGAAAATGTTGTATTGGGTTCCCCATCTTCAACAATTTTTATTAGTGGCGGAACATTAGTGGTTACTGTCATTGAGTACCATATATTAACAGCCGCAACAGCTAGTGTATCATCATAAGTGAAATTGCCGCGAGCTACCCAACCACGTTTAACATTTTCTTTTTTGTCTCCTGCACAGTTCGATGGTCCCGAATCATGTTCATAGAATTTCCAATTCCGTGATGGATAATTTTCATCACTGGTATTAACGATACCGCCATCCCATGCATAAAAACCAGTCCAAGTACTTAGGTCTGGATTATTTATGACATGTTGATTAATCGAATTTATTCTGAATGATATGAAGAAAACATCATTTATCTGCACTTCAGGAGGTACACCAGTTCCCTCCAAGTCTGCTTTATTCAAGCCCGGTCTATGTACAATTGGGAACCCCCCTGAACCAAATAATTCTAACCCGAATGGTGGACGTGTATCAGGTAATTTATCTTCTGGATCACGGATAGTTGAAAACCATGTTGTATCTTCCCCAGGAGACAAATCATCAATAAAAGCAGCAATACCATTATCAGCATCATTCGTGGTTTGCCAATATCCCCAACTTTGACAAGGTGGTGGAAATGGTCCTGGTCGTATCCCAGGACCGTACGTTGGTCCGATGTGGGACTCATGTACACGTAATAGAACTAAAGAATCTTTGGCGCTATTTCCCGTACCTCCCCACCAAAAAATTGTATCTATAGTCCCACTTGCTTTTGCTACAAACCATTGACCCAATACATCTTTGTGAGCCATTACGTGATTAATTGTGGGTGGATAAATATCCATCGGGTATCCAAATGTAAATTGATTTGTACAAGTCCCGGATGTATTAAATGTAGTTCTATTGTATTTATTCATTATCTGAACTGCATTATCTCCCTTTTTTAAAGGTATTACATCACCATTCGGTGATATGATTAAATGCTGTTGAGAAAATACAAATTGTCCCAGCAGCATAAAAAGAAGCAAATATTTTTGCATGATATCTCCTTGAAAATTATTGATATATTCTCACTTTTATTTATTATCGCATTTTATTTTGAAAAAGTCAACTCGCTTGTTAATATTTATTTTTTTTAGTTATGCCCAGCGCATCCTTCCTCATAAGATGATCGACAAGGACGATTGCAATCATAGATTCTACTACTGGTATTACTCTTGGACATATGCAAGGGTCGTGTCTTCCTCCAATTTTGATATTCTTATTTTTACCTTTTAAATCCACTGTTTTTTGTTTGAGACTGATCGAAGATGTTGGTTTGACAGCTATACGGACGATAATATCTTCACCAGTAGAGATACCTCCTAAAATTCCTCCTGCATTGTTGGTCTTAGTTCGGATTTTTCCCGTCTTCTTGTCTTTGAAGAATTCGTCATTATGTTCACTACCTTTCATCTTTGATACACCGAAACCTGAACCTACTTCGAAACCTTTAATAGCCGGAATTGACATCAGAGCTTTTGCAATATCAGCTTCGAGTTTATCGAATACGGGGTCGCCAAGACCTGGTGGGCAATTTTTCACAACGGCTTCTATTATTCCTCCAATCGAATCGCCTTGTTTGCTAATTTGTAAAATTTTCCTTTCCATCTTCTTCGCCGCGACAGGGTCTGGACAGCGAACTAAATTGTTTTCAATTTCATTTAGGTCAATTCTTTTTGCTGAGATATTACCAATTTCTTTTGTATATGCAAAGATTTTAATTCCTTGTTTTTTAAGTATATTTTTTGCAACTGCTCCAGCTGCAACTCGTCCGACTGTTTCTCTTCCCGAAGCTCTGCCGCCGCCACGATAGTCATAGATACCGTATTTTGAAAGATAAGTAAATCCAGCATGTCCGGGTCTGAGTATATCTTTTAATTCATTATATGCTTTTGAATTTTGATCTTTGTTCCAAATCAACAAACAAATTGGTGTACCTAAGGTTTTACCTTCAAAAACCCCACTTAATATTTCTACCTGATCTGTTTCGTTACGTGAAGTTGTAATCTTGCTTTGACCGGGGCGTCGCCGATATAGTTCTCTTTGAATTTCTTTCTCAGAGATTTTTATATTAGGTTTGACACCATCAATTACAACCCCTACTGCTTTACCATGGCTTTCACCGAATGTTGTAATTCTGAAGAATGTACCAAATGTATTTCCTGCCATACTCAAACCTCTAATTTTTTAAACTCTTCCCAAAAGGTCGGAAACGATTTCGACACACACATTGGATTTTTAATTTTAATACCTTCAACTTGAAGTCCAGCAATTGCGAAGCTCATTGCAATTCGGTGGTCATTATATGTTTCGACTGTTACACCATGAAGTGGTCGTGGGTGAATTATGAGTTCATTTTCATCAAATTCTATTTTAACTCCTATTTTAGTTAGTTCAGATGCGATAGCTGAAATTCTGTCGGTTTCTTTATATCGGAGTTGTCTGATGTTTTTAATAACTGTAGTACCTTTTGCAAATGCAGACACAACAGCAAGTGTCGGAACACAATCTAGCATGGATTTCATATCGACTTCGATTCCGTGTAGCTTGCCACCTCGTATTTCTATGCAATCTTGATGTCTAATGACGCTGCATCCCATTTCTGATAGAATTGAAATGAATTGAATGTCGCCTTGCAGCGATTCTGTAGAAAGATTGCAAATTTTTATATATCCGTTTGTAATTGCAGCTGCTGCTAGAAAGTATGAAGCAGAGGTCGCATCGGGTTCAATTTCAAATTCATGTCCGATATACTTTTGCTGATTATCTATCTTGAATATATTCGTGTCTATCGTCTCGATGTTAGCTCCGAAAGACCTCATGACATGGAGGGTCATATCAACAAATGGCATGGAACTTATATCACCGTTTACATGTAGTATTACAGATCGTTTTGCATAAGGTGATGTGAGCAATATCGATGATACAAATTGGCTGCTAGTTGAAGCTTCGATATTAATTTTACCACCGTTGAAATTTCCGCCGACTATTTTTACGGGTGGAAATCCGTTTTGAGATGTGCATTTAATTCCATTAGCTTTCAGTGTTTCGATTAGATCTTTGATAGGTCGTTTGTTCATTTGCTCATCTCCATTCAGAATTGTTTCACCTTCAGCTAAACATGCAAGCGATGCAAGAAATCGCATTGTGGTTCCTGCATTTCCAACGAATATTTCTTGTGATGGTGCTTTTAGTTTTCCATTAGATCCAATTACTTCCAGACTATCTTGATTTTCTTTTATTTCGATCCCAAATCTTCTTAATGCATCAATTAGCAGCATCGAGTCGTTGCTTTTTGATGGATGATGGATGATGGATGTGCCATCCGCAAGTGAAGCTACGATTAAAGCGCGGTTAGTGTAACTTTTGGATGGAGGAAGTTGAATCTCTGCATTAACCGAATTAATAGGTCGAATAGTTCTTAATTCTTTACTCATTTTATGCTATCGACGAAAAGTTTTGACTGAAGTTTTGCTTGCTTTTCGAATAATTCTAATCCAGTAATAATTTTGCACCCAGTTTGAGCTGCATCCTGAAGTAGCGGTGTCGTAACGGGATTATATACCGCATCAAAGACTATCATATTTTTTCTTAAAAAACTTTTCGGGACAATTCGTTTCCGATCGCTCCCATTCATTCCAACAGAAGTTCCGTTCATTAGTAAATCGGGGCAAAGCGAATGAAGATTATCGAGTGTTGTATATTCACAATCAAGTTCAATTGCAATCTTTTTAGCTTTTTCCAAGTTCCTGCCAACGATCGTTGTTTTTGAACCATTCAACATTGATGCAAATGCCATCGTTTTTGCTGTTGCTCCAGTCCCAAGCACGACAACCTTTTTCCCTTTAAGACTTACATTTTTCATTAAAAGTGTGATAATTGCTTGTAAATCGGTATTATAACCAATAAATGTACCTTTCTGTTTGATGACGGTGTTGCAAACTCCTAACTCTGATACATTACTATCTACCTGGTCGACGAATGTGACAATGGTTTCTTTGAATGGCATCGTGATACTTAGACCCGAAATTATATCTCGAAAAGTCGAAAAAAATCTTTCGAGGTCACCGACCAAGAAGTTTATATAGACAGCATTAAGCTGTTTTTTAGAGAATAATTTATTATGAAAGTAAATACCCTGGCTTTGTTTAACCGGATTTCCCACGAGTCCGAATATTCTTGTTTGTTTGTTTATTTGATCGGCATGATAGAGATTTTTCAATTCATCGTAAGTCACCTGACCATCTGCAGTCTTACTTTCCTCCGTTATAGATGCATATGTTAGGTAACTACCAAATTTACCGCCGAGTATTCTGCTGATTATACCCTCTTCTCCCATGCAATGTGCAATTAACTTTTGTTTATCTTTTCGAGATTGTTCGAGGAGGTCAAATATAATTTTATTATCAGTGATATCGTTTGCAGTGGTTATGATCTTAAAAATCTGTGCGCCTGTTTTTAGCATTTGGTGGTATAAAGATTCAAGATTGTTAGGAGTCTTTTTTAAATTATGATGGGAACATATTATTTTTGTTGCGTTGGATTGAGACAATAGCCTTCTGATAAATTCTGCTCCCCAACTAAACTCGACATCAATATACTCAGCTTCAAGTCGGATTGCTTCAGATAATGTTTTGTATTGTTGGTTAGCTGATCCAGAAAATTTTCCACCTTCTGTTTTTCTTCGGTTGGTGATAATTAGTTTTTGTCGAGGTTGTTGGAGGAGTTGCTTGAGGTTCAAATCATGTATTCCATCAATTCGGACTTCGATAAGTTCGGATGTATGACGATACTTCTTAAGTTTCGAGATTGCATCTTGCATTGAATTCGGAGCGATGGAGAGACAGATTTTCATTTTGCTAAAACTCGTTCAACAATATTTCGAGGGACAGAAATGCCCACAACAGCTTTACCAATATTTTTAAGAAGTGTGTACTGAACCAGGCCTTGTTGAGCTTTTTTATCATGATAAGTTAAGTTCATAATTTTTGCCCTATCGATTCCCGATGGAATTTCTGTAGGAAGTTCGTAGAGTTGAATCAGTTTCTGCAATCTCTCTACATCGGATTGGTTTAACATACCAAGCTTGGCGGCAATCTTTGCTTCGATAGTCATTCCAATTGTAACAGCTTCGCCATGCGATAGTTTGTATTTTGATGACGATTCAATCGCATGTCCAATTGTATGTCCAAAATTCAGAATTCGGCGCAATCCTGTTTCCTTTTCGTCTTTCTCGACAATTATCTTTTTCAACCAGCAACAGCGATGAATGAGATGAATGATGGAAGATGGATGTGGGTGGGTTATCTTTGAATGGTTTTTCTCTAAATACGAAAATAATTTTACATCGAGAATCGCAGCATACTTAATGATTTCAGCCATACCATTTCGGACTTCTTGCTTTGTGAGTGTATTTAAAGTTTCAATATCTATGTAGACCCTTTTTGGCTGATAGAATGCACCAATGAGATTTTTCCCAAATGGATGATCAACCGCTACTTTACCGCCGATGCTGCTATCAATTTGTGAAAGAAGAGTGGTTGGCATTTGGATGTATGAGATTCCACGCATAAATGTTGCCGCCACGAAGCCTGCGATGTCTCCTATCATTCCACCTCCAAGTGCAATGATCAAAGAATGTCGATCAGCTTTAAGTTTGAGAAGTTTATCTTCGATTTGCTCTTTGGTTTTTCGGGTTTTACTTTTTTCACCCGGACGCACTGAAATCAAATAAACTTCGGTTTTATTTTTCTGAAGTCTTTTCAGAAAATCATCAGCATAAAGTCGCTTGACCTTCGAATCTGTTATTATGAAATATTTTGAGAACTCATTCCATCGTGCAATTTCATTTGCAATATTTCCAAGTTTTGCACCAATGATGATATCGTATGAGTTTTTGCTTAAATTTTTAAGATTTAGATGGATTGTTTTTAGCATTTAAATTAGAATTAGTATTAATGCCAAGATAAATAAGCTGAGAAAGAAATTCAAATTTAGGTTATCTTTATATTAAATATATAGAAACGTTTTGCTTGATTGTTCTACTTATAGCATCCATAAATTCCGATCCAAGCTTCTATATTGTATTGCCTCACTGATGTGTTCGGGTTTGATCTCGCTTGTATTTGCTAAATCTGCAATGGTTCTCCCAACTTTAAGTATGCGGTCATATGCACGAGCGGAAAGTCCTAATTTAGTTATCGCCATTTTTAATAAGTCTTCCCCTGCCGTATCAAGTTTACAATAAGCTTGAATATCTTTAGATTGCATATCAGCATTACAGTAAATTCCTTTTCGTCCCGCGAACCGCTTCATCTGTATTTCACGTGCCTTTACAACTCTTTCACGGATTTTCATTGATTGTTCACCGAAATCTTTACTCAATAACTCTTTGTATTTTACTGCAGGTACTTCGATATGTAAATCAATTCTGTCAAGTAGTGGACCTGAAATCTTTGCCATATATTTCTGAATTTGCAACGGAGTGCAAGTACATTCTTTCGTTGGATCGGTAAAATAACCACATGGACATGGGTTCATAGCACAGACCATCATGAAGTTGGCAGGATAGTCAATCGCCATTTTTGATCGGCTGATAGTTACGTGACCATCCTCTAATGGTTGTCTGAGAACCTCGAGCACATTACGAGCAAATTCTGGTAGTTCATCTAAAAATAAAACTCCATGATGTGACAGTGATATTTCTCCGGGTCGTGGTATTGTACCACCTCCGACTAAAGCGCTATCTGAAATTGTATGGTGTGGTGACCGAAACGGTCGAGTCGAGATCAGTGCGGTGTTGGGGGGAAGCAAACCTGCAATTGAATGAATCTTCGTCGTTTCAATTGCTTCATCAAATGTTAGTGGTGGAAGAATTGTTGGTAATCTTTTAGCTAACATTGTTTTACCGGAACCGGGAGGACCAATCATGATTATATTATGCCCACCAGCAGCCGCAACTTCGAGTGCACGTTTAACGTTCTCTTGACCCTTCACATCAGAAAAATCAATTGGATATTTTTGTTCGGTGGAAAAAATCTCGTTCACATCTACTTGGAATGGTTTTAAAAATTTATACTCACCGTTTAAAAAGGATACTGTCTCGAGTAGTGAATCCATTGGATAGACTTCAAGTCCTTCGACCATAGCAGCTTCCTTTGCGTTTTCCTTAGGAATAATGATTCCCCGAATTTTATTTTTCTTCACTTCGATTGCGATTGGAAGTGTACCGTGTATCGGTCTAAGTGCACCGTCGAGAGCCAATTCTCCCAAAAGAATAAATAGATCCAGAACATCGTGTGATACTTGGTTTGTTGCTGCGAGGATACCTACCGCTATTGGTAGGTCAAATGCTACGCCCTCTTTTCTAATATCTGCTGGGGCAAGGTTTACAGTGATTCTTTGTCCGGGCCATTTGAAACCTGTTGTTTTAATAGCAGCGAAAACCCTATCTCGACTTTCCTTTACTGCGTTATCCGGTAACCCGACTACATTGAATACGTGAGATGCTGGTGCAATGTGTGTCTCAACCTCGACAATATGGGCTTTAATACCGAGCGTTGTTCCGCTCAAACAATGTGAAAACATTCCCATGATAAACTCCCTTTTAGTTTTTTAAAATAATAGTAAATGTTGGAGTAAATATCAAATTAAGCTAAATCATTATAATGTTGCTTTTCCTTAGAATTTTGTGTATTATTCCAAATGGTAATGTTCATGATTGAGATAATCAAAAGGATGTTTAACCTCCCAATTAATGTTAGTAGACTTACTAAGTATGGATTCATTCTTGCATTCTTAATCTCCATTTCAGGTTGTACTATGTATGAGAATATCACAGGGTATTTTAATACATACTACAACGCAAAGAAACTTTTTAATGATGCTGAAAGAGAAATTGAGAAGACACCTCAGAAGGAAAGAGATACAGGTTATTTCGCTTCATACAATGTTTCAAAAAGTGTTA
This sequence comes from Ignavibacteriales bacterium, assembly GCA_037441745.1. Classification (GTDB taxonomy): domain Bacteria; phylum Bacteroidota; class Ignavibacteria; order UBA10030; family SZUA-254; genus JACQYX01. The sequence continues at coordinate 8,035 of JBBIRP010000032.1, forward strand.
AAGATAAACTTGATAAGGTAATTGAAAAATGTTCAAAATTGATTCAGCTCTATC
>JBBIRP010000032.1:8117-14988 GCA_037441745.1 Ignavibacteriales bacterium
AATTGGAAAGTCATACGTGTATAAAGGAGAAACTGAGTCTGCAATTAGGAAATTTAATGAACTCATTGAAAATTTTCCAACTAGCGACCTGACGTTAACTGCACGGTTATGGAAGGCAAAAGCATTATACAACTCCAATAAAGACGATGATGCAATCTTGACTATTGATGAGTTGCTCCCCGATGCGGAAAAAAATGGTGAGAACGATATCATAATAGAAGCATTAATGTTAAAAGGACAAATCCAGATAGATAGGGAGGATTATACATACGCAGTGGATGTGTATGAAAAAGCTACAAATATTTCTGGAAGCGGTGCTTTATTAGCTATTGCACAATATCAACTAGGTTTATGTCAATCGCGTTTAGGAAATTATCGGGAAGCAGCTGAAGCATTTAAGAAAGTTGAAGATTATAATCCAACAGTGACAAAGAAATACCAAGCACAGTTACGTGAAGGTGTTATGCTGTCGATCTCAGGTCAACATGAAAAAGCTCTAGAGGTATTAGAAAATTTAAAAGGTCAAGCTCTAAGATTAGATGAAAAAGGGATGGTTGAACTTGAGATAGCAAATACTTATAAGAGAATGAGCGATACGATAATCGCGTTTACTATGTATGACAGAATTGATTCGGTTTATAAAAAAACTGACGCTGCTGCTAAAAGTTATTATGAACGTGGACTTTCGTATGAGAATGATTATAAAGACTATAGGAGAGCATTATCATTTTATGAAAAGGCAAAGTCAGAATTTCCATCTTCAGAGATTACACCGATAGCACAAAAGAAATTCCAATATCTCACTCGATATTTTAAGTTAAATGATGATTTAATAAAGTTCGATAGTCTTTTAGTCGTCAAAACAAAAGCTGATCTGCTTGGAATTAATAACGACTCATTACAGATTGCAGAGGATATTTCTAAAGTTGAGAATATAATTGTGAACTCAGAGAATCGAGCCTTGGAAGATACAAATGATCTTATAACTGAAGTTAACAGTCAAGAAGAGGATGAATCATATGACATTATCGATGAGGATTTAGAACCACTACCGGAAGAACATTCGCTTCTCGAAGCACGAACTGCACATTCTCCACTGGTAAATAAAGCGATGAGAGATGGTGAGATCGAGAACATGCAAAGCGGTGAAAATGCCGAGACAATTCTTGCAAAGGGAATCAGTGCTGATTCTCTAAATGGTCAGAAAAAAGTTGTTACTTCTGGCCAGTATTCAAAAGTATCTTTAGATTCTTTGAAAAAACTCATTTCTCAAACGAAATTCGAATTAGGTGTACTTTTCCTGTTAGACATGAATTTATACGATTCTGCATTATATGTTTATCAGGATTTAGTCGAAAATTTCCCTGAATCAAAATATGCACCTCGGGCTTATTATTCGATGGCTGAAATTTACCGTGAACGGTATGACTCTTTAATGGTCGATTCTCTCTATAAAATTATTTTAAACAAATATGAACAAACAGAATATTCAAATCAGGTAAAAAGATCACTCGGAATAAAGATTGATAATAATAGCGTTGAGCCGGCCGATTCTTTATATGCCGAGGGAGAAAAACTTTTAAATAGTGGTGATGTTGCAAATGCATGTAAATGCTTTGAGGATATAACAATTGAATACCCATCTTCGCCTCAAGCAGCAAAAGCTTTATATGCACTTGGATGGATTCAGGAAGTTGTTTTTATCAATAACGATAGTGCCACTTCGATTTATCAAAAACTAATTAAAAACTATCCAAATTCAATTTATACTGCTGAAGTGAAACCAAAGTTAGCGATTAAGGAAGATCCAAAAACAGTCGATAAGTATATTAAAATAAATGAAATTCAAGGTATTGCTAAAACTGTTCCACCAAAAAAAGAACAAAATAACCCTGGTGAGTTAGATCAGAATAAACGATCTCAAGAGCAATTAATGCGTAATCAATCCCCCGATGAAGAACCAAATCAGGACGAAGAAGAGCCTGAAGAAGAGGAACCTGAGGATACTGACGATGGTGGTTAAAGTCAATTTTTAAATCATCATGTTTCATAAAATTTGTCCTATAGCCGAAGTTTGTAATATTGGAGAGAATATTTATGTCCTTTCTTTTATATCTCCTGAAATAGCTGAAGTTACACGACCCGGACAATTTGTAAATGTCAGAATAAATAATTCATATTCACCATTACTTCGAAGACCATTCAGTGTTTATTTTATTGAAGGGGACGAAATTCAAATTCTCTTTAATACTATTGGAAGAGGAACAAAAATTCTTTCTGAGAAGAAGGATTCTGATAAAATAGATATAATTGGTCCACTGGGTAAACCTTATACAATCAATAGTGATTATAATTATGCAATTTTGGTGGCGGGGGGTATGGGAGTTGCTTCACTCCCACTATTGACAAAATCATTGGTTGCTCAGGGAGTTTCAATTGAGACATTCGTCGGTGCTAGAACATCAAAGCAACTTATTTTAAAAAATTTAATAAATGTACACATCGCGACCGATGATGGCTCTGAAGGATTCCACGGAACTGTTGTAGATCTATTGCAATGTCGTTTAAGTCAAAATCACAAGATTCAATCTACATGTATATTTGCGTGTGGACCGATGCAGATGTTGAAAAAAGTTTCAGAGCTTGCTGAAAAATTTGAGATCCCTTGTGAATTATCGATTGAAACAATGATGGCTTGTGGAATTGGAATATGTCAGGGTTGTGTAGTTGAACGTATGAATTCCGAAAACAAATACTCCTTAGTTTGCAAAGATGGTCCTGTATTCAATAGTAAAACTGTAAAAATATAGGAATGATCGATACAACTGTTAATATTGGGAAGTTGATTTTAACAAATCCTGTTCTTGTTGCATCTGGAACGTTTGGTTATGGGGATGAGTGTTCAGATTTGGTTGACGTATCAAAGTTTGGTGGATTTATAACAAAGTCTCTTTCACTCAAACCCCGCGATGGAAATCCACCCCCAAGACTTGTGGAAACATCGAGCGGTATGTTGAATTCGATCGGGCTTGCTAACATCGGGGTTGAAAGGTTTATTTCGGAAAAATTACCAATTTTAAGTAAATTGAAAACAAAAATTATAGTAAATATTGCTGGCAGCACAATAGAAGAGTATGAGGAAATTCTTAAACGTCTTGAAGACAATGATGGTATTGATGGCTATGAAATAAATATATCATGTCCTAATGTTAGAGAAGGTGGATTGAGTTTTGGAACAAAGTGCGAAACTACTGCGGAAATTACAAGACGTGTACGGAAATTGACGACAAAAACTTTAATCATTAAACTCACACCAAATGTGACAAATATATCAGAGTTTGCTCAAGTCGTCGCTGACGAGGGAGCTGATGGAGTTTCTCTAATTAATACATTAGTTGGAATGGCAGTTGACATAAATACGAGAAAGCCAAAGTTATCGACGATTGCGGGTGGGTTATCAGGTCCCGCGATAAAGCCAATTGCACTTGCGAAAGTTTATGAAGTGGCAAATTCAGTACAAATTCCGATAATCGGTGTTGGTGGAATTATGAACGCAAGTGATGCAATAGAATTTTTACTAGTTGGCGCAACTGCAGTTCAAATTGGTACTGCAAACTTTATTGATCCAGCGACTAGTATTGTCGTTCTGAATGGTATAATTGAATATTGCGGGCAGCATAGTTTACTATCTGTCCGTGAATTAATTGGGGCAATTCAAACATAAAGTTTGATGACGATTAAGAAAAATTATCACAAGACTATAAAATTTTTATATGATCTTCAATTATTTGGGATAAAATTAGGTCTTGAAAATATAAAAGCCATACTTGCTTTTCTGGGAAATCCCGAAAAAAGTTTTTTATCGATCCATATCGCGGGTACCAATGGTAAAGGGTCTACGGCTTCAATGATTGCATCAATTCTGACTGCTGCAGGTTATAAAACCGGTTTGTATACTTCTCCACATCTAATCGATTTTACTGAACGAATCAGAATTAATGGTGAAAATATTCCAATAGATAGAGTTATCCATTACACACAAATCATTAAACCTGAGATTGAAAAAAGAAAGGCGACGTTTTTTGAGGCTACTACGGCGATCGCTTTTAAATATTTCGCAGATGAGAAAGTAGATATTGCTGTCATTGAAACTGGTATGGGCGGCCGTTGGGATGCAACAAATGTAGTGTTACCTGTACTTAGTGTTATTACAAATATCGAAATCGAACACGTTCAACATCTAGGTCGTACACATACTAAAATAGCATCTGAAAAAGGTGGTATAATCAAACACGGAATACCTTGTTTAACAGGAACGACTAATTATTCTGCATTGCAGCGTCTCAGACAGATATCCAAATTGAATGGTTCTCCTTTGATTGAAGTCGATAATATTTCATCTTATAAAATACATCTTTCAACATTAGAAGAATCTATCATCGACTTGAAAGTGAACAATAAAAAGTATCGTCGACTTAAATTATCATTGGTGGGTGAATACCAAATAAAGAATTTGATTCTTGCAATTTGGGTAGTTAATTATGTTAAGGAAAATTTTAAATTCATTAAAATAAATGAAAAGAATATTCGTAAAGGGATATCTAATATTTCAAAGTATTCTGGACTTCAAGGTAGGATGCAGGTTGTATGTAAATCTCCATTGATTATTGTAGATGTTGCTCATAATCCTAACGGAATTTCGATGTTAGTAAATTCGTTGAAAAGATTGATTGTTGGAAAAGTCATAACTGTTTTTGGTGTCATGGCAGATAAGGAATATGAATCGATGATCTCGGATCTCAAACAAATAACATGTTGTATGATTTCAGTGAAACCCAGGACTGAACGTTCGCTGAAGGAAATTGATATGTTGAATGAATTCCGAGTACAATCCATCAAAGCCATAAAAGGGGGAAGTGTAAAATCTGGCATTAGAATAGCACTCAATGAGTCAAGAGGCATGAGACCTATTCTTATTACAGGTTCACATTATGTTGTAGGCGAAGCTTTAAAATGTTTAGAAGATTTCTATAATACTTGCTTTTTATTGAAAAACCATATATATTAATTTTCGAAAGAGGATACACCTCGAAATATATTTTCAACCAAAAAATGTAATCCACAAGTTTACACATCAAATTTATTAAATCCTAAATATACTTAGCACCGAAAGAATCGACTGCTTGAGTAAAATATAAGAAAGGATGTAATAACATTAATCAAAAAAATAAATAAGGAAGTAACAAAGCCATGCCAATGGATCTTGCCGAGCTTCAATCAAAAAAGATTGCAGAGCTCACAAAAATTGCAAAAGAACTAAGTATCACAGGATATACCGATCTTCGAAAACAGGAGTTAATTTTTAGAATTCTCGAAGCACAAACCGAAAAAGATGGGTTGACATTTAGCAAGGGTGTGCTCGAGGTTCTCCCTGACGGATATGGTTTCTTACGATCAGTAGATTATAATTACCTACCATCGCCAGATGATATTTATGTTTCTCCTTCACAGATTAAAAAATTTAACCTCCGCACAGGTGATACTGTCAGTGGACAGGTAAGACCACCCAAGGAGGGTGAAAGATTTTTTGCTTTACTTAGAGTTGAAGCAGTTAATGACGAGCATCCCGATGCGATAAGGGATAGAGTATTATTTGACAACCTCACTCCACTTTATCCGAATAATCGGTTGAAACTGGAAACCGCACCGGGTGAATATTCAATGAGGATAATGGATTTACTTTCTCCTTTGGGAAAAGGCCAACGCGGTATGATAGTCTCACCACCAAAAGCTGGAAAGACGATATTACTTCAAAAAATTGCTAACAGCATACTTCGAAATCATCCTGAAGTTTATTTGATAGTACTGCTGATAGATGAACGACCAGAAGAAGTGACTGATATGGAGCGTTCAGTTAATGCAGAAGTAATAAGTTCAACTTTTGATGAACCTCCTGAGCGTCACGTCCAAGTAGCTGATATGGTTCATGAAAAGGCAAAACGATTAGTTGAAGCAAAGAAAGATGTTGTGATACTACTCGATAGTATAACCCGACTTGCCCGTGCTCATAATACTGTAGTACCACATAGCGGTAAAATATTATCTGGTGGTGTTGATGCTAATGCATTGCACAGACCTAAACGCTTCTTCGGTGCAGCTCGTAATGTTGAAGAAGGAGGAAGCTTGACAATTATTGCGACAGCACTAATCGAAACAGGAAGTCGAATGGATGAAGTAATCTTTGAAGAATTCAAAGGAACGGGAAATATGGAAATTATTCTAGACCGTAAACTTAGCGATCGTCGTATTTTCCCTGCAATGGATGTTAACAGATCAGGTACGAGGAAAGAAGAACTGTTACTCGATTCGGATGAACTAAACCGCGTTTGGATATTGAGGAAATTACTAAGCGATTTTTCAACTATCGAAGCAATGGAATTTTTATTAGAAAAAATGCGAGGGACAAAATCTAACAAAGAATTTTTACGCTCTATGAACAGCTAAATTCCTTGTTTTTCTTATTAAATTCGGGATTTTACTTAATAAGATTAAAAAATGCTTGACTTTATCATTCCCAAATCTTAAATTGAGCTGTTCATTCTAATTATATTCATTATGGAACGGCTAAAATACTTATATTTATTCATCTTGTTTTTCTTTTTTTTACCGTCGACTTATACCCAGGACCTCGAGAGTTCTTTTGGTATCGGTACTTCTTTTGGTTTAGCTGTTCCGCGAACAGACATTAGTGGACCAGTCGAATTACCAATCACTAGAGCTTTCTTACGTTACTATCCAACACCTGGTTTTGGTTTTGAAGCGGGGGTAGGGATGGGAACGTTGGAAGCAAGGAAAGATACTCAATTCTTTA
>JBBIRP010000033.1:0-14957 GCA_037441745.1 Ignavibacteriales bacterium
TCTCGCCATTGAAGCAGGCGCAGATGATATTAAAACGGAGGAGGATATGTACGAGATTTACACAACTCCCGAAATGTTTGAAACTGTTAAACAAACAATGGAAACAAAAGGCATTAAGATGGATGAAACCGAAATCCAACTGATTCCAGAAAACAATGTAAAAGTCGATGGCAAAGATGCTGAACAAGTCCTAAAACTTATGGAAGCATTAGAAGAACATGAAGATGTTCAGCATGTCTATGCAAATTTTGACATTGATGAGAAAATTCTCGCATCCTTTAACGCATAAACTCATTACAGTTAATTTATGATCATCATCGGTGTCGATCCCGGCACACTAGTTACTGGTTATGGTGTAATTGAAGCGCGAAACGGAAAAATGAAAATTATAGATTCTGGAGCGATTAAAAACACAAGTCAAACTTCTATGCCCCTTCGGTTAAAATTAATTTTTGAAACACTAAGCAAAATTACAACAAAGTACCACCCTGATGAATTTGCAATTGAAACTGCTTTTTATGGGAAAAATGCACAATCCGCATTGAAACTTGGACATGCTCGTGGTGCAGCAATGCTGACTGCAGTATTACAAGAAATTCCTATCAGTGAATACTCTCCGAGAGAAGTGAAGAAAGCTATTGTTGGTAATGGTGCCGCAGCAAAAGAACAAGTTCAATTTATGATAAAATCACTTCTCAAACTAAAAGATTTACCAAAGTATTACGATATAACGGATGCACTTGCCGTAGCAATTTGTCATATACAACGAAAACAAAAGTCTCAGACAGATAATTTTAAAAACTGGAAATCTTTTATAACTGCTCATCCAGAAAAAATCTTCGCAACACGGAAAGGAAAAAAATGATTTCTCATCTGCGAGGTAAATTAATTCAGAAGTCCCCAACCGAAATTGTAATAGATGTGAACGGCATTGGATATCAAGTCAATATTCCCCTATCAACTTTTGAAAAAATAGAGAAACTTAACGGTGAGATCGATATCCTAACGTATTTGCATGTACGGGAGGATGCGATAACATTATATGGATTTTCAACAGATGCAGAAAGAGAAATCTTCAAACAACTTATATCAATCTCAGGGATTGGACCGAAAATAGCACAAGGAATACTTTCAGGTATCAGTGTGAACGAACTAAAAGATGCAGTACTAATGAATAAAATCGATGCACTAACATCAATCTCAGGAGTTGGTCGTAAAACAGCGGAAAGGATTATACTAGAACTAAAAAATAAACTTGGAAGACTTGAAGCACAAGAAACAATATCAACACAAACAAGTTCGCAATTAAATTTACGTTCTGAGGCAATTGTTGCTTTAATGTCACTCGGATTTACACGCACGAATGCTGAACACGCAATATGTAAAGCACTCAGTAAATCCGAAGATAAAGATTTATCAGTAGAAGAATTGATAAAGAAAGCATTAAACCAAACAAAATAAATTCTTGAATCACCCGTGATTCCCCAGTACAGGAGATGAAGATGCATTCATCTATCAATTCTTGCTCTTAAGTTCTATTATCTGTATATTTTTAAACATATGGCAAAACGAATAGAAACATCTAGGCGGGTAGATCCGACAACGCCAGAACGACTTGATAATGAAGTAGAACTCGATCAAACATTAAGACCGCTTCAATTTGAAGATTTTGTTGGACAAGAAAAGATTGTGGAAAACCTCAAAGTATTCATAGCAGCTGCTAAAAAAAGGGGTGAAAGTTTAGATCATGTTTTGCTCACCGGACCACCTGGATTGGGTAAGACTACACTTGCCTATATTATCGCGAATGAGATGGGTGTACAAATAAAATCAACATCTGGCCCCGCACTAGATAAACCATATAATCTCGCTGGTATTCTAACTACTTTGAATGAAAGAGATGTACTCTTCATTGACGAAATCCATAGAATGAATACTCTTGTTGAAGAGTATCTCTATTCTGCAATGGAAGATTTTAAGATTGATATAGTCATCGATAGCGGACCGAATGCAAGAAGTGTTCAACTTAAATTACCGAGCTTTACACTTGTCGGAGCAACAACACGAGCAGGACTGCTTTCTTCACCTTTTCGTTCTAGATTCGGTGTAACAAACCGTTTAGATTATTACTCGCCAGAATCTTTAGAAAAAATCATAAGACGGTCTGCAAAAATATTAAATATAGAGGTTCAACATGATGGTCTTAAGGAAATAGCAAACCGTTCCCGTGGAACACCCCGTATTGCTAACAGACTTCTTAAACGCTGCCGTGACTTTGCTCAAGCAGATAAAAAGTTAAAACACTCTAACAACGTTATCACCAAAGAGGTTGCGGAATATTCTCTAAAAGCATTAGAGGTTGATGAATTAGGACTCGATGACATGGATAAAAGAATCTTGATGACTATTATTGAAAAATATAATGGTGGACCGGTAGGAATAAATACGCTTTCGGTTGCAGTGGGTGAAGAACCAGGAACAATCGAAGAAGTTTACGAACCGTATCTTATTCAGGAAGGATTTTTGAAGAGAACTCCACGAGGTAGAGAAGCAACAAAGCGTGTATACGAACATTTTAAACTGACACCTAGAAAATTACCTGTAAATCAATCCACGCTATTTGACAACGAGAACTAACAAATGCCAAATTATAAACTTAAAAGAACTATCATCGGACAAATTACTCATGGAGCTGATTTATTAGACGAACTAACAAAAATTGTCCAGAAGGAAAATATACGCCTGGGTCGCATCCACGGCATCGGTGCAACCACACAGGCAGTCGTCGCATATTATGATCAAAATATTAAAAGATATAACTCGATGGAATTTACTGGTGGGATGGAAATACTAAACTTACAAGGTAATGTGAGTATCCGTGATGGGAAACCATTCGTCCATGTCCATATCCTACTGGGAAACCCAGAGGGGAAAGTATTTGGCGGACATCTAATGCCCGGAACAAAAATATGGGCATGTGAAATTTTTATCGATGAATTTGAGGGTGAAGATTTAATCAGGATACATGATGAGAATACAGGATTATTTCTTTGGAAATCTAAATCTTTAAATAGCTAGATTTCATTAAAAGGGAAAAATCAACAAAAATGAACATTTTACCATGACACTCGATAAAGACCTCCAATCAATTCAAGAAATGCGTGAGCTGGTTCAGAAAGCGAAACAAGCACAAATAGAATTTCGTGCATACGACCAAGTCCGTGTTGATAGAATTGTAAAAACAATGGCTGAAGCCGGCTACGAAGCTGCTGAACGATTAGCCCGTTTAGCCTGTGAAGAAACAGGATTTGGCGTTCCAGAGGATAAGAAGAAGAAAAACGAATTTTCAACGATGCGTGTTTGGGAATCAATTAAGGATTTACGTTCCGTAGGCGTAATCCGAGAAGATCAAGAACACAAAATCATTGAAATAGCAGAGCCAATGGGAGTCGTCGCAGCTTTAATTCCGTCTACGAATCCTACATCCACTGTGATGTTTAAGGCGATAATCTCGCTTAAAGGTCGAAATGCAATCGTTGCAAGTCCTCATCCAAAAGCTGTAAGATGTACTATGGAAGCAGCGCACGTCCTTTCGACAGCCGCAGAATCAGTTGGCGCTCCGCATGGTTTGATACAATGTCTGAATTTACCAACAAATGAATCAACAAATGCTTTGATGAAACATAAAGATACTTCTGTTATCCTAGCAACAGGAAGTACACCAATGGTTAAAGCAGCTTATAGTTCTGGTAAACCCGCTTATGGGGTTGGACCTGGTAATGTACCCGCTTATATTGAAAAAACTGCAAATGTAAAAAAAGCTGTAGCTGATATAGTAACAGGAAAAATTTTCGATAATGGAGTCTTGTGTTCAACAGAAGCTTCAGTCATTGTTGATTCGGCAATCAAGAATCAAGTAGTCGAAGAATTTATACGCCATCATTGTTACTTTGTTGAAGGAAACGACAAAGCGAGACTAACACATTTAATGTTTGATCAACGGGGAGATTTGAATCCGGATATTGTTGGAAAACCCGCAACATACATTGCTCAGAAAGCAGGGCTCACAGTTCCAGCTACAACCAAAGTTTTGATTGTTGAACTCCAAGGTGTTGGAAAAGATTATCCAATGTCCCATGAGAAACTCTCCCCCGTTCTGTCGTTCTATACTGTTGAAAATTGGAGAGAAGGATGTGAAAGATGTATCGAATTATTAGAATTTGGTGGACTTGGACATACGATGGTGATCCACTCGATGGATGAAGATATCATTATGAAGTTCGCATTGGAGAAACCAGCATTCAGAATTTTAGTGAATACAGTTGGTGCCCTTGGAGCAGTCGGTTATACCAACGAACTTCTTCCATCGCTTACATTGGGACCAGGAACTTTCGGCGGATCAATTATATCGGAAAATGTTTCTGCCAAACACCTTATCAATGTGAAGAGATTAGCTTTCGAAACACGACCTGTGAATCCATTTGGAAGCGGTGACTATAAGGTTCATCAACAGGAAAGCGAGAGTAAGCAAAAGTTTACTGAACCTATAACTCATAAACCAGAAATTAAACCAACAATTAGTCACAATATACCACCTCAAATTCCTAAGCCAGCATCACAAAAATCATGGCTGGACGAAATTGATGAGAGAATTCGATTAAAGGCAACTCATTTTACCCCTGAAACCAAATCATCGGGGAAAATACAAAAAGAAGAAAAGACCAATAAAATCTTGGGTACTGGAATTTCTGAAGAAGAGGTAGAAAGAATTATTAAAGAATTTTCTAAAAAATAATTTTTTTGTACATGACCATAAATGATCATGCTCCTCATAAAGAGGATAATAAATCCAGGTTAAAAATCAGAATAAAAAAACTACCACGCTCATTTTATCTTCGCCCGACGTTTGCGGTTGCAAAAGAATTATTAGGAAAATATTTAATAAGGAAAATAAACAACCAGTATCTTGTTGGAAAAATTGTTGAAGTAGAGGCATACCTTGGTGAGAAAGATCCGGCGAGTCATGCTTATAGCGGCCGAACGAAACGCAATGATGTAATGTTTTGGGAAGGGGGACACTTATATGTTTATTTCACCTACGGGATGCATTACTGTGCAAATATTGTCACCGAAGAATCAGGCAAAGCTCGAGCGGTTCTAATCAGAGCTGTTGAACCAATCAGTGGAATAGAGATCATGAAGAGGAACAGAAATTTAAAGTTCATTGAGAACAAAATTATTAATCTGACAAATGGACCTGCTAAATTATGTAAAGCATTTGAATTGAAAAGAGAACAAAACGGTACCGACTTATGTAATGATGAAATTTTTATCGCCAATGGGGAAAAAATCCACAGAGCAAATATTATTACCTCTACTAGGATTGGTATAAAAAATGGAACTGAAAAGCGATGGAGATTCTTCATTAAAGGTAATCGATGGGTTTCAAAAAAATAAGATTTTACAAAGAATAAAAAGCGAGAAAGGTAACACTCCCCATTACCATCCCCGCTATTTCCCCTAATCCACAAACATTATTCACAAACATCGTATCTAATTATATATCGTTACATTAACTAGCTCTTACAGAAAATTTCTTAAAAAAATGCCCAAACCTCAATTTAGGCTTGGGCATTCCTTTCAAGCTGTTGTTTTTTTTATCAATTTTAGTAATACTACATTCTTTTGACATAAGGAATTGGATCCTCAATCCCCGCTTTCCGAAAACCCCTTAACCTTAAAGCACAGCTATCACACTCGCCACAAGCGATGTCTTCTCGCTCATAACATGACCAGGTAAGGTGAAATGGCGCCTTGAGTTCGATACCTTTCTTAACGATCTCCGATTTTGTCAATCCGATAATTGGTGTTACAACCTCGATGTGTGTATCGGGTTTGGTACCAGTTTCAATTACTTTATTGAAAGCAGAATAAAACTCACTCCGACAGTCAGGATATCCTGATGAATCTTCTTCTACTGCTCCAATGAAGATCTTCTTTGCTCGAATCACTTCTCCCCAACTCACTGCAATTGATAAGATGTTTGCATTTCGGAAAGGAACGTAAGAGGTGGGGATATTTTTCCGAGATAGATCTGCCTTTTGAACTTCAATTGATTTATCTGTCAGGCTCGACCCACCAATAATTTTTAAATGTTCAACATTAACAACGAGCCGCTGTTTAACATCATAATAATCAGCAATCTCATTGAATGCCAGAAGTTCACGCTGTTCTGTTCGCTGTCCATAGTTTAAATGCAAAAAAGCTAATTCATAATTTATCGCAGCGATTGCTGCCGTAACGCAGCTATCCATTCCACCACTTACTAATACAATAGACTTTTCTTTCGAGCGTTGATCTATAAGCATAGAGGAGTAATTAGTCAGTACTGTGTAGTTAAATGAAAACAATGAGTATGGTTCTGCAAGCAATGCATTCTGAACTGCAACGAATGAGCATTTCTAAAGAGATTATCCATCATTTATTTTAAACTCCACGTGTTTCTGGACTCCAAATATATTTTTGCAATTGTAATTGCATCCTTACATCGAGATTATCATTAAGAATCCATTCTGCGAGTTGGGCAGGATTAAGCACATTATAAACTGGTCCTGTTAATATTTTACATCGGTCACTAATCTGATATCTAAGTATTACATCTTTCATCCAGTCGTAATCTTCCCTATTACTTATTACAAATTTTATTTCGTCGTCATACTTAACATGGTTAATATTTTCCCATAAATTTTTATTTGCCATTCCGCTTGTTGGGCATTTAATATCAATAATTTTTTTAACTCGAGGGTCAACGTTACTTATATCGACGCTGCCGTTAGTTTCGAGTAAGACCTCATAACCCTCATCGCATAATCTATTCATTAATGGATAAACATCTGACTGAAGTAGTGGTTCACCACCAGTTATTTCGACAAGCTTACATTGGTAACTATGGATCACTTTTAATATATCATCAATAGAAAAATAGTTACCTTCATAAAAGGCATCAGTTGTATCGCAATACGAGCAACGAAGATTACAATAAGTCAAACGTATAAAAATGCATGGTCGCCCCGCATATGAAGACTCTCCTTGTATGCTGTGAAATATTTCATTTATCTTTAGCATAATAAAATATCATAAATTGACGATTCAAAGTCAAAACCACGGATAAATTCTAATAGTGTATGATTTAGATTAGTGAGACTTTCTTGATTTTAATAGGCCTTTTATAGTACCGACCATGCTACCAATCAAGCAAACAAAATGATCTATAAACATGTAAGGTATCATTGCGACCATCGCAAATAAACCACGCACCTGTTCTAAATAATTTAGGAAACGAATATTCAAAAGGAGATATAATACAATCACAACAAGAGCATACAATTTTGGAAGAAATCCCACAACAAACATCGAAACAATTGTAGATATGATAAAAGTTGGATAAACATTTACGAAGCCACGCTGGAACGATTGTACTGTTTCTCTAAATTTTATTGCTAACTCAGCGAATCCAACACTTCTATTGAACTCGTTTTTAATAAAAGAAAGAAGTGTGTAATTCTTTAAATGTTCCACCTCAATTTCTATATCTAACTCAATATTTAATTTAGCTTGAGCAGCACGTTTACCCAACTCGATATCATCATGCCCATGCTTAGCGAGCAGATCAACGTTAAAACCACCCAATTTTTCAAATGCTCGCCGCTTAATTCCAGAAATCGAACCGAATAACCAGTCAATAGTTGGTGGACTTTTGATGTATGAATATCTTACCCATAGATTTTTATACTGACTCACTAACGTGTCGTGCCGATGTTTGGTTGAGTAAACACCCACAACAGCATCCAATTGATTTTCCTCAAGAGCTTCAACGATTCCAAGTATTGTCTCTCGCCTAAGAACTATGTCAGAGTCAACAAACATCAATATTTCCCCCTTTGCAGCCGACGCACCAATATTCCTCGCATTATTTGCACCATTCCCATCCTTTACCTGAATCACATTACATTTGTAACTATTCGCAATCTCAACTGAATCATCAGTTGAATGATCATCAACGATGATTATCTCATAATTCTTATAATACGATCGCTTTACGGAACGAATGCATTGACCGATTGTCTTACTGCTGTTTTTTACAGGTATTATGACTGAAACAAGTGGCTTATATTGTCGTTCTGTGTCCATGAATGCATAATATATTAATTCTTCAATATTTTAAAAACTTCACGAGCGATTTCATGAGCACAGGTTAACCCGGGCGACTCAATTCCAATTAAATTTACTAAACCTGGCAATCCTTTGTTGCTTTCTTCTCGTATAATAAAATCCTTCACTTCGGTATCGGAATCTTTGAGCTTTGGCCTAATACCAACCTGATCCGGGGATAAATCACTCAATTGTAATGCTGGGAAAAACCTTACAACCGAAGAATAAAATTTCTCCCTTCTTTTTGTAAAATCTGGTTCAAATTTATACCAATCCGTTTCAGGAATTGAACTATTAAGATATTCTTGGTCAGGGCCAAGTTTTATTTGACCTGCCTTGTCAATCGTAATATGAATTCCAACATAGATGAGATGTTTGTGTGGAACAGGATAAACCAACCGTGAAATTAATTTAGCTTTTGATGATGAAACCGAAAAATAATGGCCACGATTGTGCTTCAGGCGATAACCTGCAGTATCGATATCTATCCCAAAAGATTGTGCAACTTTATCAGAATGTAAACCGGCCGCATTTATTATGTACTCTGATTCTATTGTCGTAGATTCACCATTTGGCTCTTCTACATGAATTTTGAATGCATGATTGCCACTTTCACCTCCTATGAACTTAACATTAAATGCGAAGTCAGCGCCTAAAGATTTTGCTTCATTGTAAAACGATTTCATCAATTGGTGTGAATCGATTATTCCAGTACTCAAGATATGAATTGCGGCAGAGCATTTAATATACGGCTCGATCCTTCTTGCTTGAAATGAATTTAATAAATTCATTTCATTTACACCATTTGCTAAGCCACGTTTGTAAAGTTCCTCTAAAGGTTTTATTTCATCTTCTGTTACTGCAACAATCAATTTACCACATCGTTTCACCCACACTCCTGACCGCTCGCATTCTTTATAAATATTATGATTGGCAGTTACACATAATCTTGCCTTTAAAGAGTTGGGGGGATAATAAATTCCAGAATGAATAACTTCACTATTGTGACTGCTTGTCTCTTGACCAAATGATTCATGTTTCTCTATTAACAGTGTTGAATATCCATTCTTAGCACTTTCAGCTGCACAAGCAAGTCCAACCACACCACCACCAATAATTACAACCTCATACTTCATAACGTTTCCCTAAAACTCTTTTTAATGCTGCTCTTGATTTTGAGGTCGGACTAAAAAATAAATTTTTAAAAAATGAATAAATTATTGCCGTTAGAAACGAGAAAAGGTAACCATAGTAATTCATTGTCGTCGGCTTGCCCCAATATCGGCGCGATACTTTGTGCATTTCCCACATATAATCAGGAATAAATTTTAAGAAATGTTTTCCCGTTTTCGATTTTGGATGCAAGCGATAATTTGCAAGTGGCTTTTCAATTCGATGGAACTTATATATCTTTCCTAACCGAATAAAGAAATCACAATCCATTGCATAATACAAACTTTCGTCTATATATCCTACCTTTTCAAAAACACTCTTACGGAAAAAAAATGAAGGTTGTACAAATTGGTATCTCCACTTCCAATATTTTATTAAATCTTCTTGAGATGTACCAACTGAATAAAGCGTACGAATAATCTTACCGCCTTCATCGATTTCAAACCCATCCCCACATATAACCATTATCTCCTTGTTTCCGAATTCTTCGATAACCATTTGAAAGATATTTGGGCAATATGTATCATCGGAATTCAACCATCCGATAATTTCACCTGTCGCCATTTTAAATCCTTTATTAAGTGCTTGCGACTGCCCACTATCAGGCTCAGAAATATAATGTAAGTGACCGTACTTCTTTAGAATTTCTAACGTTCCATCTGTTGATCCGCCATCAATTATGATATGTTCGACATTTTGATAATTCTGAGTCAGCACACTTTTTATGTTTTCTTCTATGAATTGTGCTTGATTAAATGATGGAGTAATAATTGAAATCTTCGGACAGTACATATTGTAATCACTGTACCTGCGAAGAATACCAATCAAACGCCCTGCGTATTCCATCCTTCAGCGAAACAGATGGCTTCCAATTTAATTTCATCAGTCGGCTTACATCTAATAACTTTTTAGGTGTACCATCAGGTTTCGATGAATCGTATTTAATATCGCCTTTGAATCCAACTATATCTTTCACAATGAGGGCGATTTCGCGAATTGTATTATCCACACCAGTGCCTACATTTACAAATTCTCCAATGTCTTTGTAATCATAATTTTCCATTAAAAAAACAGCAGCGTCTGAAAGATCATCAACATAAAGAAATTCTCTATAAGGTGAGCCAGTCCCCCATAAATAAACTGTGGTATCTGTAATGCCTATCTTTCCGAGTGCATCTATAATTCTGCCAATATCCTCACTTTTTACGTCTTCATCTAATCCAAAACCAATACGATATTTTTGAACATCTCTAACCACAAGATTAAAATTTTTTTCACTTAATAATTTTGCAAGATAGAATTTTCTAATTAACGATGGCAAGACATGAGCCGTTTCTAGATTGAAATTATCATATGGACCATACAGATTTGTCGGCATTATAGATATAAAGTTTGTTCGATATTGTTCATTAAAATATCTGCACAATTTGATCGCAGCAATTTTAGCAATAGCATAAGGTTCATTAGTCGATTCGAGATAGCCACTGAGGAGATATTCCTCTTTCAATGGCTGTGGTGCAAGTTTTGGGTAAATGCAAGAAGAACCAAGATTCAATAATTTTTTTACTCCAAATTTATAAGCAGAGTGAATAACATTCATCGCAATAGCAATATTATCGTAGATAAAATCCGCTTTGTACGTATTGTTAGCAAGTATACCGCCAACACGTGCTGCTGCAAGAAAAACATACTCGGGTTTCTCCTGATTAAAAAATTTTTCTACATCGTTTTGTCGGGATAAATCGAATGGTGGATATTCACGAAATACAAGATTGTTATATCCTTTTGATTTAAGTTTACGTACAAGGGCAGAACCAACAAGTCCCGTATGTCCTGCAACGTATATCTTAGAATTTTTTTGCATCATATTCATCACTTTAATTTACAAAACATATATTAGGATGAGCAAATTGAATCTCAACCATAGTCTCCAAATTATCCTTAAACTCTGTTTGGTAACCAGAAATCATGTTCAGCCCATCCTATATTTTCAAGTTCAGATGTTGCTCTTTATTTAATAATTCAATATCTGCATCAACCATCAAACGTACAAGCTGTTTAAAAGTTGTCTTTGGCTGCCAGCCAAGTTTCTTTTTCGCCTTACCTGCATCGCCAACAAGTAGATCAACTTCTGCCGGGCGATAGTATTTCGGATCAATTTTAACATATTCTTTCCAATCTAAACCAGCATAACCAAAAGCTTCGTCCAAAAATTCACGAACAGAATGTGTCTCCCCTGTCGCAATAACGTAATCATCGGGTTTGTCTTGCTGTAGCATCAGCCACATCGCCTCGACGTATTCTTTTGCATAACCCCAATCGCGCTTTGCATCTAAATTTCCAAGGTAAAGACTATTCTCCAAGCCCGCTTTGATTCTTGCGACGGCTCTGGTTATCTTTCGAGTAACAAAAGTTTCTCCACGTCTTGGAGATTCATGATTAAAAAGTATACCATTGCATGCGAAAATATTGTACGATTCACGATAATTTACGGTTATCCAATAAGCATAAACTTTCGAACAACCATAAGGACTACGAGGATAAAATGGTGTGGTCTCTTTCTGTGGTATTTCCCTAACCATACCAAACATTTCGCTACTTGATGCCTGGTAAAACTTGCTTTTTATTCCAGTCTCTCGTATTGCTTCCAGAATTCTAACCGTTCCAATTCCTGACACATCACCTGTATACTCTGGAATATCAAAGCTTACCCGAACATGACTTTGTGCAGCGAGATGATATATTTCATCTGGTTTCAAATTATAAAGCAACTTGATAAGATTTGTTGAGTCGCTTATATCACCATAGTGTAGAAAAAATTTTACACCGTTGACGTGGGGATCTGTATAAAGGTGGTTGATGCGACCTGTATTGAAAGTACTCGCACGGCGCATTACCCCATGCACCTCATATCCTTTGCTTAGTAATAGTTCAGCTAGATACGAACCATCCTGCCCTGTAATTCCTGTAATAAGTGCTTTTGGCATATATAATTATATCTTTATCTTTGATTTAATTTGTTATAATATAATGAATTATTAGTAAAAATGCTCGTAGAGCGAACTTCAATTCGTTCTTTGTACCGCTATGTTATATATTCCATCGGGTTGCAGAATATATAAGAATATTATCAGGAATGTAGAATCTGACATATCTCCGTAGTGAAGGAAAAACCTAACGCCATTAACATGCGGATCGGCATAAAGGTGATTTATCCGGCCTGTATTGAACGTACTTGCGCGTCGGATTATTCCATGCACCTCGTATCCTTTTTCGAGTAAAAGTTCAGCGAGATAGGAACCATCCTGGCCGGTAATTCCGGTAATTAAGGCTTTTTTTCCCATAAGATTCTCATTTTATGATTAACAGATAGCGAACCGCTTAAAAACAAAGTAATATAAACAAATCTGGAGAAAGATGCAGGATTTGTTAATTATACAATTGCGCCAAATTTTACACACCAGCCATGAATGGCTATCGGGTTGTAATGGTCAGGATTAGAAACACGTCTCTGATAAAAATCAGATCGGAAACATTAGAATATTCAGGAAGGTGACTCCAAATTACTTATACAGATTTCCCAGCAGAAGTTCAATATCTATTTTATCTTTTGCTCGACCAGCAACTTTTTTATTTTTTATGAAATCTTTCTTTGAAATGTAAAACACTTTCTGTTTCCCAAAAAATCCCTTTACCCGATTTTTCCAGGCAGTTTCAAAAGAGACTCCATCAATTTTCATTACAAGATCAATCCTTAATGGAGGGTATCCAAGTTGAATTATATTATCAGACTTCTGGAAATCTTTTTTTGTTATACCAATATCTTTAAATCCGAAAGATTCTATTGCACTTAATATTCTTGCTGCATTGTTTGGCTTTGTGGAAATAAAAATATCTATATCACCCGTATATCTCGGACAGCCGTGATAAGCGAGTGCATAAGCACCAATAATTAAATACTTAACTTTCTGCTCGTTTAATAATGCGAAGAATTCTTCGTAATCTCTTGGGACGTTCATTATTTATTTTGTACCATTGTTGTCTGAGTATTTCAACCGCACTGACCCGTTCTTCAGGAGATTTAGATGCCCAATAAATTAAATTCTCTATGGAATTCGTGTATCGTGTTCGTTTGTTTTTTAATTGTTTCATAAATTCAAAATACTTTGTAATAGAATATAAAAAAATATTGAGTAAAATGCACTAATACAATTGTTAATTGGGATAGTTGATGCTTGATTATTGAAAAAGGATTGATTATCCACAATTTGTTTTACGAGGCTAACAGGTTTAAAGAAAGTTCTACTGTCGATCTACAAAGAGAATGATTCAGTTTTTTACAAGTCTGCTGGATATCTCGTAAACCGAAGAATTGCAGACCACTGTTGAATTACCAGATATAGGGTGAACACATTAATAGATGAAATAATGGTTGTTACGGGCTAGGAGTAGAAGTTCCCCATTGATAATCAAAGAAAATTTTTGTCAGTTGAAAATTACTCAGGATAAATCCAGTAAAAATCTTTATTGATTCTTTTCATAAGATGGAAAAACCATTCTCTAAATTTTACAGGTGTCAGCGATAGAATAAAATGAATAAAAGATTTCCAGTAGATTTTTATATCAAGTGGATTTAACAAAATAGATTTACACAGATAGAAGCGGGACTTCTTTGTATTGTTCAAAATTAAATGGAGTATAGTTAAAAGAACATATTGCTTGGACAATATTTTTGGGTGGGACAAAAAATCACTTTTATATTTTTCAAGTATCCGTTCGGTGCCGTTTATTTTGTTATAAACATTAGTAGAAATACTCCCACTACGAATATAATAATTCACCAGTATTTCAGGGACAAAATCCATTTCGCATACTTTCGAGAGACGAATCCATAAGTCCCAGTCCTGACGAGACGGAAGTTTTTCATCCAGTCCGCCAATCGATGTTAATATATTTTTTTTAACAAGCGGTGTAGAGAGAGAGCCGATACCGTCTTCTTCCAAAATGATACGAGAAACATCACCTCGATACATTGGAATTTTTTCCTGGATAATGATATTATCCTTATCTCTTATCCAGCGCCAACCTGTATAGACCACTCCGGTATTTGAAGATGTGGTTTGGAAGACTTTAATTTGCTTTTCAAGTTTTTCCGGCAGCCATTCATCATCGCTATCGAGGAATGCGATAAGATTGCCTTTTGCTTTTTGTAAACCTGTATTACGTGCGGCAGAGCCGCCGCGGTTGATTTCGTGCCTGATATACTGGATCCGATTATCATTAAAACCAGTTAACACCTCGTTAAGTTTATCGGTTGAGCCGTCATCTACAACGATTATTTCGAAATATTGATAGGTTTGTGAGAGCACGCTTTTAATGGTGCGACTGATAAGATGAGCAGTATTATATGCGGGAATGATAATGGATATTAGATTTTCTGATTTTAAATCTTTCATGGTAAGGAAAATGTAGGAATTGGATACATTATTTACAAACAATTAATTACATATCCTATTCCCCTACTCGAAAATCAAGCCCCGCTTGAGCATTCGCTTCCCAACTCAGTTTGTTAA
>JBBIRP010000034.1:0-425 GCA_037441745.1 Ignavibacteriales bacterium
TTTGCCCGATGTACTGATATGATTCTCAGCCGCGGGGTATTCAACGCCGAAAAATACACCGCCATTTTTGATTAAAGCAGCGATCGGTTGACCGAAACCACCAGCTTTAATTATTGAACTTATTCCTTGAACTGAACCGCTTCTTGCCCAGAACCATCTTAAAAAATGGTGCCCAAAAGCTGTGTCCATTACAGCAATTTTTCTTTTAACATAAAATGCATTGTTATCAAGATGGTATATAATCTGAAAATTTATCGAGGTTTCTTTTCCTTTAAAATTTAAAATAAGATCGTTTGAATTGTTTTCATTAGAAATTTTTGCATAGTTTATAAAGCGAAAATCCTTCTTTGTTAGAGATACAGGATTTTCGGCATTATTGATTTTTCCGGGGGCCGACCAATCTGTATACATCACATCAATGGAAA
>JBBIRP010000034.1:436-767 GCA_037441745.1 Ignavibacteriales bacterium
CGGTTTCGATATTAGTTGGAGTAGAATTGTGGATTTGTTTACACCATTCAGGTTTCGTTATCAAGTTGTCATAAAGGAGATCTCCATCCTTAAAAACAACCTCCAGGATTACTTTGTCGTTTTCCAGTTTATACTTAGTTGTATCTGGATTTATTTCAGCATAAACAACATCTCCAAATGAGGCGAGTAAAATAATGGGTAGTATTTTGATTAATTTTATTGTCATATTAATTTCTATTTGAATAGATCTTCTGGAAATTCTTTTTCTAGTAAGTACTTGTAATAAAATCTATAGTTATCATTCCTTAAGTGAATTGCTTTCACCCCGCCC
>JBBIRP010000034.1:777-14634 GCA_037441745.1 Ignavibacteriales bacterium
ATGGCGCTCACCGGGATATAACATAAACTCAAAGTGTTTTTTTGCATTTTCTAACGCGTTGATAAGTTGAATGCTATTCTGCATATGAACGTTATCATCCATTGTTCCGTGTACTATCCGCAGTAAACCTTTATATCGATCGACGAAATTCATTGCTGATGTATTTTTATATCCATCTGGATTTTCAGCTGGTGTATCCATATATCGCTCGGTATAATGAGAGTCGTACAATCGAAAATCTGTAACCGAGAATAGTGCAACTCCGTGTGTAAAATAATCTGAACCATACGTCAATGCAAGGCAGGTCACGAAGCCACCGTAGCTGCCGCCTGTTATACATATTTTTGTAGAGTCAACAAATGATTTGTTTCTTAACCATTTCACAACTTCTATGTAATCATTCATTTCCCATTTTCCTAGACAACGGTGCATTAAAGATACGCCTGCTTTACCAAAATGTCCAGAACCACGATGGTCAATAGAAACTTGTATAAGTCCTTCCATCGCTAACCATTGAGGACGCAGTCCCATCCAAGAATTTGAAACTGTGGGAGAATTAGGTCCACCATAGATATTTATCAAAACAGGATATTTTTTATTCGAATCAAAATCGGTTGGTAAAATCCAGCTTACTGGTAATGCATAACCATCAGAAGTATTAACTCGAAAAAGTTTGGCTTGGGAAATCAAATAATTTTCGAAATCTGGAGTCTTACTATCTCCGAGTTCTTTTACTAATTTACCTTGTGAATCGTAAAGAGCAATTTTAGATGGTGTCGAGATATTTGAATACGTTGTGATAAAATATTTCCCTTTTGGAGAAAGATTGATAGAATGTGAAAAATTACCGAATGTCAAACGTTTCAGCCCCGTTCCGTTTATATTAACCTTGTACAAATCAATGCATGTAGATGCTTCTTTTTTTGCAGTGAAATAAATTGTATTACTTGTCTCATCGATAAGTAACACATTTGTTACTGACCATTTACCATCTGTAATCTGTTTAATTAGTTTTCCATTTATATTGTAGTGATACAAATGAGCCCAGCCATTTTTATCACTCGTTATTATAAAACTTTTTTCATCTTTCAAAAAATCAACTCTCTCAAACCAATCAATCCAAGTCGGTTGATATTCAGTATATACATTATTTTTTTTCCCGGTTTCTATATCGATCGAATAAATAATTAAAGTATCTTGTCCTCGATTCATCCATTGTGTAATTAATTTTTTACCAGATGGTGACCAAAATGGTTGTCCAAAATATTGATCGTTTTTTTCATCGAAATCAGCCCACACTATTTGATCTTGATTGACGTTGATAATACCAAATTTCACTTCAGGATTTTGGTCACCGGCTTTTGGATATCGAGTATTCTCAAGAAAACCGTGTATCCCTTCTGCATTAAATATTGGGAAAATTGGCACATTCGTTTCATTAAATCTGTAAAATGCTATATGTCTGCTATCAGGTGACCACCAGAATGCTTTATAATGTGAAGGACGTCCAAGAATTTCTTCATAGTATAGCCAAGCTGCCCAGCCGTTATATACAACATCACTACCATCCTTCGTGTATTGTTTTTCCTGTCCAGTTCCGATATCGATTATAAAAAAATTATTATCCCTTGTGAATGCAACATAATTTCCGTCTGGTGAAAGAGTGGGATTTTTTTCTTCAGCCGAATTGTTTGTTAACCTTTTAAATTCTTTCTTTTTAGTGTCAAGAAAATATAAATCATTATTTTTTTGGTAAATCAATCTATCGTAGGATTCATTATGAGAAGCTGGTTGGTCTAAGATAATCCCCGAATCCACAATCGACTTGAGTTGGTCGAGATCTCTAAATAAAGTTTCAATTCCTGTTGTAACTTCTACTGCATATAATTTAGGCTTTTCGTCTCCTTCATTCTTTTTCATCATAAGGTAGTGATCATCATCAGCCCATCCTGTTATATTTGGTAAGTTTTGAATAATCTTTGGTTCTGCATTTTTGAAGATCTGCTCAAAAGATAATCGCTTTTTCTCTTGTGAACAAATCGTCTGAATGAGAACAAAAGTTAGAAGAAAATAACCAATTGTTCGAATTGAGAAAGTATGTTTCATGTTGAGTCCTTTCATGTTTTAGAGTTTTTAATATTTTTATAATGCTGATCATTTATTGGTTACCATTTCATTTTTGAATTGTGAGTGTTTATAAAATGATAAGATAAATATATGTCCAATGCAAAGTATTATTGGGTCGAATCTGGATGAGTAAGATTGAGGAATAATTTTGAATTCACGTATGGTCATTAGTAAATCGGTATTTATTTCTGAGGTATTCCTGAACGTTTTTAATATCTGATGGACCTGTGAGATCAATAACATGCTCTGATAATGGAATTGTGAAAACGGAACGAGGATATTTCTCAACCATTAATTTGACAGCGGTTGGTAATTCTTTCTCTTGACGAATTGGATGCATTGGTACAGATTCGAGAAACGGGAGAATCATATTGTACGAAAATCGGAAGATGTTCATACTAATTCCGATTCTTCCGTTTATATCTTTTGCTTTTTCAATTTCTTTTGGAGATGGTTTTTCAATGATATCTAATAAAAAACCATCCTTATCTTTATGAATAACAGAAAATGCTTGAATACGAACAGGATCAAACCTAAGAGCCGATTGGTCATAATCTATCAAAGCATTTTTATGAACACTATCCATAAGTACTTTTAATGCATGTACTGAATATAAATTATCACTATTACAAACGGTAAAGCTTTGATTTTTCCAATCTGGTCGAGATTTTAAAGCTACTAACAATGCGTCAGCCGAACCCAGAGGTTTGGTTCGACCTGCAGATATTCTTTGTATTGCATAGGAAAGAGAAAGGTTTTTGAATTGTTTCTTTTTCCCGTCCCGTTCATAATAATCATGTATTGATGGATCTTTTTCCCCAGTCACAATAACAACGTTTTGATAACCTGCGCTTTCTATGTTCAATAAGAGATAATCGAGGAAGGGACGGGAATTAATCCCAACACCCAACATAGATTTTGATTTAAAACGAACTTCATTTAGGAGATTTGAATTTATCCCATCGAGCGAAGAATTCGATTTCTTCATTCGGGAAGAAATACCTCCAGCCAGAATTATGATATTAGGTTCGTTCATGTTCTTTATATCATCTGTTCTACTCGTGTTCCTTCATCTATATTAACAATGTAAGCTTTTCCTCCAACTTTCTCAATTGCTTCAGCTACTTTTTCTGGATTATCAGGGGAATATGCAAACATGCATCCACCGCCACCTGAACCGTTTATTTTTCCACCCAAAGCCCCTGTTTCCAAAGCGGCATCAAGCAATCTATCAATTTTTGGAGTAGATATTTTAAGAATATTTCGAAGTATACTTTGATGTTCCCATAGCAAGTCTCCAAATTTCTTATCATCAAATTGAGGTTGAAGAAATAACTTTAATGCTTCGCGAGTGATATCTCTGTTTTGAATAGTCCCCCTAATAAGCGACATCTCCTCTTTATCAAGATTCCTAATATACCGATCCAAATCTTTAATCAGAACTGTAAATAGTGAGAATTTTGGGTGTTGCCTCTTTATTTTCTTTGAAATATTTTGTACCCTTGATTTGACATGCGATAAAATATATTTTGTGTCTTTAGGTTCACACGAATTTCCAATTACGAAAGTTTTTAATTGATTCGGCAATCGTTGAATTGTTAGTTTTGGATGGAATTCAATATAATGTAAACCACCGAATGAAGTACAATAATGGTCCATCATTCCACCTGGTTCATTGAATTCTAAGACCTCGGCTTGGTGAGAAAGTTTTGCGATATCATTGGACGAGAGCAATTTATGTTGATCGCTTATTTGGGATAGGAAATTTACCCAAGTTACGACAAGCGCGGAAGAACTTGAAGCCCCGGCAGAAATTGGGATATTGCCGTCTACGATACAATCGTAACCAGTAGAAAATGTAAATCCTTGCCTTTGGAGTATGTTAATCACGCTTCGGAAATAGTCTCTATCTGATTCGTAATTTAAATTCTCCTTTAACTCAAATTGAACATTGGAGTTAATATTTGGAAGTTCGATATGATATATATTGTCGTTTCTTTTTCTCCCAGTAATAGAAATGCGAAGTGAAATAGCACAAGCAATTATGGGGAGTAATAAGTAATCTTGATGCTCTCCGAAAAGGCATAAACGTCCGGGAGTCGAGACCTTTAGTTTCTCATAATTATTATCCATTACTTATGCTATCTTTTGAGGTTCCTCTTTTTTCCATAATAGCGAAACAATTCTAATTAAAATGCTTCCGCTTACTAACAATAATGCCAAGCTAATCATAGCATAATTGAATCTTCCGTAAAGAAGATTCCCAACAGCAAAGATGGAAGACCAAATTGCAACACTTCCTGTAACCCACCCAAGTAATGACATTGGGATATTTTCGTGTGTCACGATATTGTCGTTTACGATACGTGCTTCTTTACGTATTCGCTTCCAGCCTGGACCAAAGGGGCGAACTCTTTTATAAAATTCAATTAAAGTCTTATAGTCAGTTTGAGGAGCGATAAAAGCAGTGAGTACCCAACATATTGTTGTAAGCATAACGGTGATTATTAATGCCAAATGATTGCTGATGATTATTCCGTTTTTGTTTAATACCAAAATTAACACTGATATGCAAAACGAACTAATCATAGCAATTACCTCTGACCATGCGTTCACTCTCCACCAGAACCATCGAATCAAATACAAAAGTCCAGTACCTGCACCAACCTGTAGAATAATATCAAATGCATCTTTTGCAGTATCGAGGAGGAAAACAAGACCAGAAGCAAGAACAAATAAGCCAACAGTTGTAATTCGGCCGACAAGGACATAATGTTTTTCATTTTTATCTTTTTGAATGAATCGTCTGTAAAAATCATGAACCAAATATGATGCCCCCCAGTTAAGATGAGTGAGAATTGTTGATGAGTTCGCTGCTATGAGACCGCTAATCATTAAGCCAATGAATCCGACGGGTAGAAATTTTAGCATTGCGGGATATGCAATATCATGTCCTAAAAGTGATGGTTCTAAATTTGGAAAAGCTTTTTGAATATCGGATAATTGTGGAAAGACAATTATTGAAGCAAGTGCGACTAAAATCCAGGGCCAGGGTCTGAGAACGTAATGAGCAAAATTAAAGAAAAGGACAGCTCCGAGCGAGTCTTTTTCAGATTTTGATGCTAACATCCGTTGTGCAATATAACTACCTCCACCGGGTTCAGCTCCAGGATACCAAACTGACCACCATTGGATCGCAATCGGCATTATAAAGATTGCTAAAGCCATATCCCAATTACTTGTGAAATCTGGTAAGAAGTTTAGATAATTTACACCATTTGAATTTTGAATGGTTGATATTTTATCAACTAAACCACTAAGTCCACCGACTTGAGGAAGTTGGACAGCAAAATACGCTGCAGCTATAACAGCGGTCATCATTATAAAGAATTGGATCATATCAATAACGAGAACTCCCCAAAGTCCAGATTGAGCAGCAAAGATTACATTTAAAATTCCAACACAAAGTAATGTTTGCCATCTGTCAAATCCAAACAGAATTCCGGCGATCTTACAAGCTGCTAAATTAACAGTTGCCATAATCATGCAGTTGAAGAATAGTCCAAGATAAACTGAACGAAAACCGCGTACAATGCTCGCTGCTTTGCCGGAGTATCTAACTTCGTAAAATTCTAAATCAGTCATTACACCCGATCTTCTCCAAAGTCTCGCATAAAAGAAAACAGTTGAAACTCCCGTTAATACAAATGCCCACCAAACCCAATTACCGGCTACACCATTGCGCCGAACTATGTCTGTTACTAGATTCGGAGTGTCGCTGCTGAAAGTGGTTGCAACCATAGATAGTCCTGCTAACCACCACGGTACAGCACGCCCAGAAACAAAAAATTCGGATGTATTTTTTACTGCACGCTTTCTGAAAAATAAAGATGGCGTAAAGCAAACTAGAAGTAATACTATTACAATTATCCAATCAAGAAGTTGAAATTTCATATGTAATTAAATTTTTAATGTTTTGGTTTTAATTTTTTTGCAATGGATTTAATATATTCTGGAGTAGTTCCACAACATCCACCAATAAATGAAACCTTCAGTTTAGATAAAATGTAAGCATATTCTAAGAAAATTTGTATTGTTGTTGGATAAATTAATTTCTTATGTATAACTTTTGGTATCCCGGCACTTGGTTTAATCCATATCGGTAAGTGAGAATTTGCTTGCAACCGCTTGACTATTGATATATAATGTTCAATTCCTATACCACAATTTGCACCGATAACGTCTGCACCCAACAACGTCAATTCCTTCGCAATCTGTTCAGGGGTTTCACCCGAAATTGTCAATTCGGTGTTCTTACCAGAATTGAAAGTAAACGAAACTACAACTGGTAAATTTGTAGTTTTAACAGCTCTAAGCGCACTCGCTGCTTCTTTACGATTTATCATTGTTTCAATCACTATTCCATCTATACTTTCATTAGCTAGTACATTGATTTGCTCAGAGTATATTTCGTATAGTTCGGCCGGGTCGTAAATACTTTCCATAAATAATTTTTCACATGGTCCAATTGAAGCAAATATTTTTGTTTTTCCTTTCGATGCTTCTTTTGCTATTTTTACCCCATTTTTATTGATTTCTTTTATCTTATATTCCAGACCATATGATTGGAGTGCTGACCTATTAGAGCGAAATGTATTTGTGAGAATTATCTCGCTGCCTGCTTTGATATATTTAGCTACTAAATCACCAACTCGCTCGGGGTATGTTATATTCCAACTATCAGGACATTCACCCGATTTTAAACCATATGATCGTAATTGTGTACCCCAAGCACCATCTAATATTATTGGAGCATTTTGAATAATCTCGTTAATAATATTGTTCATTGGGTAAAGTAGAGTCAATAAAAGGTGACTTATTTTGTAATTTCTTCTCTATTATAAGATCCATTTACAACGTTATAAGCTGTTATGTATGCAAGTTTAGTTGCTATTTCATATAATGATTTATTCAATGTTTCGGGGGTATCCGTCATGTAATGAATATGTGCATAACTGTTTGTTGTAACAAAATATATCGCAGGGATCCCTTTATCATGAAAAGGTCCAGCATCTGCACCGCCACCACCCCAGGTTCTTTCTACCATCATTTTAGTAAAGAGTTTATCTTGATCCCGAGCCATTTCCCATAATTTTGGAGCACTTTTTCCATTTCCCACTTGAATGCTATCGCCGTAGCCAACGCAATCAAGATTTATCATCGCAGTAATTTTATCTAATGGTACGGGTGAATGATCAACGAAATATTTAGAGCCAACAATTCCAAGCTCTTCACTTGCAAATAGAACAAATATTATCGAACGCTTTGGTTTAACATTTCCATTTACAAATGTTCGTGCGATTTCAAGTACCGCCGCCGATCCAGATGCATTGTCGTTCGCTCCGGGAGCATAAATATCTTCGGCCTGACTTCCAACGTGATCGAGGTGGGCACCAACAATAAGATACTCATTCTTTTCCTTTATGTCCGCACCCTCAAGCATCCCGACAACATTCATTGTTGGTTGTTCTCTGGTGTATTTTGCATTGACTTCAATTTCTACTGTTGAGGCTGTTTGAACATTAAAGGGTTCTTTTGTTGAATCAATTTTGGTCTGTAAATCTTTTAGTGTAAAACCGCTCCCTTGTAATAATTCATCAGCAACCGAAATGTCAATATGAAGTTGTGGAAAGTTTTCTACTTGTCCACCTCCGCCCTCAAGAACACTTATTATGGTTTTTTGAGGAGTTTGATCGTTTGGTGTAGAGACGATTAACATCCCGATGGCACCATGTTCTTTAGCGATTTTTGCTTTATGTCTTGGGTATCCGCTTCCCCAATTTGATGTATCATTGACTTTCCAACTCGGATTAGGCTTGAAAACAAGAACAATTTTTCCTCTGACGTCAGAGACAGAGTAATCGTCGTATCCAAATTCGGGTTTTGATATCCCATAACCACAAAAGACAATAGGTGCGATTATATGACCAGCGCTTGTTAATTGACGGCAAACAAAATCCTTTCCAATCTTGTATTCCTTAACTACTTTATTATCTTCAATTAAATTTAATTTTACTGGAGATTTAATTTCATTATATTCAACAGTAAAATTCTGAAAATATGCACTATCCCCGAGTGGTTTTAATTTTAACTTTGTAAATTCATTGGCTACGAAGGTTGCTGCTTTGTTGAATCCCTCACTCCCTGATAGTCTCCCTTTCAATTCTTTTGAAGAGAGATATTCAACGGTTCTCATTAGGTTTATTTGTGATATTTTTGAAACACCTGGGATAGCAGATTTTTGTTGTGCAGCAGGAGTATGGATGATAATTATGATAAGAAATATAATGTATCTGATTTTCATAAGATTCCTTATTTATTTGTAAGATGTAATTTATGTGTAAATTCAAACGTTTTCAAGTTGATATAAAGATTAGAAATAATGTTATATTTAATAAGATTAATATAATGAAATAAGGACTAATTTAGGAAAAATTTATGGAAGAAAAGATTTTTTCACCACAAAATTGGGAACAACTTATAAGCAGTGAACGAAGAAGAATGTTGCCAGTAAGTTTGTTCCTCGATTTGGTTAAACCAAAAACTGATGAAATCTGGGCTGACTTGGGTTGCGGTCCCGGGTATTTTACTCTCCCGATAGCAGAAAAAGTTCGGAAAGTTTATGCTATCGATATTAGTGAAGAAATGTTAAAAATATGCAAGAAGAGAGCAAGTGAAAGAAACTTAAAAAATATTGTGTATATACAAGTAAAAGGTTCATATCATAAGTTCGATAGCGACATGTTCGACGCTGTAATATTGGCAAATGTCTATCATGAATTTGATGAAAGACAAAAAATTATATTAGAAATAAAAAGAACATTAAAAAAATTCGGTTTTGTTTATTTGATTGATTGGAAGTATGAAAAAATGGATTTTGGTCCTCCACTTGAACATAGAATGCCGGTCGAAGATGTAATAAAGGAATTTACTGAGGTAGGTTATAAATTAAAAATACAATCAAGTATTTATCCATATAATTATATGTTAGCATTTACAAAAACTGCAATATGAAGGACGGGTTTAGCTATGAAGGAATATTTTTAAAAACTTGATTTTTATAAATGTTTGTTGTAAATTGGTACATAGATATATTGACATATATCTATATAATTATTTAGATGAGTAAAGAATTGAAACAAATAGTAAAGATTGCTAAAGCTTTAGCAGATGAAAACAGGTTTAAGATTTTCACAACAATTTCTGAAAAAGGTGAGATTTCTTGTAAAGAAATAACTTCAATGTTTAATCTTACTCAATCAACAATCTCTCATCATCTTAAAGTGTTGATGGAAAGCGGCTTGATTGATTTTCGAAAGGAAGGACAATGGAGTTATTTCTTTGTAAATAAAAATGCTTTGGATGAGTATCTTTCATCTTTAGCTAAACACGGTTCTTAAAAATTTTTTATTTATTATATAGATATATATCAATTTATCAATATAACAATTATTAAAAATAAAATAAGGAGAAATAATTATGAAGTACTCACCATTAATTGGAAGAATACTTTTTTCTTTAATCTTCATTATGTCCGGATTCGGGCATTTATTCAGCTCAGCTCAGATGGTTGGTTATGCTGAGCAGATGGGATTGCCTCTTGCATCCGTTCTTGTGCCTCTAACTGGGATAATGATTTTACTTGGCGGTTTAAGTGTTGTATTTGGATATCAAGCAAAATGGGGCTCATTACTTCTGATAATTTTTCTAATTCCTACAACTTTCATTATGCATCCTTTCTGGAAAATTGAAGATGCAATGCAAGCACAGATGCAGATGATAATGTTTATGAAAAACTTATCAATGCTCGGTGGTGCTATTCTTATTTATTATTTCGGAACTGGTCCGTTAAGCTTGGATAAAAAGGAAAGTAATTAACAACAATAAAAAATTATAAGAGGTTACTATGATTTTAATAACAGGTGCAAATGGTCATTTGGGAAGTGCGACGATAGATTTTTTACGGGAGAAAAATCCATATGCAAAAATCAAAGCATTAGTCAGGAGCGAAGAGAAAGGCAAAGATTTGAAGGCAAAAGGAGTTGAAATTGTAATTGGTGATTATCTGAATTACGATTCATTGGTCAATGCAATGAAAGGTGTTGAAACTATGCTGCTTGTTTCTTCAAGCAGTTTGGGTGATAGATACACTCAGCACGCAAATGCAATTAAAGCGGCAAAGGAAAATGGCGTTAAACATATTGTATACACTAGTTTTCTAAAAGCAAATCCAAATTCAAAATTCTCCGCTGGAATAGATCATTACAAAACTGAAGAAGATATTAAGAATTCAGGTATAAGTTTTACTTTTATGCGGAACACTTATTATGCTGATTTTCTTACAAACATAATTAGTAACGCAGTTGAAAGTGGCGCAATTTATTATTCAGCGGGAAATACCAAAGTCAATTTTGCCTTAAGAAGTGAAATGGCAGAAGCTAATGCAGTCGTACTTGCTAAACCAACTGCTCATCAAAACAAAATTTATGAAATTACCTCTGCAAGCAAATATACATTTGCTGAGATTGCAGGAATTCTTTCTGAGATTACCGAAAAGCAAATAAAGTATGTTGATATTCCTGTTGAAGTGCTTAAAGAAAACATCATAAAATTTGGAATGTTGAAAGAAGTTGCTGAGTTGATGGGCAGCATTGCTGATTCAATGAAAGCAGGCGAATTTGATTTTGTTGATAATGCACTTGAAAAATTAATAGGCAGGAAACCAACCGACTTAAAAGAGTTCTTAAAAAATATTTATTCAAAATAATCAGAGGAGAACCCAATGAAAATAAAAGCAGCAGAAAACGGTCCATACTTACTTGAAGTAACCGAAGCAAAACTCATTAGAAATGGAAATGAAGAGACGCTTTCGAAGAAAGCTATCGCATTATGCCGATGCGGTCAGTCCTCTAGCAAACCATTTTGCGATGGAACACATAAGAAATGCGAATTTAAAGGTGAAATGGTTGAATTAGAAGTGAAATAAAACTTTCGAACAATTGAAATTTTAGTGAAGGGGTCTCACTCAAGCTGGAGAGCGTTTGCCTTACTAACGTTTGTAATAATTAATATAGGTTTCTACACCATTTTCTCAACATTATAAACAAAAGCATGAATTCCTTGCTCTTCTGCCTCTTTATTAATCTCTTCTATCTTTTCAAGTAGTAAATCAACCAAATCATCTTTTATAACCGTCAGTACAACGGCATTCTGACTTGGCCAGATGTGGGTACCTAGATGCGGTTCACCTTTTTCACTCCCTTGGCCATGTACATTCAAGAATCTTGTAAAACCGCGAATATTTAGACTTTCCAGCGCTTCCTCCACTTCCTCTGTAATTCCGTGATTATAAATAATCATTACTGCTTTCATAATTTCTCCTTAATCAATTTCCTTCTTTTTCTTCTTAAATCTTGTTTCAAACACTGAATATAATACAGGCACTATAATAAGTGTAATAAGCGTGGAGAAAAACAATCCGCCAATAGTAGAAATACCAAGCGGTCTCCAAACTTCTGAACCGTCGCCGGCACTTACTGCCAATGGAATTAGTCCGAGTAATGTTGTGAATGTTGTCATCAGCACAGGGCGAAGTCTGTTCCTGCCTGAATAAATAATAGCTTCACGAAGTTCAATTCCTCTTGCCCGTGTTATGTTTGTAAAATCAACAAGCACGATAGCGTTCTTAACTACAATTCCGACTAATATTACACTTCCAAGAAATGCAATTACGCTGAATGTTGTTCCTGTTACGAATAATCCGATGAACACTCCGCTGAATGCAAATGGAACTGAAAACATAATAATAAATGGATCGATCAATGATTCAAATTGTGCAGCCATAACCATATAAACAAGCACGATACTTAAGCTAAGTAACAGCAGCAAATCCTTAAAAGCATCTGATTGCTGTTCAACTTGTCCTGCAAATTCAATTGTTGTATTTGGAGGGAGTTCAATCTTAGAGGTAAAATTTCTGATATCTGCTGCGACTTCTCCAAGCGATCTTCCGCTAATGTCTGATAACACGCCAATTACTCTTTCCTGTTCTTTTCGTTTGATTGTTGGAGGTGAATATTCCTGGACAATCTTACCGACATCTTTAAGGCGAACACTTGTACCAGATAAAGTTTTGATTGGAAAATTCTCTATTTCAGCGATACTTGATTTTTTATCCGGGGGTAAGGTTATAAAAATATCATATTCATCGCCAAGTTCGCGGTATTTGCTTGCAATAATTCCGAAATAATTGTTTCTCAGAGTATTACCTAACATTGATGTATTTAATCCTGAGAGAGCAAGTTTTTGTCTATCAAGAACAACTTGTAATTCCGGACGGGGATCACCAATATCGATTCTGACATCACGGGTTCCTTCGAGTTTAATCATATAATCTCTTAATTGATTCGCGATTTTATAAGTTTCTTGGAGGTCAGGTCCGATAATATCAACTTCAATTGGAGCTCCGGTAGCCCCGGTCAAAAATGCTCCAACACCGGCCGTATTAATGCTAAAACTTTTTATACCAGCAAAAGATTTCAGTTTTTTACGAATTTCATCTGCCATTTCAAAAACAGTCCGCTTTCTTTGCTTCAACTTTGAGGTTCGGATTTGAAATCCTGCGATGTTAGCTCCTTCATTTTGTCCGAATAGAATTGAAGAAAATCCCGCATCATTTACACCTGCACGAACTGAAACGAACACAACTTCAGGGAAATCTTTCTTTATTATTTCTTCTATTTTTTTAACGTACTCAAGTGTTTCTTCTAATCGTTTGCCAGGTTCAATTTCAAGGGATATTTGAAATTGTGAAGAATCAGATCTTGGGATAAATTCAGTACCAAGTAATGGGATTAATGCTATTGACGAAATAAAAATAATCAGTGCAATGAATACTACCGCCTTTTTATGAACAAGTGCCCATTCCAATGTTTGTTTATAGAGTCTATCGACTGAATCGAAAATCTTTGCAAGTAATGAATCAATTTTTTTGAGTAGTGGATTTCTAATCGGTTTTGCTTCTTTTTTTGATTTGAGAAGTTTTGACGACATCATTGGAATTAGTGTTAGCGCCGCAATCAATGAAACAAGTATCATTACCGTTACAAGAAATCCAAGCTGATTAAAAAGTATTCCTGCAATTCCTGAGATAAATACAAGAGGAAAGAATACTGCAACAATTGTGAAAGTTGCTGCGGCTACTGCCAATCCGACTTCAACTGAACCAAACACAGCTGCTTCTCTTGGTCTTGCGCCTCTTTCAACATGCCGCGAAATATTTTCAAGCACCACGATCGCATCGTCAACCACAAGTCCAACTGCAATTGATAGTGATGAAAGCGATATGATGTTTATTGTATTTCCCGTAAAATACAGATAGATAAAAGCGCCAATTAACGATACAGGAAGAACCAACACAATAATAATTGTTGCTCGCCATTGTCTTAAAAAAAATAAAATCACGAATACAACAAATATCGCACCAAGCAATATTGCTTCTGTAAGATTTGCAACTGATTGAATAATAAATTCGGATGAATCCTGAATAATGTCTATCTTAACATCTGATGGAAGATTATTTTTTAATTGTTCTAACTTTGCCTTAACATCTTTCACAACCTGTACTGTATTTGCACCTGATTGTTTTTGAACAATTATTTGAAGGCCTTT
>JBBIRP010000035.1:0-6065 GCA_037441745.1 Ignavibacteriales bacterium
AACTGAAAGATATTTTCAGAACAACCCCCCGCACGATGAAGAAATACTGAAAGCAAAACAAGCAATATCAGATGAGTTTAAAAATTTTGACCAGCATAATCTTTCTTCATATTCTCTAATAGGCGTTGCTGGAACTGTGACCACACTTGCTTGCCTTGAACAGAACTTAAAAAGTTTCGATATTCAAAAGGTCAGTGGTTATAGAATGAATAGAGATGAGATTCATAACTGGTCAAATAAATTATTCAGGATGACCTCTGAGCAGATATTACATCTCTCGAACACTACGAAAGGGCGAGCAGATATACTACCCGCAGGTGTACTAATTTTGAATGAATTCATGATGTACTCTCATTTCAAAGAAATTATTGTAAGCGAAAGGGGATTAAGATACGGCTTGATATTGCATGAATGGGAAAAACAATTCAAATCGTAACTTATGAAAAATTATCTCATTTCTCTTTACCGATCTTCTTAACAATTTCTTCTAACTTATTGACAGTACTAATAATTTCTTCTACCGACGTTAACCTTCCAAAAGAGAACCTAATTGTTGCACGAGCCGTCGCTTCATCTTTCCCCATTGCTAATAAAACATGAGATGGCTTAAAACTTCCGGATGTACAAGCAGAACCGCTTGATGCAGCAATTCCTGCAAGGTCTAAATTCATCAGCAGTGATTCTCCATCAATTTCTATTTTTTTACTATCAAAAGAGATGCTTAAAATATTGGGTAAAGAGTTGTCGAGATGTCCATTGAATTCAATGTATGGAAATCGCTCACTTAACAATCTTCTCATCGTTCGATTTAATTTTTCTATCTTCTTATTTTCAGATTCTCTGTTGGTACAAATTAACTGAGCAGCTTTAGCAAAACTAACAGCGAACGCAACGTTTTCTGTACCCGCTCGTCTGCCACGTTCCTGTCCACCCCCATGTATCAAATTTTCTATTCCTATTCCCTTTCTAATGTAAACTATTCCAATTCCTTTAGGTCCGTAAATCTTATGTGCTGATAATGATAGTAAATCAACCCCGAGTTCATCAACGTTCACAGGAATTTTACCAAATGCCTGAACAGCATCCGTATGAAAAATAATTCGATTCTCTTTCGCAATTTTTGATATCTCACTAATTGGATTTATTGTACCAATTTCATTATTTACAAACATTAAGGTTATTAAACCTGTATTATTCGTTATAACTTTTTTAACTGCTCCCGGCTCAACACCTCCATAGCCATCAACATCAAGATAAGTTACATGAAAACCTTGCTTTTCTAAAAATTCACATGTTGACAAAGTTGCATGATGTTCCGTTTTACAAGTAATAATATGATCTTTTCCTAATTGTCGTAACTTAATTGTTGTCCCTTTCAAACCAAAATTTGTAGCTTCAGTTCCGCTGCTTGTGAAAAATATTTCAGATGGATGGGCTCCAATAAGTTTTGCTATTACGTCACGACTTTCATCGAGAGCAGCTCTAGTCTCTCTTCCAAATGAGTGAATAGACGATGGATTCCCAAATTTTTCCGTGAGAAATTGTTTCATTGCTTCAAAGGCTTCTGGATGCAACGGTGTAGTTGCAGCGTAATCAAGGTAAATTCTTTTCATAATTTAATATACTATGCTTTACCAATAACTACAAATAAAAAAGCCGATTCTGATTTAGAACGGCTTGAGTTTAAAAAAATAACCTTTTTAGATTTATGATTTTAAATAGCTCATTGATCACCACCGGGTTTTGGTTCTTGTCCTCGGCGCAATTTTTCCATTGCTTCTCTAATTTTTCTCCCGAAATCTCTTTCAAACACCATAAACTTTCCGAATTGTTCAGCTGTTAATAATTTACGTATCTCCTCTTGGAATCTTTGCTTTTCTGTAAAAATGTCCTTATCCAAATTCATTATATCATCAGACATTTTTTTTAACTCAGCAGGATTACCTTTTTCATCTAAGTATTTTTGTATCATATCGAGTGTGTTATTCCGTTTTTCCATCAATTCACGTATCTTTTCTTCATGATTATTTTGTTTTGTAAAAAATCTAACAGCATCATCTTCGTTAAGTTTTAATACTTCAACTAGACGCATTTTACGGAATTTCTCCAATCGTTCAGGTCGTGGTCTTTGCTGACCCTCATAACCATGCCGTCGTTGAGCTACGCCATGTTCACTAGTCGAATTAATTAATAAAAATAAGATTAGACTAATAACGTATTTCATTATGTACCTCTTTGTTTGTTTATAACAATTGCAATTCAAGAATTATCTATATTATTTTCTAAAATAGACACCAAATTATTTATTTCCTGGTCATCTATACTTTCAATTATTGTCTCATAATCAATTTCATTTATTGATGAATATTTGTCGCTTTGTAAAATATCTTCGATTATTACAACATCATCGTCGGGTGTTTTAGCATAGTGTGTATTTAATATACCAACATCTTCTCCCACTATAGATTGTTGGTCAATGTAATATTGCAATTCATCAGGTTGTAATTGAGAAAACGTAATTTCTTCCTTTGAAGTTGAAGACAACATCAAGCGAAAATAATTAATTGAAAATATTACTAAAACTATTGCAGCTGAAATGGGCATGATATATTTTAAAATTAATTGTGGAAATAACTGAACCTTTCTATTATCCAATGTATGATGAATTCTAGGAAGAAGACTTGCCCAGAAGGTATCTTCTGGTCTCCAAATGACTTCATTTTTTACAAGCTCATAAAATGATAATAACTCCTCTGCTTCCCTCTGGCAAGATTCACATTTTGAGATGTGTTCTTCCATATGCTTATGTTCATCGTTAGAAACTTTTCCCTTAATATAATCTAAAAGATTATATTTTATATCATCACACTTCATATATTGAATTCCTTCTTGACATATTGTGAAACTTTTTTTAACGCTTGAAAATAATTTGCTTTTGTACCACCAACTGATTTTTTCAATATTTTTGCAATATCTTCATATGGTAATTCTTCATAATATCTCATTGTGAAGACCATTCTTTGTTTTGTTGGTAATTTCTGCACAGCCTTTTCTAAAATCGTTTGAAACTCCTGTTTTTGTATCGGGTCATCAGCTCTTGATTCGCTTGAGGGCATTCCTTCTAAAAACTCATCATAAGGAATAAAATCCTTTATTCTTTTTCTTCTAATCGCGTTTAATGCAACATTCACTGCTATCCTGTATAACCATGTATAAAAATTTGATTCACCACGAAAATGTTTCAATCCATTATAAACACGTATAAAAACATCTTGGACAACGTCCGCTGCGTCTTCGTGAGTACCAACAGTTCTTCGAGCAATCCAATAGATTCTCTCTTGATAACGGCGAACCAGTTCATTAAAACCCGAAACATCACCATTTATAAAAGTCTCAATTAATTCAGAGTCTAATTTTTCTTCCATTAATTTATAGATGCTTCTGCTATTTAGATAATCATGTACATTTAAAGTTTAATAAAATACAAATACAATAACAAAAAAGGATAGCCAATCAAGTGGCTATCCTCTTTATATATTTCGATAATTCGATTTTATTAAAGTAATATTAATTTACTCCCCTCAATTGTATGATAGCCAAACAGATTTGTGGTTGATAATTGGTAAATATAGACTCCACAGGCATTATCTTTGGCATTCCATATTTTCTCTCGATTCCCGGTGACTAAATCATCATCGATAAGGGTAACAACTTCTTCATCTAATTAGGTGATAATATTCAATTTGACTATTCCATCTTTTGGTAATTGAAAGCTAATAATCGTCATCGGATTGAATGGATCGGGATAATATTATCCAAGTGCGATTTTAACTGAAATGTATGTTTTTTCATCTCTGACTTTGGGAGGATCATCATAGCAAGCACTTTGATAATAGCTTGATTTAATCACACCTCAACCATTATTAGTGATTTCGAATCGATGAAGTACAATGAATCTAGATTTAAATAACGTGTACTGTCAATAGATGTAAACTCTGCAATAACCACCCACCGACCCTGTAAGTGAAATATAAAAATCTAATTTACACAGGCAATGATAATACATAGATGCATTGTCATGCACTAAAATGAATATTGAATCATTTATGAACTCATTTGATGTAACAACTGTGATACAGCAATTTTCCAAACACCTACATTCTAAATTTTTACTGTCTCATCATTAATTTCATCATATACTGAATCTTGACCTGCCTTAAAATTATTCGCTGTGGCTATTGTTAATACCATCCAGCATATTGATGATCAAATCATTTTTTGGGTGTTATGTCAATATTTATTCTTTCTATTTGTTATAAAAACAAGAGCGGCTCACCAATTCTAGTGAGCCGCAATATAACTACTTTATAATTACGATCTTTTTCACATCAGAAAATCCTTCTGTATTTATCTTCACATAATAAATACCACTAGGATATCTCTCTGCGTTCCATTCAATCGATTTAAATCCTGCAGTCTGCATATTATCGATAAGAATTGCTATTTCCTCACCTAACATATTGTACACTTTCAATGTTACCCAACTATCAATTGGCAATTGATAATTTATTTTAGTAATTGGATTGAACGGATTCGGATAATTTTGCTCAAGCCTGAACTCTATTGGCAAAACATTTATGATTCTGGTATTTTCAACTGGTGGAGAAGGAGGTAATTCATTAATTGATTCTATCTTAATTCGATTTGATGCAGTTAATAAACCAGTGGAAGATAGTATCAATTTACCTTCTTGATTAACCTTCACCCAATATGCACTACCTGGAAAGAGTGTATCGGTTTTATAATAATTACTTCCATCATAACCAAAGAAATCAGAAGTTATAATTCCACCCGGTATCGATGTAACAAAACTTGTACAAACCGGTTCAGAGGCTGACCCAATCATGTTCCAACCAATATTCACATCAACTGTTTCTGGATCACACCAATCACCTCTCATAACCACAGAATTTGAATCTCCAAACTTTAACCAGTATCCTGGTCCGTGGTCTAACGTATCTTTGATGATGTATCCATACTGATATGTGAATGCCTTTGAAATCGAAGATGGGAAAACTGCATTTTTATTGAAATCATCAACGATTAACGGAACAGAAATCATATTCCAACCTATTCTTGGCTTAATGATCAACGAATCATATGGATAACTAACAGATATTTTAGTAGTCGGGACTAACAGATATTTACTATTTTTACTAGTCATGAAATGTTGGCCAAATTGGTCAACAGTATTTACTGAATACTGGAATTCTCGAGTTGGTATAATCTCATAAGCTATGTAATGTGTAACAGTATCATACATCGATTCACCATTCTTTGACACTGGTGTCAGGAAATATCGACGTATCAGATTGTCAACATGTTCATCTGATCCGATCATTTGATCAAATTGGTCTAACAAATATATGTTACCCACAAGATTGTCGGTCTCTTTGATACGGTATGCCTTATAGTGATCTAAGAACTGCGGTGGACTATGCGGTAATTTTTTAGTAGGAACCAATAAGTAACATACAGAATCGATCATAATCCTGTTATTTTCAAATTGATTAACAAACTCAATTCTTAAATATTTCTTCTTCCCTATCGCTTTGTACCATGTCAAATGATCATCAGGTTTAGTGATATTAAAAGTATCTGATCCATGAATTTTACGAACAGGGTTAGATAGATAGTCAATTTCAATCAATTGAATACTGTCTGTCATAAATTGATCCTGGACTTTTACGATACTCTGAAAAGGAGTCGGTATAACTTCCCAAGCTTTATAGTGGCTCTTGGTACTATCAGGTAAAGGAGGATTCGATTCATCATTATCACAAACATTATTACAACCTGGATCAGCTGGATAGTCGATTAAACCATCTCCGTCATTGTCTATACCATCACTACACTGTGACGGTGGATTAGGAGCTTCTGTATTATCTAATGTATCTGTACAACCACAATCAGCTGGATAATCAATTAATCCATCACCGTCGTTGTCTATACCATCGTTACACTCAGGTTTTAAGTCAGTCTCATCACTATCACATACATCGCTA
>JBBIRP010000035.1:6075-7087 GCA_037441745.1 Ignavibacteriales bacterium
GCGGATTAGGAGCTTCAGATTTGTCTAACGCATCCTGACAACCACAATCAGCAGGATAATCAATTAGTCCATCACCATCATTATCTATACCATCATTGCATTGAGGTTGGATTGGTGTAATTGATTTCTTTAAAGTAGGAACTAAGAGAATTTCACTTAATTGTGTTTCAATTGAATGTGAACCAAATTGATCAAACGCTTGTGTAATATATTGGAATAAACGTTGTGGTATTATTTCATACGCTACATAATGAACCACAGAATCGTACATCGGCTCCATATTTTTTATTGCAGGAGTAAGGAAATACAATGGTACTAAATTTGATATATCTTCATGATCCCCAAAAGCATCGTCAAATTGATCTTTCAACGTGATATATATATCAAAAGGTTTTGGATTTGATATTCTATAAGCTTTATAATGGTCAAGATTTACAGGTTGATTGTGACCGAGTTTTTGAGCAGGGACTAATAAATATTTTACAGAATCGATAATGAAACTACCTGATCCGAATTGGTTTTCATAAGAAATCTCAAGGGATGTATCTCTACCTTCTGCTCTGTACCACATTAGATGGTCATCCGGTTTAAGTATCTTAAAAGTATCTTCACCATGGACTTTTTCAGAAGGATTCGAGATATATTCAATACTTGTCAACTGAAGACTATCATCCATAAACTGATCAATAACCTTTACTTTAGCATCGAAAATCTCTGGATTAATTTTCCACGTTTTAAAATGATTATGACCAGTATCAGGTTGTGGTGGTGTCAAAAATTTCTCACTCGGAACTAATAAAAATTTACTTTCTAATATTTGCACATAATGTTCACCAAACTGATCATGCGTCAAATATTCCCAACCGGGGGGTGAAATAGATCTTGTAGGATATATCAGGTATGCCACATAATGAGTCAAAGAGTCGTATAAATTTGGTGATTCCATATTCTTTATAGTAGGCGTCAAAAAGTACAATGGTACAAGAGAATCAATATTTTCGTAATCTCCAAA
>JBBIRP010000035.1:7131-14382 GCA_037441745.1 Ignavibacteriales bacterium
ACCTGACGATCCATTATCGTATACGCTTTGTAGTGGTCAAGATTTGTAGGTGGATTATGATCCTGCTTTTGAGTTGGAACTAATAAGAATTGTACATTACCTAAAGTGACTGCTGTAGACTCAAGTTGATTTCTATAATATACATTAATTGTCGTATCTCTATCTGCAATAGCATTATACCAAGTTAGGTGATCATCAGGATCTTAGATTGGAAATATTTGGCTACCATGTGTTTTTAACGTTGGATTTGAGAGAAAACTTATATTAAACAATGTAAGCGAATCTTCCATAAATTGATCCTTGACATTGACTCTAGCATTGAATGGTATCACTTGAAACATCCATGTTTTATAATGATTTTTATTACTAAGTTGAGCTTTAATCGGTTGTGGAATAAATGTAAAAGAAAACATAATAACCCACAAAGATAACACAAAATGTGTCATCACATTGTATCGATTGTTAAAAAACCTTAAAAAGTTTTTCATATAACCTCCAATGTTATAAATGAATATTATAGTGGTTTAATTGTAGATAATCTTTTATTTAAATCTTTTGAACGATAGATAACCGATATTCAAGCTACAGACTTGAATAGGTTTAATCGATAAGTAGATAGGTAGTTTTAAAACTAGATGCCAAAAAGTTATATTAAGAAATCAGACTACCTCAATAATAAACAAAATATGATTAGCTTACCTCTTTAGTTAATACATAAG
The DNA here is from genome assembly GCA_037441745.1 of Ignavibacteriales bacterium. Lineage (GTDB taxonomy): Bacteria > Bacteroidota > Ignavibacteria > UBA10030 > SZUA-254 > JACQYX01. The sequence continues at coordinate 7,851 of JBBIRP010000035.1, forward strand.
TAATAATAATTGATTAAATTGAAAAAGTCAAGTACTTAAATAAATTAATTCTTGAAATTTAATAAGATAAAATAGTCTAAATAATTAAATTTTATTAACCCTATTTGATCTAATGAATTACGGGATACATAAAATAAAGGATAAAAAAGTAGGAATAATTGAAAGATTAAAGAACAGAACGAATTTTTTCCCAAATTGTTTTCATATCTTCTGAAATTAACTTTGTGTCAGAAAGTACAGGCATAAAATTGGTATCTCCATTCCAGCGCGGGACTAAATGAAAATGTATGTGTTGATCAATACCTGCACCTGCGGATCGACCGATATTCGACCCGATGTTAAAACCATCTGGATTGGAAACTTTCTGAAGAGCATTAATCATTTTCTTTATCAACTCCATAATTTCAAGCGACTCCTCGTCAGTCATTTCGTCAAATCTAGAGAAATGGCGATATGGTACGATCATTAGATGCCCACTATTATATGGATATATATTTAGTACAACGAAATTTGCTTTACCTCGTGTGATAATAAAATGCTTTTCATCGTCATTGTCTTGATAAGCAGTACAAAAAATACATTTATCGTTTTCCACTTTATCTTTTGAAAATGACTCAATATATTGTGAACGCCAGGGTGAAAATAATTTTTTCATATCAATACTACCAATAATAAAAATAAATAAAGCAATCTGTCAGAAACAGATTGCTTGTTTTAATAAGAATAAATTGTATTCCCATTTTACGTTTCTTCTTCAACTTTTTGTTTCTCATGTTCAGCAATTATCTTATCTGCAATTTCTTTAGGCATCTCTTCATAATGATCGAATTTTTGTTTATGAATTCCTCTTCCTTGAGTCATTGATCTCAAGGTTGTGGAATATCTATGAAGTTCTTTAAGAGGAACAAGAGCCTTTATAATTTGGTGAGAACCATCGGAATCCATTCCGAGAATTTTTCCTCTCCGACTTGATATATCACCCATTACATCACCCATGTATTCTTCTGGTACAGTGACTTCAATCTCATAGATTGGTTCGAGAAGAATTGGTTTTGCCTCTTTAAATCCTTTTTTAAAACACATACGACCAGCAATCTTAAAAGAATTCTCATCTGAGTCAACATCGTGATACGAACCATCGAATAATGTGACTTTAACATCAACAACTTTGTATCCCGCAATTACACCCGTTTCCATCGCTTCAACAATTCCTTTCTGAACAGCGGGGACAAATCTTCCAGGAACAACACCTCCGACAATCGCATCCACAAATTCAAACCCACCACCTCGTGGGAGAGGTTCTATCTTTAACCAAACATGACCAAACTGTCCGCGACCGCCTGTCTGTTTCTTATGTTTATATTCAACTTCATTCGCTCTACCACGGACTGTCTCTCGATATGGTATCTTCGGTTCGACTAACTCCACATCAACACCATATTTTGCCTTTAGTCTATTAATCATAATAGCTAAGTGCAACTCTCCTTGTCCGCTTATAACTGTTTGGTGTAACTCAGGATCAACTGTCATTATAAAAGTTAAATCTTCTTGATGTAAACCGTGTAAACCATTTGCTATTTTATCTTCATCTCCTTTTGCTTTAGTTGCAATCGCCATACTAATTACAGGATCCGGAAATGGTATCGGAGGGAGTATGACTGAAAGAGCTTTGCTTGATAAAGTATCGTTCGTGTGTGTATCTTTTAACTTGACTACAGCGCCAATATCTCCTGCGAGCAACTTTCCAACTTCTTTCCTTTCTCTACCATTCATTAGAAAAAGTTGAGCCAATCTTTCTGGTTTATTATTTGTATTATTAATGAGGTCCAAACCTGGTGTCACGGAACCGGAATAAACACGAAAATAAGAAAGATCACCCACGTGTGGTTCCGAGACTGTTTTAAAAACAAATATTACTGGTAGTGTATTTTGATCGCATTTTAGAGTTATTGGACTTCCATTCTGACTCGCTAACTTCGCTTCTGTTACTTCAACTTCTGCGGGATTAGGGCAATAATCTACGATAAAATCTAAGAAAGATGCAACTCCAATATTATGTACACCAGCAGCGCAAAGAACAGGAAATATTTTACGATCCTTAATTCCAACTTTTAACCCGGTTTTAATTTCTTCATCTGAGAGTTTACCGTTCGTAAAGAAAGCATCTAAAAGTTTCTCATCAGTTTCGGCTATTTGTTCGATTAAATTCTCACGCATTGAATCAGCTTTGGCTTTTATGTCTGGTGGAATTTCACTTTCGGTATATTTGCCTTTTCCGTCACGTGAATACTTCAGCATCTTCATTCTCAATAAATCTATTATCGACTCAAATGGTAAGCCTTGTTGAACAGGAAATTGTATTGGTATTAGATCATGAGATAACTGTTCTTTCGCTTGATTTATAACTTTATCAAAATCAGAGTTCTCATTGTCGAGTTTATTTACAACATAAATAGCAGAATTTTTTAATTCTTTTGTATATTTCCAAACTATTTCCGTGCCGACTTCACCACCCTCAACAGCTTTTAAAAAAATTACGGCTGTATCTACAACACGTAGAGCAGCTTTCACCTCACCTGTAAAATCAGTATAACCTGGTGTATCAAGTATGTTGACTTTAGCACCTTTCCATTCACAAAATAGCAGTGATGCATTAATAGATATCTGTCTCTCTTTTTCATCATCACGATAATCTGATATTGTATTTTTTTCCTCTACTTTTCCTAATCTGTTGATTACACCCGCAGTAAAAAGGCAAGCTTCTGCAAAGGAAGTTTTACCTGAGCCGCCGTGTCCAATCAATGCAATGTTGCGAATACTTTCTGCTGGATATTCTTTCATGAAATAAAATTCTCCTTGATCGAATAAAATTTTTAAATAAAGTAAATTATAATTATGAGTTAATCGATTTTAATATCGATGCACCTAAAGTGTAATTGATTTTTTAATAACTTATTTTTAGGAAGTTTTCTTAATCAAGCTTTTAAGCGGGCAAAAAATGCTCGAACTCCATTCACAACTGCTGCAATCGTTCCTACAGCTTCAAGAATTGGTTCTTCTATTTTTTCTTGCACCTTACGTTCGAGGGTTACGACGTTGTCAGCAATTTCTTTTATTGAACGAATTGAATTTTTTGTTAATTCAACTTGCTCTTCAATATTCTCTGTGATGTTCTTGACCTTATGTGTTATGACCTCTAGATTACTAAAAACTGGAATTGCTTTTGAAGTTAATTCCCTTATATCATTTTCAACAAGAGTTAGAGTATTTCTCACACGAATCAAAACAATTATAATATAAATGCAGAGAATTGTTAAAGCAACTAATGTAATAATTTGCATTACGACGAGTAATGATTCCATTACGATACCCTCGAATTATGATTAAAATTATATTTATGCTTCGCGATTTTTTTCGCTCTTGTATGCATCCATACCAGCACGAAAAGCAGATTTAAATTTACTGCCTTCACTACCAACACGCTCTCGAACTTCTGAGAGAACTTTTTCCGCATCATCCATAATATGACCAGCTTTCTCTTTTACCTCCGACACTATCTGATCTGATCGAGATTTTGCGACATTGACAGCCTCTCCAATATTAGATTTTGCTTTCTTTATATAATCACTTGTATTCTCGGCTAAATCAGTAGCCTTCTTTTTAATATCTGTTCTTAATTCTCTACCACTTTTGGGAGCATATAACAATGCTGTAATAGCACCAACTACACCCCCTATAAGAAGTCCGATAATTAATCCTTTAGTTAACCCATTTTTATCTTCAGCCATATTGACATTTCCTTATTTTAAAGATATTATTCTTATTCGTAGATAAATTACCAATAAAAGTCATAAAAATCAAATAATTTAAAACCATGACATTTAATATTTCTAGTTGTAAAATCAATCTTCTTACTCTGAATTCTTTGGATAAGATATTTGGATTTCATTATAAGAAATTATATAATAAATTTAATGTTTTATAAATAATATTTGTAACATTACTATGTGGAATACTACCGAAGGCAGTACAGGGAGATTAATTCAATTATGCGTTGGCTATTTCTTTTTATACATCGTTTTTCTCATCGCTTCAAAATATTTCACTGATTACATTTTGCAAGGAATTGTTGATCCTTCTGTTTTAAAGGAAATGAAACTAAAAATGAATGTTGAATTTCTTGTTTATACAACAATAGGCGGAAATTTATTATGTCTCATCATAGTTTTTTTATTCAAATGGTATAAAATTAAATCCAACAGTTTGATTAAGATTGCAGGAATGAATATTCCATCAGAATCATTTTATATTATTCCTTCTGGCATTTTTACTGCAATCGTCATTCCAACAACTACTTTAATGTATACTTTGCCAATTTCAGTAATGGTTGCAATGGTGATAATGCGAGGCAGCATCATTGTCATAAGTCGAATAGTTGATGCAATCCAAATCTGGCAAGGTATTCTGAAAAGAAAAGTTTATTTTCAAGAAGAGATGGGTGTTGTCTTTGCATTACTCGCAGTAAGTGTGCAATTATTTTATGAGCGAGGCAATGGTCATTTCGATTTTCTCAATTACACACCTGCGGTTATCATTCTTTCGAGCTACATAATAGCATATTTTATACGCTTGTACATCATGAATTACTACAGAAATACAAGAACAAAGGGTATACAACAAGACAATAAAGGTTTTTTTGCAATTGAGCAAATCACTGCAGGTGTAGTATTACTTATAGCTGGATACTTTCTGTACAATTATTCCAATAAGGATATTAAACAAATTGCTCTCTTCAAGGAATCTTTTATTATACCATCTATTCATTGGAGATGGGAATTTATTGCAGGTGTATTTTTTGGTGCTCAAGCATTTTTATCTGTTTTCCTGTTTATGTTTAAGGGTCGCACTGCAACTTTCTCTGGTTTGGTTAACCGACTGACATCGCTAGTAGCGGGAACATGTTCGACCTTGATTGTATATCACGCATTTGGAGGAAAATTTCCAGAACAAAAAGATTGGATATCCCTTATTTTTATCTTAATCGCCATAGGATTTTTAAGTATAGCTGAAAGACAACGAGCTAAAGAACTTTTAGCTGAACAGGTAATAAACCAGTGATTAAAAGTCTATCCTTATATTCATTATTGAACTGAAAAGATAAAAGATTTATTTTACATTTGAATACTTTACTTATTAACTACCTTCCATAATTTTGAAGTAACCCTCTCCAACTCTATTCCAAGTTTAAGCGGATCATCAGTTTTTTCCGGTTCATTTTCAAATACAGCATATGGGACTTTGTATCCTTTGATATCGATATAATTTGGATCCCTCGATGTAAGCTTTTCCCAATCATTAATTTTATAATAAAAATCCATCTTTTCATCGGGAAGTGAATGGTACAAAATCGAATCTTCCATTCCCGTTTTTGCGCGTCGACGGTTTTTTCTAACCGACTCTTCATATGATACATTTATATAAATTATGCATGCTCGCTTTAGGATTTCTTCATGAAGGTAAGAAAATGCCTCACCGAAACCGTTCTCACCACCACGAGCAAATTCTACTAATGTCGTCATTTTATTATGATAATTCGGATCAGCAGCAAGTTTCTTTCTGTATGACAAGTTGATGCGTTCAATATATAAATTCCAAATGAAATGGTCTTTAAACCAGTATTTATCATCAGTCCAAATTCGGGGTTTTCCATGCTTGGAAAGGATATCATCAATTTCGAATGTTTCCCACACATACACAAAATCATCTATTTCCTCAAAATCGCCAATATGAAATCTTAGAGCCCTTTCAGTGATTGGTGTCTTTTTAAGATAATCAATCACCTCAGACTTTCCTGCGGCTGGTCTTCCAATTAAAATTATTAGATCAAAATTATTATTCATCTTTTTCTCCTAAATATCATCATCTAACTTTTACAAAATTACTATCAGATAAATTCCTAATCACTTTATCTTTTTTAACTTTATTTACCAAAGCATCAAATAAAAGGATAGAAGTGTTCTTTACATCTTTAGGCTCAAGTTCCAAATATTTACTTGCTTGATTAATAACAAAATCAATTGTACCGCAAACGTAAGTCTTATTATCTTCAATATTAGAATCTCCTATTTTCAATGATATGATTTCAATTTTTCCGTCAACATTCTTCCATTCACATTTTAACCCAGAAAAATCTAAAGAAGTTCTACCATTAACGATAGACTCGAGATGTCGTTCGATTATTCTTCTAATTTCTCTACCTTTGATGGGAAAGGTGGAAAGATAATTTCGAAAAGGCAAAACTTCAAACAAATCCAATATTTTAATATCACCAGCTGGTAAATCTTTTCGTATTCCGCTGCTGTTCACAATTCCAAAATCAGCACTCGAGCCTTCACGAATTGCTTCCGCAACTAAACTACCGATGTTGCTTTCTCCCGATCGGGAACGTTTCAAATCAACTTCCGTTTTCCCTACAATTTTTGAATATTCTCTATCAACTTTTTCTTTGAATTCTTTAACAAATCTAGACAGA
>JBBIRP010000036.1:0-14286 GCA_037441745.1 Ignavibacteriales bacterium
AAATTTTAACCAAAACGTCATGGGGTAAATCAACCTTACTTGGATTTCTTGATAATAAAATTACTTCATAATGCTCATCAATTAATCGTTTTACTAGTGCCGATCCAATAAAACCGCTACCACCTGCAATCAAGATTCTCATCAATATTTTTAATTAGTTTGTTTTTCAACCATGTAAAATATATCTTTTATATCAGATGTACAAAAATTATAGAATCCAGGAAATTACATCTCTCGATTTACCAGAGCTTCTACCATACCGAACATTACGTAGGACGACCGAACATGTTCGCAATAGAATTTTTGTTGCCGAAGGTGAAAAAGTAGTTCGTCGATTATTGGCATCCAATCTTACCATTATTTCGATGCTAATGACAAAAAAATGGTTTGAGAGTTTATTTCCGAATGATTACAATACATCAAATCCATTTATTTTCATAGCGGAAAAAAACGACATCGAAAACATTGTAGGATATCACTTACATCAAGGTATAATGGCAGTTGCAAAAATCCCTACCGAGGTACAATTAGAAAAATTATTGAGTGCGAAAACTCAATCTCTTGTTCTGGTAGCTCTCGATAATCTAGTTAATTCAGAGAATGTTGGCATAATTGTTAGGAATTGTGCAGCATTTGGCGTGGACGCGATCATAGTCGGGGAAACCTCTAGCAGTCCATATTTACGTCGGGCAGTTCGGAATTCTATGGGTGCTGTTTTTAAATTACCCATCATTCACTCTAAAAATCTAGAGGAAACTATATTAAATATCAAGAAAGATTATAAAGTTCATTTAATAGGGACTCATCCACACGAAAAAAAACTTTTATATCAGAGTAAGTTCTCAGATAGGTTGTGTATAGTTTTTGGTAATGAAGACACTGGGATATCAAAAAAAATCTTAGATATTTGTGACAATCATATTGCTATCCCCATGATGAATGATGTTGATTCTCTAAATGTTGCATGTTCAAGCGCTGTATTTTTATATGAAATTAGGAAACAAATAAATAAAAACACTGGATGAGAAATTAATAGCATTAGTTACCGGGAAATTATTGTATTTATTCTAATTCTGCTAAATCGTATCCTGAAAAGAAATAAGCAATTTCAATTTTGCCATTTTCGGGAGAATCGGAACCATGGATGATATTTTCACCCTTATTGTCCGCATAAAGTTTACGAATCGTTCCCTCTTTAGCTTCTTTTGGATCGGTTGCACCTATCAACTTCCTGAAATCAGCGACTGCATTCTCTTTCTCTAACGCAATTGGAACACAGGGACCTGAACTCATAAATTCAACGAGTCCATTATAAAAAGGTTTATCACGATGGATCGCATAGAAACCACCTGCAGTCTCTTTAGTCAATCGTACTTTTTTAATAGCGAGAATTTTAAATCCCGCATGTTCAATTCGTGATAACACTTCACCAATAAGTCTTTTCCTCACACAATCAGGTTTTAATATTGCTAGTGTACGTTCGACCATTATTACTCTTTCCTCCTCGTAGAGGATTTAACATTACGAATCTTCTTACTTTTTCTTGAAATGATAATTATCTTTTTCTTCCTAACTTTACCAAGAACATTTTTTACCGTCTCACCAATTTGAGCTGGACTTTCAACAACACGAATACCGGCTTTTTTTAACGCTTCCATTTTTTCAGCAGCGGTTCCCTTACCACCAGATATGATCGCACCTGCATGTCCCATTCGTCTACCGGGAGGTGCAGTTCTACCAGCAATAAATCCTATCACCGGTTTATTAAAGTTTTTCTTGACGTACTCAGCAGCTTCTTCTTCTGCGGTTCCTCCTATTTCACCAATCATAATTACCGCCTTCGTCTCGTCATCGTCTCTGAATAATTTCAATGCATCAAGAAAACGCGTGCCAACAATTGGATCACCCCCAATTCCGATGCATGTCGATTGGCCTATACCTAATTGTGTAACTTGCCAAACAGCTTCATAAGTCAGTGTACCACTTCGAGATATAACACCGATCGAACCTTCTTTATGAATAAATCCTGGCATTATACCTACCTTTGCCTTACCAGGGGAAATAATTCCAGGACAATTAGGACCGATCATGCGTGTTCCATTACGCTGAAGATATTCATACACCTTTATCATATCCCTTGCTGGGATTCCTTCCGTTATGGCAACTACGAGTTTAATTCCTGCTTCCGCTGCCTCCAATATTGCTTCAGCAGCAAAACTCGCTGGCACAAATATAACAGATGCATTCGCGCCTTCGTTTTTCACTGCATCAGCAACGGTGTTAAAAACAGGAACAGATTTTTTAAATGGATACTGGTCACTCCCTTTGTAGATAAGCCCACCTTTACCAGGAGTAACTCCCGCAACAACTTTAGTTCCGTATTCAATCATTTGTTGTGCATGGAAGGTTCCCTCTCCCCCCGTGATTCCCTGTACAACTAAACGAGTTGATTTATCAACAAGTATACTCATACTTCCTACATTTATTTAAAAAATTAAAATTATTTATTTTCTAACTTTTTATCTTCTTCTTGTGGTTTATTGATATCATCCTGAATATCTCTTGCGGCTTTTCGGAATTCTTTAAGTCCTTTACCGAGTCCTTGTGCTAATTCAGGTATTTTCTTAGCTCCAAAGAAAATGAGAATTACTAACAATATCAATATGATTTCACCAGTTCCTAAATTACCGAACATAGACTAACTCCTTTCTACAAATGAATAATTAAAAATATTTTCTTGGTTAGATAAACTATGAATAATTGATTTAAATATTTTTTGTCCATGAAGATAACCAAGCAGAGGATCCGATGCCCTTTCAGGATGAGGCATCATTCCCATGACATTACCGGTTTTATTCATAATCCCCGCTATGTTACCTAATGAACCATTAGGGTTTGCATTTGATGTAATTGAGCCATCTTGTTCACAATAACGAAAGAGGATTTGTTTATTAGATTCAAGTATCCTGAGTGTTTCATTATCTACAAAATAATTACCCTCACCATGAGCAATAGGTATACGTAAGACTTCACCCTCATCGCATAAGGATGTGAACATAGATCTGTTATTCTCGACTCGTATGTTAACGAACTTACACACAAAAGTTAAACATTCATTCTTCAACAAAGCTCCGGGAAGTAAACCCGCTTCACAAAGAATCTGAAACCCATTACAAATACCTATAACTGCACCACCATCGCGAGCAAATGCAATTACTTCCTTCATAATTGGTGAAAACCTTGCGACAGCACCGCATCTTAGATAATCACCATAAGAAAATCCACCAGGCAAAATTACGGTATCGACACCATTTAATGATGTATCTTTATGCCATAAAAAGCACGTATCTTGATTAAATACATGTTTAAGCATGTAATATGTATCATGATCACAATTGGATCCGGGGAAAACGACAACACCAAATTTAATCCGACCCGACATCATATCATTATCTGCTAAATCCTATGATAACTTTTCAATTATAAATGAATAATCTTCCATTACCGGATTTGCAAGTAACTTCTTAGATGCTTCTTCAGCAACTTTTTGTGCCTCAATTTCACTTTCGGTATTAATTTTGACCTCGATAAATTTGCCTATACGAACTTCCGAAACAGTATCCATACCCAAACTCTCGAGTGCATGGTGAACTGTTTTACCTTGTGGATCAAGAATCGATTTCTTTAAAGTTACAATTATTTTTGCCAAATACAAAGCAGCTATATTCCTTTAAATATCAATACTGGTGATTTGTGTACTTTTATCCTCTGTCTCTTTATGTACCTTGTGAATATTATTCTGAACAAATTGGATAATGAATCTTAAAGGTCCTGTAATAATAAAGAAAGCAAAAAAGGGAAACAATGCTTGACCCTTTGTTAAAATTATGGCTGTTAAACCAATGACAGCAACAGTAAATCTCAGAGGATGTTGTCTAATTCCTCGACGAGAAAATTTCGGAACTGTATCATACTTTATTGTAGTTACCATCAGCAATGATAAAATCACCACCACTGCTGGCAATAACGATGCTGCTAATGTAGTTAATCTATTAGTGTCATCAACATATTTTAATATAAATGAAACAATAGTGATTGCCATTGCAGGAATTGGTAGTCCTTTGAAGTAATCTTTATCGTAACTGACTAATTGGACATTAAACCTTGCTAACCGTAGCGCTCCGAAGATCATTGGCATAGCACTTATGAGCATCCCCAATCCGTCCATCGTATAAAGGTGAATATTATAAATTAAAAACGATGGTGCTACGCCAAAAGATACTATATCTGATAGTGAGTCAAGTTCCACACCAAAATCGCTTGACGATTTTGTTATTCTTGCCATAATTCCATCTAACATATCGAATATAGCAGCCAGCACTATAAACCATGCAGCAAGAACATAATCCCCTTGTGATGTATGAATGATCGATCTAAATCCACTAAAAATATTAAGTATCGTAAATAAACTTGGAACAACTGCTCGTGTAAACCTCATATTAAAATTCCTTTCATTGTTTCTGGGATTCTGGCTATGATTGTCTCGCCACCTTTTACTTTTTCACCCAGCTTGACAATTATCTCAACGAACGACGGCACAATTAAGTCGATACGTGAACCGAATCGAATCATCCCAAAACACGCACCCTTTTCAACTTCTTGACCAATAGTGATTGGGGCAATGATTCTTCTGGCAATAGTTCCAGCAATTTGCTTGAATAGCAATTTAAAATTTTTGTTTTCTATACCAATATGGGTACGTTCATTCACTTCAGAAGATTTTTCATTAAAAGCTACAAGATACTTTCCTTTATAGTATTTAAAATAACCAATTCTCCCAGAAATCGGAAACCGATTAACATGAACATTCAAAGGCGACATAAAAATACTAACTTGTATAGCTGCTTGATGAAGATATTCATCCTCGAATATGTCCTTTATAAGTACAATTTTACCATCTGCAGGAGAGACAATTGCGTCATAGTCCTTTGGAGGAGTTCGCGGAGAATCTCGGAAGAAGAAAAAGAGAAATGCTACGCATAATATTACTATCACTCTTATTATCCAAGCAATGATTTCATTCTTCAACATAAAGAAACTCAGCATGAAAATAAGAAGAGCAATTAGTGAATAAGTTAAAACTACTGTATATCCATATTTTGTTATCACATTTATACTTTCAACAATAGTCGATTATTTAACTCAGAAATTGCTTCGATAGCATTTCCCTGATTAAGAGTGAATCTATCTTGTTTTAATTTGAACTCCGTTTTATCGTCTAAAAAGTGACATGATATAGGTGAAAGTTCATCAATAATAATAATTTGGTTATTATATCGTCCAAATTCTAATTGTAAATCCGCAAGTGTTAAATGCCGTCGCTGGCATAGACTACGAAGTACAGCATTTGCTTTCGATGCGATTCTGTTCATTTGCTTATACTCTTCGGGTGTTGCGATCGAAAATGCATAAATATGATACTCATTTATCCAAGATTTTCCATTCTGGACATTACTAAAATGATGCTCAATTATTGGGTATTCAGTTGAAACAACTTTGGTCATCTTAAATCTTTTTAAAAACTCATCACTTATTGTATTAAATACCCGAATGGTTATAGGCAAAACATCTGTTTTCTTAACAAGCATCTTCGTATCAGAATATTTTTTCACAAAATGTGTCGGGATATGAAATCCTTCTAAATATTCGAAGAGATATGAGGATATTGAATTCCTTAACTCATCAAGCTCACTTGCTTTTCGTTCATCTACATTTTTTAATAGTTCATTAGATTTGAATTCTTGAATCAAATGGTTTGGTTTTTCAGCTTTATAGATACGCTTCCCTATCTTAATGGTTTGTACATCTTCGATATCGGATTTTCTATTTTGGGTTAATTCATCGTTCAAAGTATAGTTATTCCGAGTTTTCATATTTATATAAAAACAAATTCAATGGATATATAATAAAATTAGACGTTAAAATCAAACATCAAATATACATAACATTTAACACCTGTACAAAAAATCATATTATTCGTTATGAAATAAATATTTTTGGAACTATTTCTTCATTTAACTATATTGTTAAGAAACGAATTTGCCCGGTGGTGTAATTGGCAACACACTTGACTCTGGATCAAGGTAGTCTAGGTTCGAGTCCTAGCCGGGCAGCTTCTGGCGCTATCGTCTAACGGTTTAGGACGCCGCCCTCTCAAGGCGGAAATACGGGTTCGATTCCCGTTAGCGCTACTGATATAAAAATTGTTACACATTAGATGGTTGTTCTATTTTAAGGTGGGAGTTATTTCACCTGAACTATTAAATCTTCATCAATGACTTCCCAAGTTCCTGATGTGATTTTATCTTTACCCCGCATCACAACCCATGATTCATCGTATGGCATTAGTTCGCTTTCAGTTTTATCATTGAACGGAGCAATCCATGTGATTAAACCATTTGCCATAAAAGGATTCTCTATTATTTCAAATAATGTTAGCGTGCTATCATATAATTTCTCGTTTCTTATAAAAAGGGTGTCATTATACAAACGTATTGGGAATTTAGATTCAATATCTGCAATCGCATTGTTCTCAGATTTTTTACCATAAACAAATACTCTCTCATTTTGAAAGTCATTCAAAGATACACATGTATCATGTTTGATAATTACACGCCACCCTGCTTTCTCCAATACGACCGAATCTTTCTCTGCCATTCTTTTTAGAAAATTATAGTTTTGATTTGTCCCAATTATCATTATTCCAAATGATGGATCTCTTAAATCGCTAAACTTCGGTGGAAGCTTCTGAAATTTTAAAAAATCACCGTTAGGGTCGAGAACTATCCTCTGCGGTTTGTCTTCTGTTATTATTTCAAATGGAACATCATTACGATAGATCCCACTCTGTTCGTGACCTATGGTAAATTTAAAATAATTACCCCCCTTGTTAGTAATTGCTGCAACGAGACCAGAAATCGTGAATTGATCATAACCAACTATCCTCACCCTTCCTTGGGTTATCCATTTTTCCTGTTGTTGTTTGGTTTTTACATTGTATATTCGCAAGCGAGGGATGCCTCTTTTTTTCACCCATTGATCAAAGAACCAATTAAGCTTTGTGCCAGAAACATTCTCCGCTAGCATTTGAAAATCCGACAAACTTGCTGTCCTTTTTGAAAATTGATTTGCAAATTCTTTATAAAGATTTTCAAAAGCACTCTCACCAATAAATTTTCTAAGCATATGATGCACATATGACGCTTTTAAGTATTGTGTAATATCGGTTCGTATATCTGTTCTTTGTTGTAATGGGAGATCTTTCCCTTGTTGTACTTTTATTATCAAAGGTCGCAGCAGAGGATGGTTGTTAAGTGAATCGCGCCGAGATTTTGTTAATTGACTTTCATTGTATAGTATAGATGAATACTCACATATACCCTCAGCCAAGAATGCTACATCAACATCCCTAATAAAAATAGTTAATGGCCACCATTGATGTGCTATCTCGTGAGCGATTATCGATTCAACTCGATTGAATGAATCGCTTGTGGTGAAAGCTCTCTTCTTGACCATAATAAAAGAAGGGCAGGCAATAGCAAGCACAGCACCTCCTGCGATCCAATCGTCAACTTCAACAATATCAAGCTTAGGAAATCTGTATGGAGAGAATTTATTACTATAGTAACTTACTACACGCGAAGAGATATCGAGTATATTAGGAGCTGAGCTTGAATCTTCCAAGAATAAATGGAGCGTAAAAGGTATTCCATCATTCACAATGCTCAAGCTTTTAAATTTTCCAGCAACCAACCATCCAATCTCAGGAATTGCTTCATTAAACTCCCACGTATAACTCGAAGAATCAATAGAACTTTGAAGTTCGACTAATTTACCAACTGCAATTGTTTCCCAATCTCTTGGAACAGTAATTTTCAGACGAACATATTCAAATTTCTTTGGACCATTCGGTAATATTTCAATATCACGAAGCAATGCTCTTCCAAAATTAATTTCTGAAAATTCCGAACTAAATGAAAACTGTCCAAAATATTTTATTGACAAATTCAAAGTTGTATCTTCAGGTAAGTTAACAATACTAAGCAAATTGTTCTCTCTTTTGTAATTAATTTCTTCTCCATTGAGTGTTAATTTTTCAATATTATAAATGTACAACAGAGATAATGATATAGACTGTGTAATTTTTAATTTTTTAATTTCCATTGTATCTGTACACAAGATTGATCTTGTAGACGGGAATATCTGCACAGCTACTTTATGTGATGTAATTGCATAAATCGAATCGATATTCTGAGCTTCAATGAAAAAGGCAGCTCCTAAAACAAGCTGCCATATAACAAAACAGTCAAGATGAATTTTTCTAATAAACAAAACCATAAATTGTTACTAAACTTACTATATTGTTTCAATAGGTGGCGGCATTGGCGTTTGCATAAATTTATTCTTTGGTTTATAAACACTATAAGCAATTAAACCACCGAGCAGTCCGAAAATTGTATCAATGACCAAACTTAAAATTAATTGAATGAAAATGCTAACCGGAGTAACACCAGCAGACATAGATTCTTCCCACGCTTCCCAAGCTTCGGCCGGTATGTCAATGTTCATGTTTTTAAACATGTTCATTAAAAATTCACCCATCACATTACCAAACAATGCAAGAGAAGCAAAGGATAAAATAGTACCTAAGATAGCACCAATTACACCAGCTAATGCACCAACTCCCATACAATCACTGGATGTAAAAGGTGGTGTCTCAGGTGTAAAATTATTTTTATAGAAAAATACTGCTAAAAAACCTCCCACCATTACTCCCGCGCAGCATAGGCAATTCAATAAATTCAAAAAAGGAATTGCTGAGATGAGGGCCATAATTACACCGCCATAAATTGATGGTACTAACTTGTCAGGTTTTTGATTCATGATTGGCTCCTTAATATTGTTTTGTAATATTTCTTATTAAACGCTTCTATTATCAAAGGTGTAAGAATGATTGCTGCTACGCTACCAAAAATAAATCCGGTAACAAACCGAGTAATAAGTGTTGCCTGATGAATTCTGAAAATGTCAAAAAGCACATCTACTAATATCGGACTGATGGCAATAAGCCAGACCGTATGGTATGAACACCATAATTTTATGGTAATAAAAGTGACCAAGATCGTCCCCAAAAAATAGCCAAAATATATACCAGTGCACCTTGCACAAACTGCCAACTTATAACCAAAAATATGAAATGAACGATTCTCGTACTGATGGCAAATTGTTGAAAATGGCTTATAAAAATATTTAGATTGCTCGAATGAGAAAGAGCCACTTTGAACAATAAAAGGCGGTATAATAATTAGAAAACACCATCCCATAATGGATATTATAAGCAATATGTTTATAAATGATGGCTTCTTCATATTTAATACTCAAAGAAGTTATGAGAAATAAAATTGAGATGCAAAAAATTGATTTTCATTTATGATTAAAGTATATTCTGACGGTACTAAAGATAATTAAAGAAGTGGTCATTTATGTTTAAAATATTAGATTCAAAAAAAAATTTCTTAGGTATTGAAGAACCTGAACTCTATTCCTTCGAAAAATCAAGAGTAGTCATACTACCGGTACCTTATGAATATACGGTGAGTTATGGTATCGGAACCAAAAAAGGACCCCTAGCTATTTTAGAAGCATCACGTTATGTTGAATTTTATGATGAAGAAACAAAACGAGAGATCTATCGAGAGTTAGGAATTGCAACTTTAGAACAACTAAAATTTACAAATCAAGACGATGAAACTGCATTGGGGCAAATTTACAACACCGTTTCAAAATTATTAAATGAGAAAAAATTTATTGTGATGATAGGTGGAGAACATACTATCTCTCAGGCATCAATCGTAGCATTTGCAGAAAAATATCCTGATCTATCGATTTTACAGATCGATGCTCATTCAGATTTAAGAGACGAATATCAAGGATCAAAATTTAGTCATGCTTCTGTGATGGCACGTGTTTGCGAATTTCTTGATCCCCGAAGAATTGTTCAAGTTGGCATACGAGCACAATGTATAGAGGAAGCAGAATTTATAAGGGAGAAAGGAATTACGACTTTATATGCACACGAAATACGCAGAGGGAAATATACAAAGCTTCTAAAATATTGGTATGATTATCCAATAGAAAAACTATCTGAGCACGTTTATGTAACATTCGATGTTGATGGCTTCGATCCATCTATCATGCCAGCAACTGGTACACCTGAACCGAATGGTTTACTTTGGGATGAGACAATGAAACTACTATCAAAGATTGGTAAGGAAAAAACCGTCGTAGGTTGCGATGTTGTTGAACTTGCACCTATAAAGGGACTTCATCATCCCGATCTTATCGCAGCCAAGTTAGTCTCAAAGATGATTAATTATTTTGTAAATCGGTGAATTAATTAGATAGTTATAGAAAAAATCCTGAAAAATATAGATAAAAGATTTCTCAGATTTAAAACAAAATCAGCTTGACATTGATTATTAAAACATTTACATTTAAATCGCTGTACGTTAACTCAATGATTGTTAAACAATTTTGGAGAGTTTATGGATCAACATAAAGGGTTACGGACGGTTGCATATTTATGCCAAAAATTGGGAATTTTTGGAATCGTCCTATGGTTTCTAAACGCGCTCATCTTCTTTATTCAATATTTTTCAGAGGGTATGAAGTGGCCTAACTTCCGCCAATTCGTTGAAGGTTATGGAGGTGGTCTTATAGCGGCAATTGTACCGATACTACTTCTCTATGCATCTGGTGGAGTTATAAACTTATTAATGAAAATCGAGGAAAATACACGCAAGTCCGCTTGAGAATACGAACATAGATTTGACGCCAGCTAATATATTTTAAAAAAAGTCCGTCTTTTATAATAACATACTCAACATAGAAGACGGACTTTTCAAAAATCCTCTCAACGGACATCTCCATGTAATAAAACTTTCCCAGTTGGCTCCACAGAACCTCCCATTGGCTCAATAGTTACTTCAAACGATTTAATATCAATCCTTGCAACATCTCGGGGCAATTGAATTCTAATAAAATAATCATTCGTGTTTGCAGATATATTTGATAAAATTCCTATGCTTACATACTGATCCCCTTTTCTTAACCAAAGCTGATAATTGTTATTTTTGTTAAGTATAGGAAGATGGGAAATATTTAATACTGCAATCCGAGAAACTGGATCCCAAAATAATTTACCATTTGAACTTTTATCATTTATAAGATTTTTCAAATGAACAATTTCGATGTTAGGCGATTTTAAAACTTCTAAGATTGAACTTGATCTCTGATCATCGTTTTGTAATTCGAAAATCTTGTTTTTCTCTATTATTTCTGCTTCAATCATTTTTTGAATTGTTTTGTGTAAATGATAAACATACAGACCTCCAGCAACGATTAATATCCCAACAATTATTCCTGATGTTATTAATAGCAAAGGTTTCGTCTTTAATCCAGTTGCCTTTTTCTCTTCTTCATGCTTCGAATCTTCAACGTTTGATTGTACTTCCATTGTTGACTTGACTACATCAGTAAGTTTAGCAGAAAATAGAATCCGTTCTTTCAATTCACTTGATACAGTCACATTCGGAATAGCAAATGTCGTTAGCGCTAAAGCATTTTCGAAGCGATATAATTCATCTCTACAAATTGTACATCCCGATGCGAGATGATTTTCATATTCTAAATTGTTATCCAAGACGCCAACAGCATACCCTGCACACATCTCTAAAAACTTTTTGTGTTGTTCATCCAAGTTTTTTCGTTCTCTAAAAATCAAATCTGATATCGATTACAACATTTTTCTTAAACTCCAATTAACTGTCCAAACTGGAATTTTCAATCTCTTACTAATCTCACTTTCTGATAGTCCATCATAAAAACCTAAACTTAAAATTTGATGTTCATCATTACTAATTTGTTGAAGTAATGAGATAAGCGATTGTAAAAGATCTTTTGGTACAATTAAGTTCCGTACATCTGATAAAACACATTCTGAATAAATTGGTAAAATATTTTCAGGATTTTGTTGACTTATTCTTCTCAGATGTTTTGACCTCTCAGATGCAACTGCACGTTTATGAGTGGCATTAACTAAATAACAGAATAAATTGGTAGATGATCCTCGAAATCGATTAGGATTGTTCCAAAGATCAACTAAAACATCATGCAAAATATTTTCAGCATCTTCAACAGATCGTAGGAGGCGCATTAAAAAATTGAATAGTACTTGTGCATACTTATCGTACAGTTCCGAGATTGCACCCTCATCGTGTTGATTAATCTTATCGAAGATTCTTAAATCTTCAAATTGAATACTATTTAAAAAACCTTTTTGCTCAGACATTATAATTAAACAAGTTCATGCGTTATATATACACAATCGGAAATTACACAGACTTTTCTCGAAATGCAAGAAAAATTGATAAAATTTATAATTTTATATAAATTAAAACACGATAAATTATTACAAATCAAATTTTAAGGATTATAAATGAAAATTGGAATTTTAACGGGTGGTGGTGACGTGCCGGGCTTAAACCCATGCATCAAAGCTGCTGTTTACCGTGCAACAGAAGAAGGAAACGAAATGTCCGGAATTCGATGTGGTTGGGCAGGATTGCTTTACTTCAATCCAGATGATCCTACAACATTTAATGAAAATATTATTCCACTAACAAGAACAAATACTCGCACAATCGACCGAACAGGTGGAACATATCTGCATACTTCACGAACGAATCCAGCAAAAGTGAAACCAAATGATCTACCGACTTTTTTAAAATCTTCATATCAAACCGCTGAAACTGAAAAAACTGTAGATTGCACAGAACATGTTTTAAGAGTTCTAGAGCACCTTAAAATAGACGCACTCATTGCAATTGGTGGTGATGATACATTGAGTTATGCAGTCCGATTACATAAAGAAGGTTTTCCGATTGTTTGCATTCCAAAAACTATGGACAATGATGTTCATGGCACTGATTATTGCATTGGTTTCTCAACTGCTGTCACAAGAAGTGTTGAATTTATTCACGCACTTAGAACACCAACTGGTTCTCATGAACGAATCGCTGTTGTTGAATTGTTCGGCAGATATTCAGGTGAGACATCTCTAATTTCTGCCTACCTGGCAGGAGTAGACCGCGCTATTATATCAGAAGTCGATTTCGACATAGATAAACTTGTGAAGTTACTCGTTGACGATCGAAATCACAACCCGAGTAAGTATGCAATCATGACAATATCAGAAGGAGCTAAGCCAATCGGAGGCGAAATGATCATGTCGGGAGAAGCTGATGCTTATGGGCATAAAAAACTTGGTGGCATTGGTGATTACGTTGCTCGCGAAATCGAAAAGCGATCAAACGTTAGGACCGTGTATCAACAGCTCGCGTATTTGATGCGAAGTGGTGCCCCCGATGCACTCGATCTTATGGTTTCCACAAGCTACGGTTACCTTGCAACAGATTTGATATTGAAAAAACAATCAGGCAGAATGGTTGCACTCAGAGATGGTAAATATACAACAGTATCTGCTAACGTGATTACAGAAGGCAAGAAACGTGTGGATGTTGATGAACTATACGACACGGAACAATACCGTCCAAAAGTTGCCCATCTTCTTGGCAAACCTATGTTCCTATACTAAATTATATATCCTCCCGAGGAGCTGACTACTATCGTTCAATTGGTTCCTCGGAACATATTAAAAAATTGTTTTTCTCTCCATTTTTCTTCATATTTTAATCAATCTGCATATTGCAGAATCAATTACTTAATACTTATTTATCGAAATACTTAGTGTGTCAACACCTCTGATGAAACAATATGCTCAGGTAAAAGCGAAGTATCCTGATACAATACTTCTCTTTCGTATGGGCGATTTCTATGAGACTTTTGAAGAAGATGCAAAAATCACGTCAAAAGTTTTAGGGATCGTACTAACAAAACGTGCTAACGGAGCTGCAGGGGAAGTTCCTCTTGCCGGGTTTCCTCATCATGCTCTTGAATCATATCTTCCAAAACTCCTAAAAGCAGGTTACCGCGTTGCGATTTGTGAACAGTTAGAAGATCCAAAATTTGCAAAAGGCATTGTTAAACGGGACGTTATTGAAGTAGTTACGCCAGGCGTTGCATACTCTGATAAAGTCCTTGAGCATAAGCAAAATAATTATCTACTATCTATAAATCTCCCTAACCACTTAGCCACCAGTGATGATC
>JBBIRP010000037.1:0-14281 GCA_037441745.1 Ignavibacteriales bacterium
ATTCTCTGGAGAAGTGCGCAAAATGTATAAACCTATAATTGAATGGATTAATAGTACGGGTGGTAAGAAAATTAGCATTGATATTCCATCCGGTGTAAATGCTGATAATGGAGAGGTATTAAATATTGCGGTGAAAGCTGATTTAACTGTGACAATGGCAATGAAGAAAATTGGTCTAATCACAGGAAATGGAAAGAGTTATGCTGGAAAAGTTGAAGTCGTTGATATCACTATACCGACTGAAACATTGAAACAACCAATCACATTTTTATTAAAAGCAGGTGATATAAAGAATGTCTTACCTCATCGTTCATTTAACGCGCATAAGCATAGTGTTGGTAAGGTATTTGTCCTCGCAGGTTCATTGGGATTTACAGGAGCAGCAGCAATGGCTGCCAGTACTGCAATGAGAGCTGGTGCCGGAGCAGTAATCCTGGGTACTCCAAAATCGGTATATCCGATATTAGCAAAAAAGTTGACAGAAGTAATGGTTGATCCATTACCCGATACGCAAGAAGGAACGCTATGTCTCGATTCTTATGATAAAATTTCTAAACATCTAAAATGGGCAGATTTAATGATCTGCGGTCCGGGAATATCAAGAAATCCAGAAACTTGCCAACTTGTCTGGAAACTTATAGCAGATTACGATAAAAAGATTTTGATAGATGCAGACGGTTTAAATAATCTATCAGAGAAAATCACATTATTAAAAAACCATAGAAGTTGTGATATAATCATCACACCACATACAGGGCAACTTTCACGACTTACAGGATTGCGATCGGCTGATATCGAAAAAAATCGGGTATCGATTGCGAGGCAAATAGCAAAACAATTTAAACTCACACTTGTACTCAAAGGTGCACCTACAGTCATAGCTGATGAAAGTGGTAAAGTTTACATCAACTCAACTGGAAATCCGGGTATGGCGTCTGCAGGAATGGGGGACGTTTTAGCCGGTTTGATTGGAGGTCTATGGGGACAAGGAATGAATAGAACTGAAGCAGCGTATGCAGGTGTTTTCATACATGGATATGCGGGAGATTTAGCCAAAAAGAAATACGGAGAAAAAAGTTTACTTGCAATGGATGTTCAAAACTTTCTCCCACAATCATTACTTGAAATAGAAAAACTTAATTTATAGTGAATTTTCGTCTTAAACATTTTTTTAAATACCAATTTCCAGCCATCGCATGGGCATTGTTAATATTTATTGGTTCTTCGATCCCTGCCAAATATATACCACATCATAAGATTTTTACCTATGATAAATTAATTCACTTAATACTTTTTCTTGTCTTTGGACTTTTTGTCCATCGCTCTCTTGAACCCTTTATCAAGAAAAATTATTTTAGTTGGGGGCGATCTTTCTTTTCGATAGCTGTTGTGATTCTTTATGGTATTTTAGATGAAATGCACCAAGGTTCTGTCCCAGGTCGAACATTGGATGTGTGGGATGCAGTTGCTGATACGATCGGTGGTGTACTTGCTGCTTTGATTTTATTCATTCAATATAATATCAAAAGAAATCCAAAAGCTAAGCTTTAGCTGTTTTTGTATTACCAATTCATGATAATTGATTTTCTAAAATGAAATTTGTAATAGAAAATACCGATAATAAGGCACGGGCAGGTTATATAATTACTAATCATGGCGTTTTTAAAACACCTGCATTTATGCCTGTTGGAACCCAAGCATCTGTCAAATCAATGTCTCCAATGGCACTCGAAGATATAGGCGTTGAGATTATCCTAAGTAATACTTATC
This sequence comes from Ignavibacteriales bacterium, assembly GCA_037441745.1. Classification (GTDB taxonomy): domain Bacteria; phylum Bacteroidota; class Ignavibacteria; order UBA10030; family SZUA-254; genus JACQYX01. The sequence continues at coordinate 1,771 of JBBIRP010000037.1, forward strand.
ATTTGTATTTAAGACCTGGAATCGAGATTCTTCATCATGCGGGTGGACTTCATCGATTTATGAATTGGAATCGTCCTATTCTCACTGACAGTGGTGGTTATCAGGTTTTCAGCTTATCTGATTTGAGAAAGATTGAGGAAGAAGGTGTGCAATTTCGTTCACACTTGGATGGATCGCTTCATACTTTCAAGCCAGAGAACGTAATCGACATCCAGCGCTATATTGGTTCTGATATAATGATGGTTTTAGATGAATGTGCTCCGTTCCCTTGTGAAAGAGATTATGCTATTAAATCGAATGAGTTGACACTTAGATGGGCTGAACGTTGTAAACAAAGATTTGAGACTTCGGTGGAATTGTATGAATATTCACAAGCATTGTTCGGAATTGTTCAAGGAAGTGTTTATCCCGATATTAGACAACATGCTGCCAGAGTATTGAAGGAAATGGATTTTAGTGGTTATGCTATTGGCGGTTTAGCTGTTGGTGAGCCAACTGAACAAATGTATCAGATGATTGATGTATGTAATGAAATACTACCTTTTGACAAACCGAGATATTTGATGGGTGTTGGAACCCCTAAAAATCTACTCGAAGCAATTGAGAGAGGAGTTGATATGTTTGACTGTGTACTACCGACACGGAACGGTCGAAATGCTCAATTGTTTACGAAAAAAGGGATTATTAATATTACTAATGCCCGATATAAAGAAGATTTTTCACCGATCGATGATAGCTGTGATTGTTATACGTGTAAAAACTTCTCTCGAAGTTATATTCGTCATTTATTTATGGTAAAAGAGATTTTAGGACTACAACTTGCAACATATCATAATTTATATTATTATTTATGGTTGATGCGAAATGCTCGAAGAGCTATCCAAGATGGTAAATTTACATCTTGGAAACAAGAGCAACTAAACCTGATTAATTAACAAGAAAGTATTATTAACGAAAAAATGGAGTAAAATTTGAGTATTTTTCATATAATTGCAATGGCACCTCAAGGTCAAGGACAAGGTAGCGGAATGTTTAGTACGCTTATCATGTTCGCATTAATTATTTTAATTTTTTATTTCATGATCCTACGTCCGCAACAAAAACGACAAAAAGAGCGTGAAAAGTTACTGAACAGCCTTGAAAAAGGAGACAAAGTGATATTGGCAGGTGGCGAACATGGTACAATTATCGGTTTAGAAGAAAAAACAGTTCTTGTCCAAATTGCTGATAATGTAAAAGTAAAATATGAACGTTCTGCGATTTCATCTGTTGTTCGAAGTTCATCTGATAATGTTGGAAAGACAAGCTAAATTTTATAAACATCATGAACAGAGAGCATTTCAAATTTAGTACAATTGAAGATGCGATAAAAGACTTCCAGCAGGGGGAAATTGTCATTATTGTTGATGACGAAGATCGTGAAAATGAAGGTGACTTTGTTATCCCCTCCGAAAAATGTACTGCCGAGATCATAAATTTCATGACAAAATATGCTCGTGGTATTATTTGTGTTGCATTGACTGAAAAACGCGCCACAGAACTTTCACTTGAACCAATGGTTGAGAGTAATACTTCTTTGCATGAAACCTCATTTACAGTATCAGTGGATTATATTCATGGTACTACGACAGGAGTTTCGGCTCATGATAGAAATAAAACTGTCCACGCATTAATTAATCCAAAGACCAAACCGAGTGATCTTGCACGTCCGGGGCATATATTTCCACTTCGTGCAATGGAAGGTGGAGTACTTAGACGAGCTGGTCATACCGAAGCTTCGATCGATTTATGCAATCTTGCCGGATTATATCCATCTGGAGTTCTCTGTGAAATTTTAAATGACGATGGTTCAATGGCTCGTGTACCTGACCTCATGCAACTTGCTGAACAGTTTGACCTTCATATTGTTACTGTTCAAGACCTTATTCAGTATCGAATAAAAAGAGATAAGTTGGTTCAGCGGATCGTTTCTACTAAACTTCCAACAAAGTATGGCAAATTTATAATTCATATTTACCAAAGTAAAACAGATAACAAAGAACATGTTGCTCTGGTCAAAGGAGAAATTACCCCCGATAAACCAATCCTTGTTCGGGTCCACTCAGAGTGTTTAACCGGTGATGTATTTGGGTCTATGCGATGCGATTGTAATGATCAACTTATGGCGTCTCTGAAAATGGTTGAGAAAGAGGGAACTGGAATAATCCTTTATATGCGGCAGGAAGGTCGTGGAATTGGGTTAATGAATAAAATTCGTGCTTATAAATTACAAGATGAGGGCTTGGATACCGTTGAGGCAAACGAAAAACTAGGTTTTCGACCCGATCTAAGGGACTATGGTATTGGAGCACAAATACTTAGGGATCTAGGTGTTGGTAAGATACGTTTGATGACAAATAACCCGAAAAAAATTGTTGGACTATCCGGTTACGGTCTGGAAATTATTGAAAGAATCCCAATTGAAGTTACTCCACATGAACATAACGAAAAATATTTAAAAACCAAGAGGGATAAGTTAGGTCATTTAATTTTATTGGATCAGAGAAAATAATTGTTTTCTTGCTTTTCTAACTTACAAGTCTTATCTTTATAATAAGACTGATAGATTTAGCCATCACGTAAAAGTGATGGCTTTTGTTTTTACCTTTTTAAAGTTGTTTTTCAAATTTTGAATTTATATATGGTTGATCAAAATAAAAGCAAGGATGTTGTTTATCTGTCCCGCGAACGACTTGTCGAACTTGAGAATGAATTGCATACACTCAAAGTAAATGGACGGGCAGAAATGGCACAAAAAATTCAAGAAGCGAGAAGTCACGGAGACCTTTCTGAAAATGCTGAATATGATGCCGCGAAAGAAGAGCAACAGCATCTTGAATTACGAATTGCTAAATTAGAACAAATATTGTCACGCGCAAGAATTATTGAAAGTAAAGACCTTCCGAACGATAAGGTTTATATCCTTTCAATGGTAAAGCTTCGCGATCTCAAGACTAAAGAGATTGTTACATACAAATTAGTCTCACCTGAAGAAGCTGATTTCGAAAAAAATAAAATTTCTGTTACCTCGCCTTTAGGAAAAGGTTTGATGGGGAAGACGGAGCATCAAAAAGTAAAAATATCAGTTCCTGCGGGAACATTAGAATATGAAATTCTTGAAATATCTCGTTAGTAAAATTAATTATTCTAAAATACTATCAATGCAATGCCCACAAATCTTGAGATTAAAGCAAAGATAAGTAACCCGAATGAAGCAATAGAGATTGCCGAGAAACTACCTGCACAGTTTGCAGGCATCTTAATCCAAACTGATATATACTACAATTCACCAAATGGAAGATTTAAACTTCGTGAGTTCAAAGATGGTAAATCAGAATTAATTTTCTATATCAGAGATGAAGATTCCAAATATCGTCTAAGTGATTACCATACAAAAGAAATTTCGGAATCCTCGGATTTAAAATTAATATTCGAAAAAGCATTAGGTGTTAAGGGAATAGTCATTAAAAAACGTAATTTGTTTATTTATCAAGGAATCCGCATCCATATCGATGAAGTTGAATCACTTGGAAATTTTATTGAATTTGAGATTCCAATGACTTCAAATAGGGAAGAAGCATCAAAGGTGATGAATTTTCTACTTCAAAAGTTTTCAGTGCAGGAAATGGCCTTAGTCCAACATTCGTACATTGACCTAATTATCAATAATAGTGTTTAATATCTTTAATTCGCTATTTTTAATAGGATTGAAACATCGAATTTTTGTTTGCAAAAGGATAGTAATTTTATTATATTGGATACCGTAAATTGCGGGAATAGCTCAGTTGGTAGAGCGTCACCTTGCCAAGGTGAATGTCGCGGGTTCGAATCCCGTTTCCCGCTCCATTTGTGCAAAAGTAAAAGAAATAGTGAATTAAATCAGATCAATTTTTACTTTTGCATTTTTAATTTCGATTTTATTCGGCGCCGTACCCAAGTGGTAAGGGAGAGGTCTGCAAAACCTTTATGCAGCGGTTCGAATCCGCTCGGCGCCTCAAAAAAATTTGGTGATTAAATAAATACAACGAGTAATAGGGATTTTTTATTTTGAATTAATCATTGCCGGGGTGGCGAAACTGGTAGACGCACAGGACTTAAAATCCTGTTCTCCGCAAGGGGAGTGTCGGTTCGATTCCGATCCCCGGCACTCGATGAGTTCACAAAAGGGCTCTTAGCTCAGTTGGTTAGAGCGCTACCTTGACATGGTAGAGGCCATAGGTTCGAGTCCTATAGAGCCCACGTGCTGTTTATGCTTGGTTCTGGTAATTTGAAATCGAGATAAACGAACCTGTTTAACTGAAAATAATGAGATTCGAATTTTAAAAAATTTTTTAATGAATAAAATTATCATTAAGTTATTATTTAAGAAATCGGATCTATTCCGATTTTTTTATATTTAAAATGAATAACAAAATCAAAATATCGTTTCCTGATGGTAGCACACGTGAATTCGATCACGGTGTGACCGGGCTTGATATTGCGAAAGGAATCAGTCAAGGACTTGCAAAAGAAGCACTTGCTATGGAAGTTAATGGTGAGGTGTACGATCTTTCGAGAGAAATTGAAAAGGATGCTTCGGTTAAAATTCTTAAATGGCAAGATGCGGCGGGCAAATCTACTTATTGGCATAGTACAGCTCACCTAATGGCTGAAGCAGTTGAAGAGCTGTTCCCTGGGACTAAATTTGGTATTGGCCCATCCATCGAGGATGGTTTTTATTACGATATCGATCTAGGAGGTTATACCCTATCACCTGATGATTTAGTTAAGATTGAGAAGAAAATGTATGATTTAGCGAAATTAAACAAGCCTTACATCCGGGAAGAAAAATCATGGGAAGATGCAGTAACATACTTCAAGCAGAAAGGTGATCCATATAAATTAGAATTACTAGAAGAGTTAAAGGGTAAAATTATTAGTTTTTATCATCATGGTAATTTCACCGATCTTTGTTCGGGACCTCATATCCCTTCCGCTGGTAAGATTAAAGCTATAAAACTCTTAAGTGTTGCTGGTGCATATTGGCGAGGTAGTGAAAAAAACAAAATGCTTCAGAGAATTTATGGTATTTCGTTTCCAACTCAAAAAGAACTTGATGATTATCTTTTTCGGATTGAAGAAGCTAAAAGGAGAGACCATCGAAAATTGGGAAAGGAACTTGAACTATTTGTTTTTCACGATATTGCCCCTGGTGCACCGTTCTGGTTGCCAAAGGGAATGATTATCTTTAGAGAATTGGAAAAATTCCTTCGATTAGAACTTGATAATAACGGCTATCAAGAAATTAATACTCCAATACTAGTTAAAAAAGATCTCTGGGTTCAATCGGGGCATTGGGATCATTACAAAGAAAACATGTTCTTCTTTGAGAATGAAGATACTATCTTTAGTCTGAAACCGATGAATTGTCCTGAGAGTACATATGTCTATCGACATAGAATCAGAAGTTATAAAGATTTACCTTTAAGGTATTCAGAAATTGGCAGACTCCATCGTAACGAAATCTCCGGTGCCTTGGGTGGAATGTTCCGCGTTCGGCAGATAACTATGGATGATGCACATATTTATTGCCGTCCAGATCAAATACTTGACGAGATTAATGCTTTGATCAACATCGTCGAACGTATCTATTCAATTTTTGGTCTGACCCCAAGATATAACTTGTCAACAAAACCTGATAATGCTATGGGGGACCCGAAACTTTGGGATGAGGCTGAAAATGGTTTGAAGAAAGCATTAGAAATCAATAATATTAAATATAATTTAAAACTAAAAGATGGTGCGTTCTATGGACCAAAGATTGATGTTCAAATCCAAGATGCAATCGGCAGAGATTGGCAAGTTGCAACGATTCAACTCGATTTTGTTATGCTACCCGAACGTTTTGAGCTTGAGTATATTGCAGAAAATGGTTCTCGGAAAAGGCCTGTTGCGATTCATCGTGCCATCTTCGGTTCGTTTGAGCGTTTTGTCGGAATAATCACTGAACATTTTGCGGGTTCGTTTCCTGTCTGGTTATCACCTGTACAAGCTGTTGTTTTACCTTTAACAGATACATATGTTGATTATGCCAAAGATGTTTTCAATGCGCTGAAGTCAGAAAACGTGAGAGTCGAGATAGACGATCGGAACGAAAAAATAAATTATAAAATCCGCGAATGGGAAACTAAAAAGGTTCCCTATATGCTGATTGTCGGCGAAAGAGAAAGAAGTAAAAAAACAATATCCGTTCGCCAGCATAAAAAAGGTGACCTCGGTGAATCGAATCTTGAAAGTTTTATCAATAGAATAAAAGAAGAAATTACTAAAAAATTATTAACATCTTAGGAGATATAATATAAAAGAATCAGATAGAGTCAGAGTTAATGAGGAAATCCGCTGTTCTCAAGTACGTGTAATCGACGAAGGTGGACAGGTTGGTATTATGCATCCTCATGAAGCATTAAAAATTGCTCGTCAACGTGGACTGGATTTAATTGAAATTGTACCTAAAGCTTCTCCCCCGGTATGTAAAATAATGGATTTTGGGAAGTATAGGTATGAACAAACGAAGAAAGATAAACTTCAAAGAAAGCATCAGCAAATCACACAGGTTAAGGAATTGAGATTTCATCCGAATACTGATGTCCACGATTTCGAATTCAAAGTTCGACATGCAAGAAAATTTTTAGAGGAGGGACATAAGGTGAAAGCGACTGTTGTTTTTAAGGGACGAGAAATTACATATACCGAACAAGGAGAAGAACTCCTCAAACGATTAGAAGAAAAATTATCGGACCTCGCAAAAATTGAACAAGTTGCAAAGTTAGAAGGTAAAAATATGGGAATGATATTCGCGCCCGATAAAAGTTCTAAAAAGAAAACAGAAAAAAAATTAAAACAAACAGAAACACAAGGAAAGATGAAATAATATGCCAAAAATGAAGACTACTCCCGGGGCTAAAAAACGTTTTAAAAGAACAGCATCTGGAAAATTTAAGAGACATAAAGCTTTTCGGAGTCATATCTTATCATCAAAATCGAGTAAGAGAAAACGCCATCTACGAAAAGCAACATTAGTATCGAATCAAGAACAGAAAAAAATTGAGATGATGATACAATCATAATTTGAATTAATTTAATGATTTAAACCTATAATTATTTTTAGAAAGGAGAAAAGAGCAACATATGCCACGTTCGCAAAATAAAGTTGCCTCCCATCGCCGTCGTAAGCGTATTTTAGCGCGTGCGAAAGGTTACTGGGGTGCGAGAAGTAAAGTACTTACTGTAGCAAAACACCACATTGATAAGGCTGAGCAACATGCTTACCGTGATCGTAAAACAAAGAAAAGAGAATTCCGCTCTTTGTGGATAGCTCGTATCAACGCAGCCGCCAGATTGCACGGAACCACTTATTCAAAGCTGATAAATGCTTTGAATAAAAAAGGAGTCGAGATTAATAGAAAAGTGTTAGCTGATTTAGCGGCTCGTCACCCAGCAGCTTTCGACGAAGTTGTTAAGTTCGCTAAACCATAATCAACTAAGTTAAGTAAGTATTCTGAATGTAGAATATAGTCTACTTTCATTTTAAACTTACATTTCATTCTTAAGAAATTATGCTGGAAAAGATTAAAGAGGTTGAGCAATTAGCTCTTGAAGAGTTAAACTCAGCAACTGACATTCAGATGTTAGAGTCATTTCGCATTAAATATCTTGCACGGAAAGGTTTAGTTGCGAATCTATTCGATGCACTTAAATCTGTTCCTGTAAAAGATAAACCATTCGTTGGAAAGAGTTTGAATGAACTGAGGAATAAAATTCAAACATTGTTTGACGAGAAGAAGGATTTGTTTGAAGCAAAACAAAAGAAAACCGAAACAGCAATAGACCTAACATTGCCCGGTCGATTGGAATGGCTTGGTTCAAAACATCCATTGACCCAGACTTTAGATGAAATTAAGAGAATATTTTTCAGAATGGGTTTTGATGTTGCAGCAGGTCCTGAAATTGAAGATGACTATCACAATTTTGAAGCTTTAAACTTTCCTCCTGACCATCCTGCACGTGATATGCAGGATACTTTCTTTATCACGGAAAAAGTTCTTCTTAGAACTCACACCTCTCCAGTTCAAATAAGAGTAATGGAAAAACAAAAGCCGCCTGTAAGGGTAATCATTCCGGGACGTGTATACCGAAACGAAGCAATTAGTGCAAGGAGTTACTGTCTGTTCCATCAAGTCGAAGGTTTATACGTTGATATTGGTGTCACGTTTAGTGAACTTAAAGGGACATTAGTTTCTTTTGCAAAACAATTTTATGGAAGTGATATCGAGTATCGTTTCCGACCAAGTTTTTTTCCGTTTACTGAACCAAGTGCAGAAATGGATATCTCATGTTTATTTTGTAAGGGAAAAGGGTGCAGATTATGCAAGCAGACTGGATGGCTTGAAATTTTAGGCTGTGGAATGGTCGATCCGAATGTCTATAAGTATGTTGGCTATGATTCTGAAATATTTTCGGGCTACGCTTTTGGAATGGGTATTGAAAGAATTACTATGCTTCGTTATGGTATAGACGATATTAGAATTTTATTCGAAAATGATGTACGATTTCTTGAACAGTTCTAAATATGCACATATCGTTAAATTGGCTTCAAAAATATGTTGATGTAAAAATTTCTCCTGAAGAACTCGCCAACAAATTAACAATGGTTGGATTCGAAGTGGAGAATGTGAAGGATTTAGGAAAGAAATATGAAAACTTTGTAATTGGTGAGGTTCTTAATGTTAATAAACACCCAAATGCAGATAAACTTACTGTATGTAATGTGAATATCGGTTCAAAAACATTGCAGATAATCTGTGGAGCACCAAACGTAAAAGTTGGGCAAAAGGTAGCAGTTGGATTAATTGGTGCAGAAATTCCAAGGAATCAACATGATCCAAATGGTAAATCACTTAAACTTTCACAGATCAAAATTAGAGGTGTTGAATCGTACGGAATGATATGCTCCGAGTATGAACTTGATATCGGAAATGATAAAGATGGCATTATGGTGCTAGATGCAGACGCAAAAATTGGAACTCCTCTTGCAGAATACTTAGGGCTAAAAGATATAATTTTTGAAATCGGTATAACCCCAAACCGTCCGGACGCAATGAGTCATATCGGTATTGCTCGTGAAGTTGCGGCAATTCTAAAAGAGAGAATAAGAATACCTACAGTAACTTTTGAAGAGGAGAATGAATATACTGATGAAGTCGTATCAATTAAAATAGAGGATTTTGAAAATTGTCCAAGATATACTGCGAGAGTTGTGAAAGACATTAAAATTGTTCCATCACCAAAGTGGATGCAAGAACTTTTATCCGCAGTTGGTGTTCGACCAGTAAATAACATTGTCGATATAACCAATTTTGTTTTAATGGAATGCGGCCATCCACTTCATGCATTTGATTTAGATAAGATTTCCAGTAAAACGATCATCGTCGAATGTGCTAAAGGTGGAGAAACTTTCGAAACAATCGATCATAAAAAAAGAAATTTACGAAACGATACTTTAATGATTTGCGATGCTAATAAACCGATAGCAATAGCAGGTGTAATGGGTGGGGCAAATACGGAAATAACAGATACTACAACTAATATCCTAATCGAAAGTGCATATTTTAATCCCCGGAGTATTCGTAGAACTTCAAAATATTTTAATCTCTCAACAGACGCATCTCAGAGATTTTCTCGAGGTGCAGACCCCAACATCACCAAATGGGCTGGAGATCGATGTGTTCAGTTGATGCAAGAAATAGCAAAAGGGAAAGTGTTAAAAAAAGCAATCGATGTTTATCCAATAAAAATTCAAGCCAAGGAGATCGATCTGCGTGTCAAGAAAGTAAATGAAATTCTTTGTATAACTCTTACTTCTTCAGTTATTTCGGAACTTCTTAAGAGTATTGAAATTGAAACCATAGATATTGATAAGAATGTAATCCGGTTACGTGTACCGACTTTCCGCCCAGATTTAGAACGTGAGATTGACTTAATAGAAGAAGTTGCTCGTCTTTATGGTTATGATAATATTAAGTTGAAAGAATCGACGACTACGAGATTCTTCGTTAGTCCTCCCGAGAAGGATTTTTTAGATGATGTACGCTCACATTTTATAGGGAGGGGCTTAAGAGAGATAATAACTAACAGCATGCAAAATATTGATATTGCATCTATTACTTCAGATAAGTTTGTAAAGATTTCAAACCCGATAAGTAAAGAGATGGAAGCGTTACGTACAAGTTTAGTCCCGAGTGCCCTAGAGGTAATTAAGAATAATATTTTTCATGGATCAAAAAATTTACAATTGTTTGAAATCGGGAAAATTTATTGGATTGATGGAAAGTTCGAGCAGCAAACCCCAGTAAAGGGTTATATCGAAGAAGAACAATTAATTTTAATTTTTTCTGGATTGAAAAAACCATTAACTTGGGACGAAAAAACACGTTCTTTTGATATTTTTGACGTTAAAGGCGAAGTTATATTATTTTTCAAAAAGATTTTTCTTGACAATATTAAATTTATTCCTTATCCTATAAGCAATGCTTTAAGTGATATAAGTATTCGACTTGAGTTGGAAGGTCGAAATATCGGTATAATTGGAAAAGTCAGAACTGAGCTTTTAAAGAAATTTGAAATCGAACAGGATGTTTTTTTTGCTGAAATAAAACTTGAGTCGGTTATTAAAAATAGAAAAAAAGAAAATTTATTTGTACTTTTATCAAAATACCCTATTGTCTCAAGGGATATTGCATTGATCGTGAAAGAAGACATATTACACAATAAAATAGAAGATGAAATACGGAAAGCTGGATATCCTTTTATTACTAAAATTGAATTATTCGATGTATATCAAGGTGAACAAATAGGTATGGGAAACAAGAGTTACGCTTTTACTTTAGAATTTATGACGAAAGATCATACAATGACACAAGATGAGATTGAAGGAATAATGAATAATATTATGATTAATCTTGAAAAAAATTTGAATGCTTCTATTCGAAAATAGGATAAACAAAATTGGATAATCAGATAAAAAATCAAGAGATAGGTTTTACAGAAGAAATGCAGAATATTGCAACTGTGCTTCGAGCTTTCTGGGAGAAAGCTCGATTTGCTTCTGAACTAATTAACCGCCTACGTGAAGAAAAACGTGTACTGCAAGAAGATTGTGCTAAGCTTCTTGATGAGCTGCAGAAGGTGAAGCTTGAATTAACCAATAAAGATCAAGAAGTTAAGCGGCTGCGTGCGGAGCAGGAACAAATGTTATCATTAATGAACGGGAATATTTTTTCTTCTCAAGAGAAAGAAGAGCTAAAAATTAAAATTAAAGATTTGATATTAAAAATTAATTCACATTTATAATTTTTGTATATTAATAAGGTTTTCGGATATTTAAAAAAAGGTAAAACGGACATATCGTTATGGCAATCGAAAGTAAAAGTATAAAAGTAAAAATTTTTGGTTCGGAATATCCACTTCGTGGTGAGAGCGAAGAAATAACTAAGAAAGTGGCAAATTACGTTGATCAGATGATAAACACTATTCATGAGAAAATTCCAGAACAGCCGCCATTAACAGTGGCTGTTCTTTCGGCTTTGAATATTACAGAAGATTTATTTAAAGAACGAGAAAGATATAAAACGCTAACTTCCTACATTGAATCGGAATTTAGTAAGATCAACGAATTTCTTGACCAGTGTCTGAGCCCTGATTCATAATCTTTTTACTGATTGTTCTTTACCATAACGAAAGGCGGGATATGTTTCAAATGTATAAACCGCACCGTCAGCCTAATCCATGTTAAAAACATGGAAGTTAAGTCAAATATATTAAAGAATCTGACAAGTTAAATAAATAGGGAACTTGACTTGTGAGCGTTAATTACAGGCCTCAATCCGAAATATCGGATATTGCAATCTCCCATTAATTTGAGAAGATGGCGATCAGTGGACGTAAAAGGCGTTCAAGCAAGTACCCACTTTGTGTAGAAAGGGATTCTTAAATACACACGACATAACAGCTGCGTGCGGTTTTTTATTTTAAAGAATATAATGATTTTTTATGGAGTAGATTATGAATATTGATATTTACAATATTATTTTAATTTTTGCAGTAGCCTTAGTGCTCGGATATGCAATTGGTTGGTTTGTTAGCAATCGAATTGGAAAGAATAAAATTGCCAATGCTGACCAGCAGGCTAAAAAAATCATAGAAGACGCTGAGAAAGAGGCAGCAAATATTAAAAAAGAAAAACTTCTCGAAGTTAAAGATGAATGGTTTAAAAAGAAACAGGAATTTGAACAAGAGATGCATACAAGAAGGGGAAAATTGCAAGCTTTCGAGAAACAGTTAGCAAATCGTGAGGACAATCTCGAAAGAAAAGTTGAGCTGATGAATAAAAAAGAGAAGGACCTTCAGAATTATAAACGTTCATTAGAAGAAAGAA
>JBBIRP010000038.1:0-4834 GCA_037441745.1 Ignavibacteriales bacterium
GCTCGAACGGCAGCTACATCACCCGTAAGTGTAACAAAACCTTTTCCTCCAAGTGCCATTGCGAGCCGGAGTTCTATCAACTGAACTTTTGCCGCTTTCACCGCCGCATCTGCCGCTTCAATAAGCGAGGCAACAGAGAACGATTCAATAATTCCGAGTGCTTGAAGAAGATCAATTTTACTAGTACCGGCAATTGCAGTAAAAACAGCTGGATGTACGTTCGGGATTATAAATACATCTACGATTGACCCTTTGCCAATAATACCACCAGCCTGCACGCTGGCTGCTACTGCTGCAACATCACCACCGACTAATACCATATATTTACCTGAACATATGGTTCGCGATAGAATGATTTCTACTTCTGCAGCTTTGAGCATAGCATCAGCAACTTCATATCCCGCGGCAATGCTTGACAATTCTATTAAACCAATTGAGTTTTTTACCATCTTGTTTCCATCTGTTAATTATTAATTTAATCAACTGCTTTCAATTATTATACTTTCACTCACTTTTCTTATCACTCCATCGATACTTGCATGAACTCTTGCACCATTTTTTCCACTGGGAATTTCACCGATACATTGTCCTTTCTTGACAAATTCACCAATTTGAACAATTGGTTCAGCTTTTATTCCAGCATGTTGTAAAAGTGGAATTGAAACTCGTTTTGTTATTAATTCTTTTTCTAAGAACTTTGAAGGCACATCATATTCTTCAATACCAAGTCGTTTGATAAGCTGTTTCGAGGGAGTTCTTCGCCCTTCATACAATGGATGTGGTTGAATTTCTTTTCTACCTGACCATTTAATCCCTCTCTGTTTCAAATCATCTTTTGCTTTATCGCATGCTTCTTTAGGATAAAGAAATTCTGGGCAAGCGTATAATGTACACAGACCACATGCACAACATAGCGAAGCATATTGATTCCAAATTCCCTCACCTGTCGAAGTAAAACTTAGGCTTCTCATTACTTTGTGTGGTTGAACATCGTAACCAAGGATATATCGTGGGCACAATTCGGTACAATAACTGCATTGATCACAGGCAGACTTACCAATCCGATGCATAGATTTCTCGGTTCGTTTTTTTCTCTGGATGATCCTATGTTCTTTTGGAAGAATAATCAAGCCTGCTATTGTTTTCGTAATCGATTGAGCGACATCAAACTCCAGTTTACCCATCATAATACCACCAACTAAAACACCAAATTCATCAATCGTCTGTCCGCCGGCTATTTCTATTACTTCTTTAAAACTGATTCCAATCGGCACTTTAAATGTCGAGGGACGCTCGACAGCACCTGCGATAGTAATAAACTTCTCTATAACGGGTTTATCTTCTGTTATGAAAGATATATTATAAAGTGTTTCTACATTACTGACAACTACTCCAATATCCAGAGGTATTCCATGCGGAGGAATTAATCGTTTAGTTGCCTCGTACACTAAAATAAACTCATCACCTGACGGATAAAAATCCCCTAACAAATGAATCTTAATATGTGAATCGTGAATTGCATTTGAAATTGCTTCCACTGCTTTTTTATTCTTTTCTTTTATACCAATAATTCCATTCTTAGCACCTGTCGATTCCATAAGAATCTTCAAACCATTAACAACTTTATCGGGATAGTGACGCATTATTTCGTAGTCTTTATGAATAAGAGGTTCACACTCAGCACCATTTGCGATAACATATTCAACTTTTGCAGAAGCTTTAACGTGGGTTGGGAAACCACCTCCACCTGCACCAACAATACCTGCTTGTTGTATTTTCTCTAAAATATTCATTCTTCTATTGCAAAATTAAAAAGTCAAAAAGACGATCAACAATGAATTACTCCTTTTCGACCTGTTTATTAAATTCTTCAATCAACTCATCGAAATATATGACTTCTTCTTCAAACAAACTTACCCAATATTCTGGATTCCACTGTTCTAAAATCTCCTGGTAAGTTTTCCCCTGCTGTTCGATCCAAGTATAATACTTAAGATTGTGAATGGCTTTACGCTCGTAATATGTAAGCTCTTTAAAGAAATCAATATTTTGATGTAATAGTGGACCAGCCTGATCTTTTGCAGCTTGCATTAAAGTATATTTTCCGAGGCTTTGCTCCAATTCTTTAACACGTGAACGATACATATCTGCCGAGTCGGTGAATATTGTGAATATAATATCGTTCTCATTCAGCTCAAAATACTTTGCCGCCTTTATGGCAGCGAGCATATTCGCTATACCTGATATTCCAAGAAGCGATAGATTTTCGCTTTTAACACCAAATTCTTTGTTTAAAAAGTTTTTACCTTCTTCTTCATTGAAAAGTCTAAAAACCTTCATACAATCTTCATCATCTATTGCTGCGATCGCATCAGTATTTCTTACATTGTGAACCCAAGGTACATGCTTATCGCCAATTCCTTCAATTCTATGTCCACCAAACCCGTTCATCAATAATGTTGGACATTGGAGCGCTTCAGCTGCAACAATTTTTAATTGAGGATAATATTTTTTAAGATAATCTCCAGCAGCAATTGTTCCTGCAGAACCTGTTGCAGAAATGAAAGCCGATAGTCGAGAATTTTTTCCGATAGAATTAAACAATTCCTCGATCGCTGGCCCTGTAACATTGTAATGCCAGATAGGATTACCGAATTCGTCGAACTGGTTAAAGATTATATGTGTTGGGTCTTTTCGTAATTCCCAACATTTATCATAAATTTCTTTCACGTTTGATTCACAACCGGGGGTTGCTATTACCTCAGCACCAATTTGTTTCAACCAATCAAATCGTTCTTTAGACATTTCTTCAGGAAGAATCGCAACGGCTGTACAACCAAGAATCGCAGAATTAAAAGCTCCGCCCCTACAATAATTCCCTGTTGATGGCCACACAGCTTTATGTTTGTATGGATCAAATTCTCCGCTGACAAGTCGTGGTACAAGACATCCAAATGCTGCACCTACCTTATGTGAGCCTGTTGGAAAATATTTTCCAACAAGTCCGATTATCCTTGCTTTAACTCCTGAAATTTCTTTTGGAATTTCAAGATAGTTTACTCCACCATGTAACCCAGTATTAACATCGTTCTTCCATGTTATTCGAAAAAGATTTAAGGGATTTAAATCCCACATACCTACTTTTGGAATTTTAGATTTAATCGTTTTCGGGATCATCTCCGGATTTCTTAGTTGTGTGAATGTTGGGATGATAATTCCTTTTTCCTTACAAAGACTTATAGTTTTCTCAACTACTTCAGAGTTGATGTGTTTAATAATTCTTGACATTTAATTAACCTTTGTTTAAATCCGAAGTAAAAAATTACATTCTTTTCCACAACTTTGATGCACACTCACGTGCATGTGCGTTAATTCGTTCTTCATCAATATCAATTTTCAATTTATGATTTTCCATTAAAACCTTTCCGTTAACGATAGTCGTGTCTACAGTTGATTGTGAAATACCGAATACAAAGTGTCCGAGGAATGTTGACTCGTCTAATTGTGTCGGGGGAAAATAATCAATCAAGATCACATCTGCAGCATATCCATCCTTCAATTCACCGATGTATGGGTACCAGTACCTGTTTGCTATCTTCGCATTATTGAAAAGAAGTGTTGATAAAGCCTCGACAAAACCAACGCTCGGATTTTTTTGTGATAAATGCTGGCACCAAATGGCTGAACGTACTTCCTCCATCATATTAATGGTCATCGCATCAGTACCAAGTCCGACTAAGACACCACTCGAATTCATTTTAATAATATCGGCTACACCTACTGCATTATTCATATTTGATTGTGGATTGTGAACAACGGCTGTATTTGTTTCGGCCAAAATTTCTATTTCTCTTTCATTAATATGAACACAATGAGCTGCGATCGATTTTGGCCCAAGAATTCCAAATTTCTGAAACCTCTCGACAACTCTCATCTTATGTTCTGATTCACAATGCAACTGGTCAGAAATCGCTTCTGCTGTATGGACGTGAAAACCAACATCTAAATCTCTACCAATCGTTACCGCTTTTTCTAATGTTGAATTTCCGATCGTAAAGGATGCGTGCAATCCGAACATTGCTTTCAAACGATTTTGATTTCCATTTTTACATGATTTTATAAAATTTGTATTTTCTTTTAAACCCTCCTCAGCAATTTTGTTCCCATCTCTATCTGAAACCTCGTAGCACAAAGATGCTCTTAGTCCAATTTCGTTGATCGCATCAGCAATGCGGCTTAAAGAACCGGCAATCGCAAATGGGCTTGCATGATGATCTATTAATGTTGTTGTTCCCTTTCTTATGGCATCGATGGCAGGTATTAAGGTACTGTAATAACAATCTTCAAGCATCAATTTTTTATCTAAACGCCACCAAAGATTTTTTAGCACCTCATTAAAATTACTTGATGGGGCAGCTTTACCATAACCGCGAACTAAAGTTGAATAAAAGTGCATATGTGCGTTAATGAACCCCGGCATTATAATTTTACCAGATGCATCAATTATTTTATCATATTTGCCTGTGAACGATTTTGTTGGAGCAATAGATTTAATCAAATTGTTCTCCAAAAGAATTGCATGATCGTAAAGCACGCGGTTATTTTCACCGAGTGTAATAATGATACCATTCTTAATAAGAATTGTCATACTATACCTCATGAAGTAATTCAAGTTCACGTTTAGTTCGTTCCCGCATATATAACGCACCGGAGAAACATTTTTGTACACAAATCGAACAGCCAATGCAACACGATGCATCGGTTACAGGAATTTTATTCGAGTCAAGTTCAATCGCAAGATACGGACAGCGTGTACAATTTCCGCAATGTTGAC
>JBBIRP010000038.1:4844-13893 GCA_037441745.1 Ignavibacteriales bacterium
GGGTTTACCGCCGAGATTTTTTTAGTTGATGTCAGCTCCATAAAACCAGTGATTGGGTTTGGGAGGGCTCTCCCGATGAGCTCAGCAACCGATTTTATTCCTCTTTCCTGCATCAGGTAGCTTAAACCAGAATGAAGGTCGTCAACGATTCCGTAACCATACTTCATAACTATAGTACAAAACTGAACAGTTTTCACACCAAGAGCGAGAAAGTTTGCAGCTGCTTTATAATCCATTGGTCCACCGTTGCCAGAAACTGTAATACCAAGTCGGGATACATTTGCGAGAGTTAAATTTGAAATCGGTAAAACCCCTTCGCCACTCATTCCTACTACAACTCCTTCTTCCCACGATTTCTTTTTACCCTGTCTAAAAGCCAAAGTCGGAAACGTATTTGCGAGTGTAACACCGGCTTTTTTATGAGGATATTTATTAAAAATTTCCTTAATAGCACTTATTATTGGAAAAATTGATGTAACAGCTGCTGTTAGCTTGAATAATTTAGGAATTTGGGGGTCACTTACTTCCATTACCCAATCTATTATCTTTGCTGTTAGTTCTGCATCTTGTGAAACAATATCGCCCTTCGTTCCGTCTCCACCTTGCGGACAAGAAAGACTATATTCGATTCCCATCGCACCCGCTGACTCTAATTTCTTGGTATTCGACTGCCAAGCCAAACAATCCTCTTCATCATGGCCTGTAACGGGTCCACCAGTTGAGGCGAGCGTTAAGCGATCAGGGAATTCTTTAATCAATTTCTCGACTTCACGACAAACACGATCAAGTGGATGCCCTGAAACATTATCACAATTTGCATAGGTTGATTTAGAAAATTCAAACATATACTCGGAAGGAATATGAATAGGAACATTATCAAAAGCAGTTTTCATAACACCCCCTGCCCAACCTGCTCGATATGCTTTCTTCATTTGTTCGTACCCATCTGAGGGTGGAGCAGCTGAAAGCAAGAACGGTGAAAGAATTTCACGACCAAAAAAATCCGCATTGATCGGTACAGGCAACAAAACACGCCCGGGTAAAATAACACGGCTTTTTGTTTTCCCGTTAAGTTTTGTTCCTGTTTTTCTCAACTTACGATTAAAGATAAAAGCATCGATCTCAAGTGCTACATTCTTTCCCGCAGCGACTGCTTCGACAACGGTTGTTGGCCCAGTTACCATATCGCCTGCATAGAAAACGCGTTTGTTATTTAATTTTTGATTCGATGAATGTGCACCTGCAGCAACTATCACAAAATCAAAGTTTGGAAGAATTTGTTCAGTCCCTTTAACTTCAACTACATTCGATGGATGAAATCTTTTATTTCGAGGTAATGAGACTTTAATAGTTTTCAATCCAACAATTTTATTGCCTCTACTTAAAATTTTGGTAACTTTAACTCTTCCTGTTACTGCAATTCCTAAATCTTGAAGTAAAAATCTTTCCCTTGTTGTAAGCGGCATCTCTGACCATGTTTCGAGTGCAAACATTTCTACACTTGAAGCTCCATGTGTGCGAGCTTCTTCAGCACAATCGAGGGCAACTGCACCACCGCCGATGATCGCTACACGTTTACCTTGTATTTTATATCGATTTGTATTTGTAAGATATTCTAACCAATCGACTGCAAATTTACTTCCCTCCATTGGCGGGATAAAAGCTTCATCTAAACCAATAGCATACAGAATCGCATCGTAGCCCTTCCCACTACTCGGCATTTTTTTAACATCCTTGATTTCGATTTTTCCTAAAGACAAAAAGAAATCAATATCAGAACTTAAAACATTCCTTGGTAACCTTGATTCGGGAATCAAGTTACACATACCACCTAATTTTTTAGCTTTCTCAAAAATGTCAACTTTATAACCTTTCTGGGCAAGGACTGCCGCAGCACCTATTCCCGCGGGTCCACCACCTACTATTGCAACCTTTTTCCCATTGTAGGGAGCTTTAGTAAATTCCGGCATTGAGCCTAACTCTTTTGCCTTCGCAATAATAGTCGCCTGAACAGCAGGTATATTGACAGCAGAATCGAACGTTCTATGAACACAGTCTTTCATACAGTGAGTATCCGGACATACTGCTCCACAAACACCTCCGAGTGGATTACTGCCCATTATCAATGCCGCTGAGCGTTTGTAATCGGCACGACTTCCAACATTTACTGCCATTATAAAATCAGCAGGCGAGCAATCAACTGGGCATGCTTCCTTGCACGGCTTTTCTTCGCAATACTCACATTTTTCAATTTCCGCACGAAGTTGTGCATCTGTTAAAAATTCTGTCACAGAATTCAACAATTTTTTATTTTTCATTTATACTCCACTCATCTTACATTTGAATTAATCAAACAGCTATGACTTAGATTTTAATTTGATACCATTATACTTAAACACTTCCTTTACGGCTTCCACAATTTGTACATACCCAGTACATCTACAAAGGTTGCCTGATATGGCAGTACGAATTTCTTTCTCATCAGGATTCGGATTTTTATTGAGCAATGCTATTGCGCTCATCAGCATCCCCGGCGTACAGAAGCCACAATGAACCGCATCGTGATCCAGAAACGATTCCTGAAGAGGATGAAGTTTCCCTTTTTCCATCAAACCTTCAACGGTTAGGATTTCTTTTCCATCAATTTGTGGAACTAGGACTAAACAAGAATTTACAGCTTCCCCATCGAGTAGGACTGTGCATGCACCGCATTCTCCGATTTCGCAACCGCATTTTGTTCCTGTCAAACCAATTTCTTCACGCAAGAAATGAAGTAACGTTTGATTTGGAAAAGTGGAAAGTTTATAAATCCTACGGTTTATTTTTGCCGTTATAAAAATCTTTTTCATCTTTTTTCAATTAGTGCTTCCAATGCTCTTTTTACAAGTACACAAACTACAGGTTCTTTGTACTCTGTTGACCAGCGTCTACCAGTGTATGAAACCATAACCTCGGAAACTTTCTTCCCTGCTTCTGTGAATAATTTCGTGGAAGGCATCTCACCAATCATGATCTGCTCTGCTTCTTTAACTCTTTGCCAGACCGGAAATGCAGCACCTGGAACTATTCGAGCTTCTACTATTTTTCCATTATCATCGTAAAAAAGAATAGCAGCAACGCTTAAACGTGAAATTGAGAGTGCGTTTCTTCGTCCAAGTTTTATGAATGAACTTTTTGCATTCGCGGGAAGTTTTGGATAACTGATTTCTACTAGAAGTTCGTTTGGCTCAGCTTTTGTTTGATATGGTTTTATGAATAAATCAACTAAATTAATTTGACGGTAACCGGATTCTGATAGAAGGGTAGTGGTTGCTCCGAGTGCTATTAATGGTGGTACAGTATCGGCACACATGGCAGCATTCATAATGTTACCACCGACGGTTCCTCGATTTCTGATTTGAGGAGAACCAATGACAGAAGCAGCGGTGGCTAGAAGCATCGAGTATTGATTGATAATGGAAGATTGATGCAATTGTGCATGTGTTGTCAGTGGTTTAATTGTTATTGAACCGTTCCCTGAATTTACTCCGTGTAATTCTTTAATGAATGAAATATCTACAACAACTTTAGGCACCTTGGCACTCTCTCGTCTTAGCTCAATAAGTAAATCTGTACCACCTGCAAGTATGCGCGCATCATTGCCGTACTTATTTAAAACCGAAGTTGCTTCTTCAATCGATTTGGGTGATATGTATTCAAATGGTTTCATTATTTTTTATAACTTCTTCCACTCTTGTTTTGTTAACATAAGAACTCCTTATCCTTATAAATTCAACCGCTGAGTATGCAAAGAGGCGTTAAGGTTTTATTTTACAAGAATCCAATTCTACTTCTTCTTTCTTCATTGAGCCGCGTTTCCCTTTCCGTGAAAGTTTATAGCCCAATAAAACTTTTTCGAGTGTAGCTGGTAATTCATAAATCCTTTTACCCGTCGCGTTGTATATTGCATTAATGATTGCGGGTGCTGCTATTTCGTTTGTAGGTTCACCAATGGACTTTGCACCAAACGGCCCTGCTGAGTCTATGTTTTCAACAATAATGGGTGTAATCTTCGGTACATCCATTGAAGTGGGAAGTAAATATTCGTCAAAGTTTAGTTGTTTTGGTATTGCATCTTGAATTTCAAATTCTTCCAATAAACCATATCCTAAACCCATTGCTACGCCACCATAGAATTGGCCAAGTACCGTATTTTTATTTATGGCTTTGCCAAGATCATGGCAAGAAACAAAATTAATAACGTCAACCTTGCCTGTTTCGGTATCGACTTCAACTTCTGCAACATTAGCTCCATACACAAATGTAAAATAAGCTTCACCCTGTCCGTTGTGTTCATTCCATGATGTCGGTGGCGATTTATACCAGCCAAAACCATACATCGGTCTACCTTTTCTAAAACATTCTTCAGCAACCTCACTGAACGAGGCAAGTCTTTCACCATTATTTTTATTGATTAAATAGTTTTCTTTAAAATCCAGTGACATAACATCAATACCGGTCATCTCAGATGCAGTTTTGATAAGAAATGCACGCACTATTTCTGCCCCTTTTTTTGCAGCTGTTCCTCCCATTATAGTCCCTCGAGATGCAACCGTAGGACCCGAGTCTGGAACTCGGCTCGTATTTGTGTTCAGAAATTGTATTCTGTCCATCGTGATGCCTAAAACTTCGGCAACAATCTGCGACATTTGAGTTTGAGCTCCTTGTCCCATGTCAGTAATTCCAGAAGAGACTATGACACTTCCATCTGTCTGAACAGAGACAATTGTACCTGCGGCATCCGTTCCTTCGGCTCCAAGTGAGACTCCTCGATAGCTACAAGCCAGTCCGATTCCCCTTTTCTTTGAAGAATTGGAAGCATTTCGATTTTCATCCCACTTCTTTCGGAAATCCACTGCATTTATTGCTTTGGTCAATACCTCTTTTAAACTTACTTTGTGATTAAGTTTTTGACCTGTAGCGGTTACTGCACCGGTTTCAAATCCATTTTGAAGTCTAATCTCAACTGGATCTTTTCCAACTTTCTCGGCTAATTCATCCATCATTGATTCAATTGCAAAGTTGACTTGGGGTGAACCAAATCCGCGCATTGCACCAGTATAATTGTTATTAGTATAAACAGTGTAAACATCCGTTTTAACATTTTCACAGAAATATGGACCTGTTGCCTGCACAACAGAACGCCACGTAACAAACGGACTCATTGAAGCATATGCACCACCATCCGCGATAACTTTTATTTCCATCGCAGTTATCGAACCATCATTCTTACATCCCCATTTATAATAGAGAACGTAGGGATGCCGTTTATAACTTTCGATCATCGACTCTTCGCGAGTGTTTACCATTTTTACGGGCTTGCGCGTTGCCCGACAAAGCAAAGCAGCACGACAACACATTGCTGTCATGACCTCATCCTTACCACCAAAAGAACCGCCGAGTGTTGCTTGAATAATCTGAACTTTGTTTAAATCTAAATTTAAAACTTCAGCAACTGAGCGTCGGCTTGAGAAAAGATTTTGAACAGAACCAACAATACGTACGCCACCATGCTCAGCAGGTTCGGCGATGACTGCTTCAGGTTCAATATAAGAATGCTCAACAAACTGAGTTTTAAATTTCCTCTCGATAATAAAATCAGCTTCGGCAAAACCTCTTTCGATGTCACCCTTCCTAACTTTATGATGAACGAATGTATTGTCACTACCATGAATTTTCGGTGCCTCCGGATTAAGTGCTTCTTCAGGGTCTGAAACTGTATCGAGTGGCTCATATTTAACTTCTATCAATGATAAAGCTTCTTCGGCAATTTCTTTTGTTTTTGCAGCAACGAGTGCAACTCCATCGCCCAAATATCTGACTTTATCGAAAGCAAGAATAGATTGATTCTTGATTACAATACCGAATACTTTACTTCCGGGGATATCTTCTGCAGTAAGTACAGCTTCAACACCATCGAGCTGTTTAGCTCTGGAGGTATCGATTGAAAGAATGCAGGCGTGAGGATATTTTGCTCGCAGCACTTTTCCATAAAGTTGATGTTTAAGGTTATAATCATCAGCAAATTTTGCAGTACCAGTAACTTTACCAAAAGCATCAACTCTTCGTTCGGGTTTACCTATTATTTTGTGTGCCATAAAGTTGATCTTATAAAAATGTCCGATGAATTGGACTAATACGAAACAATTTCGTGAAATTTTAAATGATTTACAAGAAAGTTATCAATAACAAAATATTTTTAGAAATTGATTTTTGTTAAACAATTTCTTTGTTTCTCTTCTTAAGTAGAATGAAAATCAGTAAGCTTATTCATTCAATGAAAGTAGATATAGTGTTAGGTTCATTCCGATATTATTTTTGAAGATATTTATACAGCCATTGAATTGTTCTGCTAACATTTTCCTCTGGCAACCGGTGGCCGCTATTGTACATTTCAATTTCTTTTATATCCGATGCAATTGCAGAATACAAACGTTTTATCGAATCTGGATTTATTACGACGTCATTTTGCCCTCCTAAAATGAGAGTTGGAACATGAACTCCACCTGCAAGATTTATTGGCGTGATTGGGTATAACCAGGGATCAGAGAAAGCCGCTACAGAAGCGACTACACTCTTGATACGTTGATCAATAGCAGCAATCATGATTGCCATTGCACCCCCGATACTATGTCCTAAAACTCCAATTCGTTGCGAATCGATTTCTCTGCGTTGACATAAGTAATCAATGGCTCGCAAGTTATCACCAACTGTTTGAATTAATCCGTCACGGTATCTATAAAACCATCTATAATCAAAATACATTTGTTGAATAGGCAAGTAATCATTATTTACAGACCTTTCTCCGTGGAATTGCGCATCTAAAGCTAAAACAGCAATACCATAAAATAAGAGTGAATCAGTAAATTCAGTACCACGCTCAAAACTAGTTATATCCCACCAGCTATCTTTAGATCCCGCACCGACGTGCAGCAAGATTACGATCGGATGTGTCTCATCGCTGTTTTTTGGTAAAGCCAAATAGCCGGGGACAAGATCACCTCGAACACCTCTAAATACAATTTTTTCTCGCGTATAAAACTTTGTTTCATACCTTTCAACAGTTTTCGCGTCCAGAGGTATTGATCGATCATATTTAAAAAACGCCGATACAGCTTTAAAAGATTCATCAGAAAGAGTACTTAATCCCGATGAATCTACATTCTCCTGTGTTAAAACATTAACGTTATTTCCAAAAAGGATCAATAATAAAAATAAGATTCTTTTCATGATCTTGATTTCCTTTTATTAAGTAGCAACATCTAGAAATTCTTTATTCAATTTCTTGATCATAATTTTAAAATGTGGTTACATACTTTTAATTTCTCTTTCAAGAAGATTAGCAACGGCATCAAGTGTTGGTTCGATAATGCTTTCTTTACCCACGGCTTGCTTTGCTGATTGGATATCCTTTAACCCGTTACCTGTTATTATGACTATCGCTGTTTCATAAGATTTCACTATATTCTGCTGGACAGCTTTTCTCAAACCGGCAACACCTGCCACACCCGCTGGTTCGCCAAAAACTCCACCAAGTCGGGCAGTTAATCGCATTGATTCTAATATTTCTGTATCATTTACCGCTATCATATCACCATGAGATGCTCTGATTTGTTGAATTGCTCTACGCCAATTTCTGGGTGTACCAACCGCAATGCTGTCTGCGATTGTGTTTGTGTCGGCCGGGATCAAATCTTGACCCGATCTAAATGCCTCGAGTACCGGTTTTGCTCCTTCAGCTTGAACTCCAAGCAAACGTGGAATACGATCGATGAATCCAAGTTGTTTCATCTCTTGTAAACCTTTTCCAATACCACTAATTGTACACCCATCACCTACAGATACAACTACCCAATCAGGTAAACCATCTTTCATTTGTTCAGCAATTTCAAATCCCGCGGTTTTTTTCCCTTCAACAAGGTACGGATTTATTCCGCTATTTCGGTTATACCAACCAAATTGTTCACAGGCCTGCTTGCTTAGATCAAATGCTTTTTCATATGTTCCTCTTACTCTAAAAACTGTAGCACCAAAAATTAAAAGCTGAGCTATTTTGGGTTCAGGGGCTCTTTCGGGTACAAAAATAAAACTTTTTAACCCCATCGCTGCAGATATGCATGCTAAGGATGAAGCTGCATTTCCTGTAGAAGCACAAGCTATTTTACTAAAACCAAATTCAATAGCTTTTAATATACCAATTACACTTGCTCTATCTTTGAATGAATTGGATGGATTTCTACCATCGTCCTTTAAAAATAATTTTCGAACACCAACTTCACCAGCTAAACGCTGCACATCATAAATTGGCGTCCAACCAACTTGAAGATATGTAGTGGGTATGTCAGGAGATATTGGAAGAAGCTCATGATAACGCCAAATGTTAAATAATCCCGAAGTTTGAAGTCCAAATTTCGAACTCGATTTTATAAAATCATAATCGTATTGTACATCTAGAATGCCCTCTGTTCCGCAAATTTCACAAGTAAATATGTTGCCATAAGGATATTCTTCACCGCAGACAAGGCATTTTAAATTTTTAATATGTATGGGTGGCAAAATTTTCATATCATTTTTTATCTTTCGTTCAGACCTTCGAAGTCTCAGAGACCTTGAAGGTTTTTAACCGTTCAATCGATAGCAATATAATCTCATTAGTCGCAGGTAATGAAAACTCCGGTTCAATTTCATGTTCTCCAACCGATGATATTGCATCCTTAATTGCCAGCCATACAGATAATGACAACATGAATGGCGGTTCACCTATAGCTTTACTTCTTCTAATGGTTCCGACGGGATTGGGAACCTTTATAAACTTCAATCTAAAATCTCTTGGTATGTCAGAAACAGTAGGGATTTTGTATGTGTCAGGTGAATGTGTCATTAAATTCCCTTTTTCATCCCACTTAATCTCTTCGGTTGTGCACCAACCTACACCTTGAATAAAACCTCCTTCAAGTTGTCCTGTATCAATTCCTTCATTTATCGACTCACCTACATCTTGAATAATATC
>JBBIRP010000039.1:0-3150 GCA_037441745.1 Ignavibacteriales bacterium
AAATGTACAATTTAAGAGAGGTTTTCATCATGAGGTTAATTATTTAATAAAATCATCGTCAAGAAGATATGAAACTTATTCGTAATTGTCAAGAGCAAAAGTGAAAAATATAAAAAAATTTTGTATTTAGGGTACTGCATTCGTACATTAATTTATTAATTTTACTGAGATTCATTGATTTTTAAATTTATTACGATAATATAAGAAGAATAATGTTTCCAAGAATAGCAATTACGATGGGAGATTTCAATGGTATCGGACCAGAAATCATTATCAAATGTTTTAATAATCCAACCATCAGGAATATATGTAACCTATTTGTGATAGGTTCGATTAACGTCTTTGAGTACTATGCGATTAAATTGAAAGAAGAATGTACTTTAATAGAGATCGACACGATTCCAGAATCTACTGAAACAGACAAAATATTTATTTTTAACTTAAGGAAATTTCAAACCCCAATAATACAGCCATCGTTAACAACCAAAGAAGCAGGAGAATATGCTGGCGAAGCAATTGAAACTGCAGTTAAACTTTTTAAACAAAACTTAATAGATGGTATAATAACGGCTCCTGTCTCAAAAGAAGCATTAAATAAATCAAAGTATCATTTCCCTGGCCAGACAGAGATGCTCTCAAACCTTTTCAATAATAAAGATGGGCTCATGATGTTGGTTTGTAAGAATCTACGCGTTGGATTGGTAACTACTCATTTACCTCTATCAAATGTTTCGAAGAATTTATCAAAAGAAAAAATTGTAAATAAGATCTCGGTCTTGCATTCATCCCTGAAGAAGGATTTCCTCATTCGTAATCCTAGAATTGCAGTTCTCGGTTTTAATCCACATGCAGGAGAAAATGGAACTTTAGGGACAGAAGAAAATAATATTATGACACCAGCAATCAAATGCATCCGAAGAAAAGGCATCTTCGTTGATGGTCCATTTCCTGCGGATGGTTTTTGGGGAACCCACTTGTATAAAAAATATGATGCTGTCCTTGCAATGTACCACGATCAGGGTTTGATTCCATTTAAAATGTTGGGATTCGATGTTGGAGTAAATTTCACAGCTGGATTACCAATTGTACGAACATCGCCTGACCATGGGACTGCATTCGATATTGCTGGAAAAGGTATTGCCAGCGCAAAAAGTATGATAGAAGCAATAAGGCTTGCAGTAAAAATTATTAATAACAGAAGGCGAAAAATAAAATGATTAAATTTGAGAATGTTTCTGTTTCATTTGATAATCAGCCAATACTACTAAATGTGAACTTACATATTAAACCTGCGGAGTTTGTATCACTTGTTGGTGAAACAGGTGTTGGTAAAACAACACTACTCCGTTTGATATATTTCGATATTCTACCGGATGGAGGAACGGTTTCAGTTGCCGAATATTCTTCAAAAAATATTAAAAGACGAGAAATACCAAAGTTACGGAGGAAACTCGGTATTGTTTTCCAGGATTTCAAGCTACTTGAGGATAGAAATGTTTACGATAATGTTGCCTTTGCACTTCAGGTCACAGGTGTAAAGAGAAAAGAAATCAGTAAGCGTGTTTTACGTGCACTTGCAGATGTTGGATTAAGCCATAAGCGCGATAGCATGCCTGAAGAACTATCTGGTGGTGAACAACAAAGAGTTGTTTTTGCGCGTGCTTTGGTTAATGAACCAATTGTTTTACTTGCAGATGAACCGACAGGCAATCTTGATCCTGCGACTGCTACTGAATTATTACAACTAATGAAAATGATTAACTCAAGGGGAACTGCAATCGTTTTAGCAACCCACAATTATGAGTTAGTAAAAAAATCGGAAAGCAGAATCGTCCAAATACAAGATGGTAAAGTTTCAGATATTGATTTGAACTTATTGATCTTAACGGAATAAACTATAAAAACGTCATCAATATATAAACTTAATGATTTACTCAGTAAACATATTTTCAATCTTTTCAAATGAATAATTCACGTGAATTATTCATCCCACCGCTTCCACTCTCTTAATTTCAGGGGCACATTGAAGCACAGCGCGTTCTATACCAGCACGTAGTGTCATCTGTGACATTGGACAGCCACCACATACTCCCTGAAGACGAATTTCAGCTATACCATCATCGGTTATTCTAACTAATTCTACATCGCCGCCATCGGCATTAAGATATGGACGACACATCGCAAGTGCCATCTCGACTTTTTCCTTTACAGTCAATATTTGCTGTTCTTCCATTTTTTATCCTAAATATTAATTTCTATTTTATTACTTGATTTCTCAGATAATAGACGAATACTAAGCTGTGCTGCCATATTTCGAGTCAGTTTCCGAATAAATTGCGATTGCTCTGAATCTGGTTCTAAAATTACAATCGGCTTACCAGTGTCGCTACCAATTCGAATTGGAGTGTATATCGGTATTTCCCCTAAAAAAGGGACTCCAAGCTCATTTGCCGCCCTCTTGCCGCCACCTGAATGGAATATATCTTCCCTATGACCACAATTACCGCACACATAATAACTCATATTTTCAATAATGCCAATCACTGGTACATTTACTTTTTGAAACATTGCGTATGCTTTTCTAGCATCAGCGAGTGAAATATCTTGTGGTGTTGTTACAACAACTGCTCCTGATAATGGTATCGTTTGAACCAATGTGAGGTGGATATCACCAGTTCCGGGAGGCAAATCGAAGATTAAGTAATCAAGTTCACCCCAATTTACGTCGGACATAAATTGTTTCACTGCACCACTAACCATTGGTCCTCGCCAAATGACTGCTTGCATAGGATCGACAAGAAAACCAATTGACATAACTTTTACGCCGTGTGCAAAAAGCGGTTCTAATTTCTGGTTTTTGAGGATCGGTCTCTGATTTATTCCCATCATCAAAGGAATACTCGGACCATAAATATCAGCATCAAGTAAACCAACTTTTGCTCCATCTAGTGCAAGTGAAACTGCAAGATTAACTGCAACTGTAGATTTCCCTACCCCACCCTTACCACTTGCTACAGCAATCGTAGTTTTCACATTCGGAAGTAAGTCGATGTGTTGTTGGTTGTTGTTCGAACGAACATTCGATGTCATCTCTATGTTAATTTTTCCAATCCCCTCTATTTGATTACGTATTGCTGTTTCCGCAAATTT
>JBBIRP010000039.1:3162-10710 GCA_037441745.1 Ignavibacteriales bacterium
CGAACAGGGCATGCAGGTGTTGTTAGTTCAATTTTAAAACTGACATCATTGCCTTGGATCTTGACTTCTTTAACAAAATTTAATGAAACTATATCCTTATTTAAGTCAGGATCGCGAACAAATTTTAATGCTTCCAAAATATTTGATTCTGTTAATTGTTTTTTCATATAATTTTATTATTGCATTCCATACATGTTAATAATTTCTTCACGCTTCTTACCTAAGATTTTGTATCTTTCACCAACTTTTATAAAAGCTTCCACTGCCTTATCAATATGTTCAATCTCATGGTCAGCAGAAATTTGTATTCGAATTCGAGCCTGTCCCTGAGGTACTACCGGGAAAAAGAATCCAATCACATAAATACCCTCGTTGTATAAATCACGAGCCATATCCTGTGCCAGCTTTGCATTATATAACATAACAGGGACGATTGGAGTTTCACCCTCTTTGATGTCAAATCCTGCCTTGGTCATTTTATGACGAAAGTACTTCGTGTTTTTCTCCAATTTATCTCTTCTCTCTGTAGTTCTGGAAATCAAATCTAAAACTCTAAGCGATGCTGCAACTACAACAGGCGGAACAGTGTTCGAAAAGAGATATGGCCTCGCACGTTGACGACATAAGTCAACGATTTCTTTTCTTCCGCTGACACATCCACCATTTGCTCCTCCTAAAGCTTTTCCTAAAGTAGTAGTAATAACATCGATTCGTCCAATTACGCCAAAATGTTCTGGTGTACCACGACCTGTTTTACCAATAAAACCTGTAGCATGTGAATCATCTACCATAACCATCGCATCATATTTATCTGCAAGTGTACATATTTCATCTAACTTTGCCATATCACCATCCATTGAAAAAACACCATCAGTTGCAATCATACGAATCCTCTTGGTTTGAGTCTGCTTTAGATAATTTTCTAAATCTTTCATATCTCCATGTTTATATCTAAAACGCTCAGCTTTACACATTCGTATCCCGTCAATTATCGAAGCATGGTTTAATTCATCCGAAATTATGGCATCTTCCGCCTTAAGTAAAACTTCGAATACACCTGCGTTTGCATCAAAACAAGATGAATTGAGAATCGTATCTTCTGTTCCAAGAAATTCAGTCAATTTTCGTTCTAACTCATGATGTATATCTTGCGTGCCACAGATAAAACGTACCGAAGATAATCCATATCCTCGGTTATCGAGTCCTTCATGTGCGGCTTTAATAACTTCGGGGTGACTTGATAAACCGAGATAATTATTAGAACAAAAATTTAACACTTGTTTTTGTGGTGCACCCCAAGGATATTCTACTTTTATATTTGCGGCTTGTGGTGATTGGATGTACCGTTCCTCTTTGAATAATCCACTCTTACGAATATCCATTATTTCGTTGCCGTAAATTGATTTGACTCTTTGACTGTATGCCATAATTTGTCCTTAAATATTTATTACTTATAGCAAATTTATAATCATGGTCTTATAATTACCTTTAAAGCATCTCCGTTCATGATTGCTTGAAAACCTTTTTCATATTCTTCGAGTGTAAATTGGTGTGTTATGAAACCAGATTTGATGAATTTTTTCGCTAAACCTTTTTTCAAAATATCAATCATCATCTCCCAAGTTGACCAAACACGCCTTCCAATTATACCATAAATTGTTATACCAGGAAATATAACATTCTTCGAAAAATCAATCGGCATAGTTCCACTTGTTAAACCGAGTAATGCAATCTCTCCACCCATTCGTACAACTTTTAATGCATCTTCATATGCTTTGTAATTCCCTGACATTTCGAGGACAGCATCAACTCCAGCACCATGATTTTGTTCCTTAGCTATTTTATAAAACTTTTCTTTTTCTTCTGGGATCGAGACATCGAAACACATATCTGCGCCGAGTGATCGAGCCATCTTGAATTTTAAAGCTCCTAATTTTTCATGTGTGCTTTCACCAAAAGAAGCATCGGTTACCAAAATTTTCTTCGCACCAGCTCCTTCTGCAATCGCAACCGACATCAATCCTATTACTCCAAGTCCAAGCACTGCTATGGTTTTTCCCTTAATAGTTCTGAGAACCTGAACTGTATGTGTTGCATTACCAATTGCATCCATAAATGCAGCTATTTCTTCAGGTATTTCCCCATTCTTGAAAATTAGTATATTCCGGGCTGGAAGCACTATATATTCCGCATATGAACCATCATCGTGAAGACCACGAATTATTGTGTTAGTGCAAACATGAAAATCACCCAACTTACACTGAGCACACTTCCCACATGTAATGTGCATCTCAGCAGTTGCGATAAAATTTTCATTCAAGTAACTCATGAATGATTTATCATTTGCCAATTGCGAAGCTGTTCGATATCTTACAAACTTTTTAATTTCCTTATACTCTTTAGATTTTTGTATCATGAGCTTTGCAAGTCGCAATTTTGCTTTATTGCCAGCCTCAGTAATCCGACCGCAGAACTCATGCCCCACCGTTACACCTCTTTGCGATATATTCATCATACTGTTTTTCAAAGATTCCTTTGAATTATAAATTCCTACATCAGTTCCACAAATTCCAGCTGCAATAATTTTTAATTGTACATCTTCGGGATCTCGAACTTCGGGTTTTTCTTTGTCAACTAGTTGAAAACCCTTTTGCCAAATTTGATCAGGATATGGTTTTGGTTTTATTAACGCCTTCATATCTTTCCTATGTAAATATTCTAATTCGCTATCA
Organism: Ignavibacteriales bacterium; assembly: GCA_037441745.1. Lineage (GTDB taxonomy): Bacteria > Bacteroidota > Ignavibacteria > UBA10030 > SZUA-254 > JACQYX01. Next base: position 5,895 of record JBBIRP010000039.1, read on the forward strand.
ATTTGATAAGTCTGCAACAAAACGATCCATCGATGTGATGACGATGTGGAAATGTTTCAACAAAACCCTCAGGAGTTACAACCGATTTATTTACAAATTTTGATGCATCGTCAACTTTAAACTCAGGATGATTTTGTAAAAAACTTTTTACCAATTGTTGGTTTTCTTCAGGTTCAGTTGTACACGTACTGTAAACTATAATCCCCCCTTGCTTCAATAACCTAGATGCATTTTCTAGGAGGTTAAATTGCTGTTTAGCGAGGCGTAAGATATCTTCTTGTTCACGTTTCCATTTTATATCGGGCTTCTTGCGTAATGTTCCTAATCCTGTACATGGTGCATCTACGATAATTTTATCTGCAATTGGTAAATTCAATTGTTCAGAATCACCAGCGATGAACTGAACATTTGTAATTCCAAGACGTTCGCAGCTCATCTTAATTAAATTAAGCCGGCTATCATATTTATCCACCGCAACAATTTCACCTTGATTTTTCATAAGTTCAGCAATAAATGTCGTCTTTCCACCAGGTGCGGCACACATATCTATTATCCTTTCACCAGGCTGTGGGTCTAATAGCAGAACTGGTAATGCCGCACTTTCATCTTGTATTGAAAAGTAACCACTCTGGAATATGTTTATTTGCGAAATTCCAGCTAAACTTTTTACCTTGATAAAGTAATCGATATATGCTGAACCTTGAAATATAACATTCTGCTTTTCAAGCAACGCTATAAAATCGTTTGGTGCAATCTTTAATTTATTTATACGAAGAGTTAATCCAGGTACTTCATTATTTGATGCTAAAAATTTTTCTAGTTCCTCCCTACTAAAACGTTCCAACCACCTTTTAACCATCCAAACAGGATGGGAATAATATACAGCTAGATATTGGACCAAGTCTTCGTCTGGGTTTGGATAATGTATTCCATCTAGAGTGCGAAGAATGTTACGAAGTATAGCATTGACAAACCCTGCAAACTTTTCACCCCGTAGCCTTTTAATAAACTCAACAGCTTCATTCACTGCAGCATATTGTGGAACTTGAGTTAAGAAAAGTATTTGGTAGAGAGCAACTCTCAGAGCGTTACGAATATTTACCTCAGATTTTGAAAAGTTGCCATGAGTAAAACCATTTAAAATCCAATCGAGGCGCCCTTGCCATCGCAAAACACCATGAACAATCTCAGCAAGTAAACTCTTGTCAATATCTGCGACATCTTTTGATTTCAGCTCAACATCGAGTAGTTTATCTAAATAAGAATCGGTACGTTCCACTCGATTAAGAATTTTTATTGCAGTCCCCCGTGGACCAGCGTATAGATTTGGTTTATCGTTTGTTCGATTTTCTTCTTTTTTTATTTCAATTGTTTCTGAATTCATATTACACCAGCATTTTTTCTCTCATCCTTTGTATCTTCGAAAATTTTTCGTACTAATTTTTCGTAACTTTGTGTCATATTTACACCACGACGTTTCATTACCGTTTTCATTGTTTCTATTGATTTATCAAGATCGTAAATAGTAAATTTGTTATCTCCTGCCCAAACGAATGAGGGAATAAATTTTGGAGGGTATCCTGAACCATATATATTGCACGAGACTCCGACCACCGTTCCAGTGTTAAACATTGTGTTAATTCCGCATTTAGAGTGATCACCCATTGTCAATCCAACAAATTGCTGCCCCGAGTCGATCATCTTGCCATTTATAAAGACATTGACGTTACTGTAATTATTCTTTAAATCACTTGTACTTGTATCCGCTCCGATGTTAATCCAACTACCAATGTAAGAATGACCCAAGAAACCCTCGTGTTGTTTATTTGAAAAAGATTGAATAATCGAACTTTCAACTTCCCCACCCACCCTGCACCATTTTCCAATTGAAGTACCATGGTATATTTTTGCACCAATCTTAACAATAGAATTATCGCCGATAAAAACGGGACCTTCAATCACAGCATTTGGCATTATCGTAACATTACTACCAATAATAATTGGACCTTTTTCTGCATCAAGAACAGCTCCCGGTTTGATCTTAGTTCCTTTCCCGATAATAATATTCTTTTTATTTATAATGTGGACACCTTTATAAATTTTTCCGAGTATCTTTTTCTTTAATCTAAACATACGAAAATCTTTTTCTATTTCCTCCGCACAGTGGTGGATTAATTCCCATGTGTAGTTTAACATTATTCCCTCAAAGTTATCAATCGGAATATTTTTAAAACTTAAATTATTTAAAATTTGCCCATCGTTAATATGAGATAGATTCGGAAGAGTCTCACGTTTAATAAAAGCTACAGCTATATTACCATCTTTAAGATAAAACTTCTGTTCTTGGTTATTCGATTTAATCAATTTATAGAGCGATTCATTACCTAATACTCTGCCATTTATAAACCAAACGTCATCATTAGGCAATTTGTTTACAACATGAGAAGGGAAATTCTCTCGAAAACTTTCTACAAGCCCGCTTCTCATGTGCAATATCATTTTAGCATTTGGGAGAACTTTAACAATTTTTTCTTGCAAACTAAAAGCCCCAGTATGCAAATTGTACACCGGTCTAAAGTACACCAGCGGAAGAAAATTCTTGTAATTTATATCTTCAAAAATGCAGATATTCATATAAATTGATAAGAGAAAAAAACGGAATCCCGATTCCTCAGAATTCCGTTTGATAATAACTTAGTGCTGATTTTCCCTTTAAGCTGTTGCCGATACCTCTTGTGTTTTCTTAGCGTATTTTTTATTAAAACGATCAACACGTCCCGCCGAGTCAACCAATTTTTGTTTGCCTGTAAAAAATGGATGACATTTAGAACAAATTTCAATTTTCAAATCACCAGCGGTAGACCTTGTCTCAAATGTATTCCCACAAACACAGGTTACAATCGATTTTTTATATTCAGGGTGAATGCCTTTTTTCATTAATATTCTCCGATTTAGATTAAATTTTGTATATTAATATACAAATAATCCTCACAATTAGCAAAGATACTTGCTTAAGGAATCTTCCCAATCCAATATCCATTTTTTAAGTATTCAGTTAAATCTTTGACGTATGTTTTCGCTCCGTTAACACTTTGAAAACGACCTATTGAAACACGATAATAATTCCCAGCTTTCATAACCACAGCAGTGTATCCAACTACTCTCCAACGTCTGATCTCTTCATCAGCCATTGACTTTTTAATAAAGGAGCCAACATATATCGTATATTCTTCCCGATTCTGAAAACTACTTGATTGATCATCTTGTTTCTTTTCCACGTCAAAATTATTTATTGGTTTGGATTGAACCTCGATAGACTTAGTATTAATTTTGTCTAAATCCTTTGTTAAAACATCCGATGATATCGATTCAGTATTATTTTTTACAGAGGAATGGTAAACTAAGAAAATTATGACCAATACTATTCCAAAAACTGAAAATGCAACAACTATATTCTTTATAAAGAAATAATCTGGTTTAGGATCGTGCAATATTGGCTGCGGTACAGAAACTTTATTCTTTTCAATATCCGCCTTATTCTTAATATTTAATGGCATACTTTGAATATCTATGTCTTCTTAATTTATAGCTAGTCTAAATTATCACAGAATTATAAACGAGACTTTCTTTCCCGATGAGTTGATATAACATCAATGTTAAAAGGAGTTTAACGTCGATGTCTGTTGATTTAAGTTTTTCGTCAGCAGTTAATAATACAGAAAAATTATGTTGAATTTCCCGAAGCGAAAAAATTCTAGCACTGTTAATTTCATCCTCAAGAAAATATAATTGTTGAGGTGATAAACGAAGTAGTTGAATTAATTCTTCTTTCCTAATTTTTTTATCTAAATACTCCCAAATTAACAACATTTTTTGGAAATACTTAGTAAGCATGACTATAATTCCGATTGGATCTTCTCCAGCGTTTAACATATTTTCAAGTATTTCCAGTGCAGCCGATTTGTCCCGTTTCCCGATTGCCTTTTGAAGTTCGAAAATATTGAATCTTTTTGACAATCCAACTACCGCTGCAACATCATTAACATCAATGGTATCTCTCTCGCCAACGAATATAAAAAGTTTATCTAATTCGTTTTGGATCTCTCGCAGTGATCTTGCAACGACAGATTGAATGAGCTGAATTGCCTCGATACTTATACTTTTACCATTTGATGTAACTTTGTTCTTAATCCACTCTAGAATTTCATTATCATATAATTGTTTAAATTCGTATACCACCCCATTTTCTTGCATAGCTTTGTACAACTTTAACCGAAAATCCGGTTTCTCTGTAATAAATATAGCAATAGTTGAACTAACCGGTCTTTCGATTAATGGTAAAAGCAATTCCTTATTTGTTACCCGTTCAACGTCCTTGACTATCACAACACGGTATGGAGACATCAAAGGATATGCAGAAATTAGAGATACAAGGTCTTTGGCATCAATATTACCATTGCTGATTATATCCAAATTAAAGCTCTTCAAATCTACGTCAAGTGCTTGTTGAATAATTATATCAGCAAACTCTTCTATTAGTAAATCTTCTTTACCATAAAAGAGATAGATTGGCGAGAATTTTTTCAAACGAAGATTTTGCTCAAACTCGCTACGAGATAAATTGTTCTTTTTTATTTTTGGCATTTTAAAAAAGAATTACTTAGGATTAATCCTACGAATTGATTCTATTACGACCTTATCCAATGGTACATCACGAAAAGTAGTATTTATTTCTTGATCACCGTTGAGTGCAATAGCAGGGAGATTACTAGTTTTTACTTTCCTAATTTTATCAACAACATCCATTCCTTCAATT
>JBBIRP010000039.1:10735-13589 GCA_037441745.1 Ignavibacteriales bacterium
ACAGCGTATCCAGCATCTCTATCACTGCGATTAAGGAAAGCATTATCGACAACATTTATAAAAAATTGGCTCGTCGCACTGTTGGGGTCAGATGTTCTTGCCATCGCAAGTGTTCCTCTCTCATTTTTAAGTCCATTGTCAGATTCGTTTTTAATTGGATTTTTTGTGCGCTTTTGCTTTATAGGGTCAGTAGCGGTAAAACCACCCCCCTGTATCATAAAATTCTCTATCACACGATGAAACACTGTATTATCATAAAACTTTTCGTTAACATAGCTTAAAAAGTTTTTTACAGTTATCGGAGCTCTATCTTGAAATAATTCAATCTTTATCGTTCCCATAGATGTTTTCATAACAACCATCGGATTACCTTTTTTAGGAACACCAGTATTTTTTTTGTTCTCTTTCTGTTGTGCCATAGACAATGTTGATAAAATAATTATAAAACAAACAACAAGCGAAGATAATTTGTGCAATTTCATAAGTACTCCTTTTATAAATGATTAAATATATTATATAATTAGTTTACTAAAAAAGTTTATTATGTATTACATTCAATGTTAATTATTTTTCAATGTCACTGAATTTTTACTGTTTGAAATATCACGTTTTGCAACTTCACTTAGGTGCAGTTTATCTCTAACGAAAAAGTAGATACCAACCAACATTGTCCCGAGGAATCCGATTGCATGTGTGACAGTTGCGTAACTTCTCGCAATCTCATCGCTCACACCATATAATTTAGTGAGTGTTTGAATGGTAAAATAATGATACGAGCCAGTTCCACCGGGTGTCGGGAGAATAAATCCAATTGTTGATATTGCTTGCACAACGAGTGCTGTTCGCATATCAAGCATATAAATTTCCGTCATTCTGAATGCATAAAAAGGTATGAACAACATAATGATATAAAAAATCCAGACCATCACACTAAGAAACCCAATCATGAAGTAAAGTTTTGGTTCTTTTAAGAAAAGGAATCCATCTAAAAACGAGTGTGTTATATGTTCAACCAGTTGAGCACGCCGAGGTGATAAATATTTTGTAACAAATTTTAGTATTCGAACAACAATATCTCTTCGCATCATCAAGAAAGTAAAAATTGCAAGGAACACTAATGATGCCAACGTGAGCCAAATACCTGTTTGCTCTAACCATGGGAAAACTTGTGTGAGAGGTCCTGTATAAAAAACCGGGATTAACGCGACCACCACCATAAATGAAAGTATGTCAAAAATCCTTTCTATAAAAACTGTTCCAAGGGCAGCACTTCTGGATACACCTTCCAATTTTCCTATTGCATAAGGTCTAGCTAATTCTCCGATCCTTGGAAGAACATTATTCAACATATAACCCACCATCATAGATGAAAAAAGATTTCGAAATCTCAATCCCTGCTTGACAGGTCTTAATAGGTATTCCCATCGCCAAGCACGAAACATATGACTTATCATGAGCGGAGGAATCATAGCTAAGGCCCACCAATAATTCGCACTCGCTAATATGGAAATTAAACTTTTGAAATCTGTCCCTTTAAACGCAAAGTAGAGAAAAAATAGTGTCAAAGCTACACTTATGAAATATTGAAGAAAACTTTTTAATCTTTGATTCATGAAATATTTGGTGTGTTTTCTGCGATTATCGCAAATCTATTACTTCTAAGTTAGATAACGGTTCATATTGAAACTTACCATCTGGAATTTCTTGATTTATCTTTATTTCGTCTACCAAATAAGTAGTAAGATTTTCGGTTATATCAAGTAACTGAACTTTTTTCATAATATGATCATCACTAACCCATATCTTAAGCCATTTATAATTATTTTTTTTATCTTTAGGGATTAGTTTTACAACAATCATATCCTTATCGTTAATTTTCTCTTTAGCCAATAATGAAGCATTATAACTCTGTGGGATACTTACCAAAACCTTATCAGGTGAAAATGAGTTTGAATCATCTCGATATTTGTCAATTATTACTTGTCGGTTAAGAAAATTGATAGACCAGACCAAAATACCATCGGTAATGATTTTTTGGTGTTCCATTTCAATTATATATTTATTCCCCTTCTTCATGATAAATTTACCCTTGAAGGTTTGTTCAGATTTAGTAACACCAAATTGTACATGTTGTGTAAAACTTATTGATACAGTTTGCATGGAATTATATTTACTCTGAAGTTTCTTAATAAGTTTATCGGCGTTGTCATCAGAGAAAGCGTTAAGAGAAATAAAAACGAATAGCCCCAGTATCGAGAATACTTTTTTCCACCAAATAATATTGCTCATAAAATATCCTTGAGTTTTAATTCAAGTTGTTCCTCAGTCTCTATAAGAACATCACGCGCTTTACTGCCGTCAAAAGGACCTACGATTCCAGTAGCTTCTAACTCGTCCATAATTCGACCTGCACGAGAATAACCAATTTTCAAACGACGTTGAAGAAGAGAAACCGAGCCCTGTTGATGACGGACGACGAGCCGCGCAGCTTCTTCGAAGTATTCATCCAAAGTGTCGGATGTTCCACGCAAGCCATTTTTTCTCCTTTCAAGCACTGAAGGAAGTATAAAAGGTTTACTGTACCCTTGTTGTCGTGAAATGTGTTCTGTAATGCGTTCTACTTCTTGAGTAGAAATGAATGCGTTTTGTATCCGAATCGGTTTTGGGCTACCAGTGGGAAGGTAAAGCATATCACCACTCCCCAATAACTGTTCCGCTCCATTCATATCTAGAATAGTCCTCGAATCAATTTTTGATGCTACTTGATAAGCAATGCGCGCTGGGAAGTTCGCCTTAATGACACCAGTTATTACGTCGACAGATAGTCGTTGAGTTGCAAGTACAAGATGTATTC
>JBBIRP010000040.1:0-13163 GCA_037441745.1 Ignavibacteriales bacterium
CCAAAATCACTCTCAGAATTGAATCATCAACATGCCTTTTTATTGGACGATTATGAACAAGAAAAACATCTGCAATATTTTTCAATCTTTTAATTGCTTCATGTTCATCCGTGCAAATTGGTTCATCGGATAAATTACCGCTCGTTGCAACAATCGGAAAATCAAGCTCTCGCATAAGTATATGATGAAGCGGTGTATAAGGAAGCATTACACCGAGATAAGGATTATTGGGTGCAACTGTCGAGGCTATATTGGATTTAGGATTTTGAATTTTGATTCTGCGCTTCAGAATTACAATTGGCGATTCAGGTGAGTTGAGTAATCTTTCTTCAAGCGTCGAAACATCACAATCTTGTTTAATCATTTCTAACGTTGGATACATCAAGGCAAAGGGTTTTTCCTCTCTGTTCTTGCGTTCTCTTAAACGTTGAACTGCTTCATTGTTTCTTGCATCAACCACTAAATGAAAACCACCGAGCCCTTTTACGGCCGCTATCTTCCCTTCTTTTATCTTCTCCGATACTTCGAGTATCGCTTCGTGATGTTTGGATAACTGGGACCCTTCTGATGTCCATAACTCTATGTGAGGGCCACATTTAGGGCAAGCGTTTGGTTGAGCATGAAACCGACGGTCAAGTGGATTTTCATACTCATGCTGACACTCATCACACATAACAAATTGTCTCATTGTCGTATTGTTTCTATCGTATGGAAGTGCATTTATAATAGAGAAGCGAGGACCACAGTTCGTACAATTGGTAAAAGGATATAAATATCGCTTGTTATTGTGGTCAAAGATTTCTCTTAAACAGTCAGGGCAGGTTGCAATGTCAGGAAGAACGATAGCACTTATCTCACCCTCTTTTTCACTATCACGGATTTCGAAAGATGTGAAACCAATAGGGTCTAAATACGAAAACTCAAGACTTTGTATAGATGAATGAGGTGGTTTTTCTTTTTCGATTCTCAGAAGGAAAATATCTAACATTTTCTTTTCGCCCTCGACTTCGACAAAAACACCCTGCGCAGAATTTTGTACGCAACCATTCAAATTCATCTCGGTTGCGAGGCGATATATGAACGGGCGAAACCCTACACCCTGAACAGCCCCACGAATTACTATATGGAGACGGTGCATCACATTATTTCTGAATTTGCGATAAAATCCAAGAACACCATTCGTATATACCAGCCCCCGTTGTACATGATGTTTCAAAAATCTTTAACCTCGGATTTATCTGAAGTGCGTTTTGCTTAAGGTGACTTATATTGCAATTCACATATGGTATCAGATCAATTTTGTTGATGATCAAAGCTGTTGCATTTAAGAACATTCCCGGATATTTCAATGGTTTATCATCTCCTTCAGTGGTACTGACGATAAGGACTTTCATTGCTTCGCCTAAATCATAATTTGCAGGACAAACAAGATTACCGACATTTTCAATTATAAGCATTCGTATATTTTGTAGACTTATCTTTTTCAGAGCATCCTGAATTAGGAGTGCATCGAGATGGCAACCCCCTCGTGTCACAATTTGTACAACGGGAACATTATACTTTGCAATTCTCTGTGCATCAAAATCAGTTTGCACATCTCCTTCGATCACGGCTACATTGATTTTATTTTGAATATGCTCTAATGTTCTCTCGAGAATGCTCGTCTTCCCTGAACCAGGAGAGCTAACCAGATTGAAAACAAAGACTTTATTTTTCTGGAATAATTCTCGATTTTGCTGAGCTATCTCATCGTTCTTTGCTAATATTTTTCGTTCAATTGTTATAACGCTCATATATTCCCCTTCAATCATTAAGCTCAATATCAACAATATCTAATTCCCTACCTGTGAGCAATTTAATGTTGGTACTTTGACAATTTGGACAAAAGAAAACACCAAATTCTAATTGAGATGTTTTTCCGCATAACTGGCAATGCGCCGTGATTGGAACTTGCTCAATCTCAATAAAAACGTTTTTAAAATTTGACTCATCCTTTATTATGTCAATACAAAATGAAAGTGAATCTGGTACGACGCCTGAAAGTTCACCAACTTTTAAATGAATTTTTACTACTTTTTCCTCTGATTCTTCTGGTATATTCTTTCGGACTATATCAAAAATATTCTGTGCAACCGACATTTCATGCATATGTATTGTACTTACAATAAATGAGCCATATTTGGTTTAGAAAAAAATTTAGAAACAGTTTATTTCAAAAATGTAAGAAAAAAGGGGGTGTTTCTCAACATTGAGAACTTGAAAAAAATTAGACAAGGTATAAGCTTGTCTTCAAAGCACTTCTTACAGAACAAGATAACAGACTTACGCAGCAGTAATTATTCTACCAATACAGCAGTTCCGAAAACCAATATCTCAGAAGCATTTTGCATAATATAGCTTGTCGAAAATCTGACATCAATAATTGCATTGGCACCTAATTTTTCGGCTTCAATAATCATTCTATCGAGTGCCTGCTCGCGAGATTCAGCCATGAGTTTTGTGTATTCTTCAATTTCACCGCCTACAATATTCTTAAATAGTGCAAGTATGTCTTTACCAATGTGTCTTGCTCGTATAGTATTACCTTTAACAAGGCCAAGTGTTTTGACGACTCGCTTGCCCGCGATCTCACTTGATGAAGTAATTATCATCGTAGAATCTCCTTATATTTATCATACTTGCGTGTAAAGAATTTTTCTCTAATGACTGAGACCAAGACAATCACGGTGCCTATTAGTAGTACAATTATTCCTATTTTTACAGCCCCTACGATTGTTGGATCAACTATTAACGATTCGATAGCTTTGAATCCACTATAAAAAAGTACAATCATAGCACCGATTGAAATAAAAATCCAACCGATTCCACGTTCAATCCGATTATAAACGTTTAGCCAATACCGATCCCAAATTTCTTCGGGGGGATCTTTAAATTTTACTTGCATAGTAAACTCCTTTAATTTTTGATATTCATTCCATTCTTTTTGACACTCGGGATATGTCGAAAGATACTGCTGAAATTCTCTTTTGTCTCCGCTCGAGATTTCACCATCTAACATCGCCATCATTAACATCCTGAATCGATTCCATTCGTAACTTGAAATTTGTGGGTTGGTCATATCAATTTTCCAAAAATTTCCTTTAAATGTTTTCTCGCAGTAAATAACCGTGACATAACCGTCCCGATTGGAATTTCGAGTCGTTCTGATATTTCTTTATATGAACAATTTTCTATTTCTTTTAATAATAAAATTTCGCGCTCACTCGATTTTAACAAACTGATGGCTTTCCAAAGTTTTTGGGTCATCTCATTCTGCTCTGCTAAAACCGAAGGATCAGCATCTGAACCAATTAATTCAATCGAATCACAGTATTCATCACTATTTTCACTTGCAAATTTCCCAATATCTATAAATTTTGATTTTCTTCTCAGATGATTAATGCATAGATTTCTTAATATCTGATAGTACCATGTATAAAATTTTCTCCTCATATCAAATTTCGCGATCGCCCTATATGCTTGTATGAATGCTTCTTGAGATATGTCAAGCGCATCGTCATGATTTTTCACAATACTTAAAGCGTTGAAATATGCCCGTTTCATATATTTTTTTACAATAAAACTGTATGCTTCCTTTTCACCTTTAAGACACAAAGATACTATTTCCTGATCCTCGCTATTGGCTAAATCATCATTTATTGAATTGCCTTCAATCATCAATTGCCATTTCCCTTACTTATGATACAAAGTAAGTACAAATTTATTCATTTAAAAATGTAAAGTAGGTATTTATCAGATGTTCCAATTTTGCAAAATATTTTTACCTTTATCAACAAATTTTAGAAATGATTCTTGGAGACATGTATCTAAACCTTCTTTTAAATCGAGAGGTGGTTCAATCTCCATGACAAGTATTCGAATTTCTTTAGGTAAGTTTATACCAAATTTTTCCGCAAATTGAAACACTTCAGGTAACCCCATATAATGAGGGGAGACAGCAACAACTTTTTTATAGTGCTCCTTAGTAAGCTCCAAGACGGTACCTGGGGAATGCTGTTTAGTTACCACCGCATCTAATAAAAGTACTTTTTCATATCCCTCCAATAAATCTATGAGTTCAAAACCTGAAAGAGCAGCTTCTGTAACATCTATATTATTACCAAATTCTTTTTTTAATTCACGTGCTGCGAGTAAGCCGACAGCGTCATTGCCCAAAATATCATTCCCTAAACCAAGGATAAGTATATTATTTTTTCTTTTTGACATTATCTGTTACTGAAATTCTTTAAAAAAAATTTTAAGAGCGGTAATTTCGTACTGCTCTCTATCAAAATTGCTTAAAAACAATATATGTCTATCTTCGAATTTCCTGTAATATATCCCCATTTTTATTACGAATAGTTACAACGAGCGGCATCTGACCCGGTAAAGTATGGGTAGCACATCCAAAACACGGATCATAAGCACGGAATGCCATTTCTATTTTATTTAGAACGCCATCTGTCACTTGTATTCCCTTCTTTATAAGACCCATTGCAGCTTTTTTTACAGACATAGCAATCGGAGCATTGTTGTTCGTTGTCCCAACGATGAGATTAACCTTTTGCAAGATTCCCCTTTCATCCGTGACATAATGGTGAGTTAATGTACCGCGCGGAGCCTCAACAATACCGACACCTTCGGTCGGTTTTTCTTTTGGGATAATACGAATATTAGGACTTGTAATTTCAGGGTCGCGGACGAGTTCCAATGAACGCTCAGCAGCGTATAGTAATTCAATAATCCTTGCCCAGTGAGTAGCAAGCGTAGCATGCACGGGTTTTCCACCGAGTGTTTTATACATTCTTTCATATTCGGCTTGAGCAAGTGGGGTTGCCATACCATCGGCAGCATTGAGCCGAGATAGAGGTGTTGCACGATAGATACTGCTTTCATTGCCTTCGACGAATCCCTTCCAACCAATTTTTTTAAGGAATGGGAATTTTAAATAACTCCAAGGTTCAACATGTTCAGCAACATTTTCGAGGTATTCATTTGGAGAATACTTTATAAACTCTTTACCGTTACAATCTACAACTCGCACTTTTCCATCGTAAAAATTAACACGATTTTTTTCATCAACTAATCCCATGGAATATACTTTCAAGGAATATGTATCGCTCAGTATTAAATCGACGTATGCTTTGTTTTTAAGGACAACATCTTCGAAAAGTTTAATTGTGAATTTAGCAAATTCAACCATCTCCAAAACACGTGATTCAACACCCTTCCGTTCTTCTTCTGTTAAACCTTTTGAAACACCACCTGGTAATGAAGTAACTTGATGTATTTTTTTCCCACCTAACAATTCCATTATTGCTGACTGATGAGCTCGATGCTGAATAAACTTCATCCCAATTTCTACACCGACTTTAGCGACAACCCCAAGAATGTTTCTTTCGGTGGGAGATGCTTCGGGACCAAGCACAAAATCTGGTCCTCCTAATGCGTAGAAGTGAAGAGCATGGTCACCAGCAAAAAATACATTATAAAGTAACTCTCTCAATTTTCGCCCTGCACTTGGTGGTTCAACATGATAGACGGCATCGCACGCTTTTGCTGATGCCATGTGATGAGCTTCGGGACAAACGCCACACAATCTTGTCGTAATTCGGGGCATTTCCTCAACTGGCCGACCAACACAAAATTTCTCAAATCCTCTAAGTTCTGGTATCATGAAATAACAATTTTCAACTTCACCAGCATCATTTAAAAATATATCTATTTTTCCATGACCTTCAAGTCTGGTAATTGGATCGATACTGATATGTTTTGTACTCATATTCTGTCCTTTCTTATAAATCTGCTGCTTTCAAAGTGGAATGAGCTAAACTAAAACGATAAAATGTGCCTGTTGGGTCAACAATAGTGTTAATAATTTTATCGATCTCTTCGGGGTCTTGAGCATCAATAATAGAGCTTAAGGCACTCAACATTTTTAGTCCTTGATCATGAACATTAGGTGGGGCACCATAACAACCACGACAAGGTACATTTGCCTTCACACACAAAGCACCACAACCACTCCGAGTTGCAGGTCCCATACATAAGATTCCTTGATCGAGCAAGCATTCGTCTGGATTAACCATTATTTCGTGTGGACGGTGAAATTGTTTTATTTTCTTTTCCCTTCGGATACGTGGACATTCATCGCAGCACGTTTTTTCACCTGCACCAAGAATTGTTCCTTTTGGCAGTAATGGTTTTCCATTTTTCAGAATATCCACTACGACATCAATGACCGCTGCAACTTGATTCGATTGAGGTGGACAACCTGGGATGTAGTAATCAACATCAACGACTTGATCCAAAGATTTTACTTTTTCATAGAATACAGGGATTTCTACTTCCCCCTCTTTTACTTTTGTTACAGGTTGTGGAAATATTTTCTCTGGGTTATACGTAGAGGGAGTTTCTAAATAAACTGTTTTAAAAATTTCTTCTTTCGTAGTCAGATTTGCCAATGCTGGAATGCAACCTTCGTAGGCACACGATCCGAAAGCGACAAGAATTACAGATTTAGCTCTTAACAATTTCGCTATTTTTTCATTTTCTGAATTTCGAATCGCTCCATTGAACAAGCATAACGTAATACTTTTATCTGCCATTACTTCTACGTCTTTATATTTAAAATCAGTTGCACAAGGCCAGAATACGATATCAAAGAAAGCAGCAACATCTAATATTTTTGATTCAATATCCAGCACGGCAACCTCACAACCACCGCAGCTTGCTGCCCAGTATAATGCTAATTTTGGTGTTGCCATAAATTAATTCCTCATATTTATTTTAATAAACCTTTTTCTAAATAAAGACACATTTAACCATCAGAATAATGGTATCATTAATCATATCTTGTTTATATTAAGCTATCATTTCTTGGGTTACTTTGTCTCTTTGTTCCAATTTTTGTTTCCAATTTAACGGACCGAGAGTACGAATTTGCTCTGTGAATTCAATTGCAACTCGTTGATAGACATCTCCTTCAGAGGCAGATATCCATTCGAGTCTTAATCTTTTTTCATCAATACCGAAAGATTGCAGCATCTTTTTTAAAAGATGAACACGACGCAGGGCTTTGTAATTTCCTTCGGTGTAATGGCAATCTCCGGGGTGACATCCTCCTATAAGAACACCATCTGCACCAAGTTCAAACGCCTTGATAACAAATGAAGGGTCAACACGTCCGCTGCACATTGTACGGATTACCCTAATATTTGCTGGCGACTTCAATCTTGATACACCAGCAAGGTCAGCACCTGTATAGGTGCACCAATTACAGAAAAATGCTACTATTTTTGGTTCGAAACTCATAATAATACTCCAAAATTATTTTCAAACATAAATTACTTCTATACTTCTAACAGTCCTTCAAGTTCTGCAAGTATTTGAGCATCAGAGAACCCCTTGCCTGTGATAGCAGAAGCTGGACAAGCTGCAACACAAGTACCACAACCTTTACATAACACATCGTTCACTTTCGAAACTTTCTTTTCCTCGATGAAACCAATTGCCGAATATGGACACAAGTTATTACAAATACGACAACCTGAACAATATTTCTCGTCAATCCAGGCACGAACAGGATCCAGCTCAACTTGTCCTTTTGAAATATATGAAAGAATTCTTGCCGCAGCAGAACTTGCCTGAGCAACCGTATCGGGTATATCTTTTGGACCTTGAGCACAACCAGCAATATAAATTCCATCGCTCATTGTTGATGTCGGATCAAGTTTGGGATGCCGTTCGAGGAAGAAACCATCTGGGCTTTTACTAATTGAGAATAAACGACGAATTACATCTGCATCCTTTCTTGGTTCAATCGCGTTGCAAAGTATTACCATATCAACCGGCACTTCACGGAATTTACCGATTAATGTATCTTCACAACGAACTAATAGTGTACCATCTCCATCACTCCGATTACTTGCTTCAACTACTTCAGCAGCTTTACCACGGATCATAGTTACTCCTTCATTTAGGAGACGGCTATAGAATTCTTCGTATCCTTTTCCAAATGCACGCATATCGATGTAAAATTGATAGATTGCGGCATTCGTTCTATCATGGGCTAAATGTGCAAACTTCAAAGCATACATACAGCAAACACGCGAGCAGTACGGATGATGATTAGTATCTCTTGAACCGATACAATGAATGATACCAATTGAGCGAGGCTCTTTTCCACTTTTTGTTAAAACTTTTCCACCAGTAGGTCCTGTAGAATTCAACATCATTTCGAATTCGAGAGAGCTATATACATTATCTAACCTGCCATATCCAAATTGTGCCATCTGTGAAGCATCAAATATATCGTAACCAGTAGTGATAAGAATTTGCCCAACGTCGATTTCTACAGTTTCGTCTTTCATATCGTAATCTATGGCTTTGGGTTCACAGACCTTTGCGCATGTTTCGCACCCATCGGTTTGAAAGTGAATGCAAGAAGTTGCATCTATCACGGGAACACGAGGTATTGATTGCATTGTTGGAACATAAATAGGTGTTTTCGGTCCCAATGTAAATTCAGGTTTTTTACCTTTATAATCTTCTAAGACCATCTTGATATGACCCGTTGGGCATACTTTGGCACAAGCACCACAAACTATAATTTATCTGATTGTAGTCCAAAAGGTAGAACAACTTCCCTTTTTATTCCCCGGTTTGCGAATCCGAGTATTTCCGCCTGTACAACCTCACGGCAAACATTTACACACTTTCCACATAATATACATGCGTGTTCATCTTCGTCTCTTTCCAAACTGGGGAATCGGGATTCTTTGACGCCTAACTGTTCTGCGAGATCCTTTATAACTTTGACATTTGGCCAACGTGATATTAACAACTCAAGTATCATTTTCCGAATCCACTGGATTTTTTCGGAATTAGTGTAGATTGTTAATCCTTCGCGTACGGGATAATTACATGATGTTACAATACGGCTTCTCTTTCCCCGCACTACTTCAACAGAACAGATTCTACAAACGCCGTACGGTTCAAAAAGATCTGAATAACATAATGTTGGAATCCATACGCCGGCTTTTTCAGCAGCCATAAGGATTGATGTATTCTCTGGTACCTGTACTTCTTCTCCGTCAATTTTTACTGTCACCATATAAATTCCTCTCGTTTAACTTACTTTTATAGCATTAAAGTTACAAACATCATAACATGCACCACATTTACCACATTTAGCGGGATCAATATAGTGCACTTTTTTTCTTTCACCGATTATAGCACCATCGGGACAATATTTAGTACACACACCACAGCCATGTCCTATTTCAAGGCATATTTTCTCATCGATTGTGTAAGTAATCAATTGTCGACACACATGAGCTGGGCATTTTTTATCCCTTACATGAGCCTCATATTCCTCACGGAAATATTTCAGTGTCGTAAGAACAGGGTTTGGAGCAGAACCACCTAATGCACAAAGTGAAGATTCGACAATCATATTAGAAAGGTCTTCAAGTAATACCAGATCTTCTTCAGTTCCCTGTCCGTTTGTTATCCGTTCAAGTATGTCAAGCATTCTTTTTGTGCCTTCACGACATGGGATACATTTTCCGCATGATTCTCCCTGGGTAAATGACAGAAAATATTTTGCCATATCAACCATGCAATTTTCTTCGTCGGTGACTACCATTCCGCCTGAACCCATCATTGATCCAACTTTGGTCAATTCTTCATAATCAACCGGCAGATCCAGCATACTTTCGGGAATAAAACCGCCCGAAGGTCCGCCTGTCTGTACAGCTTTAAATTTCTTCCCATTTCTTATACCGCCACCGATTTTATAAATTATTTCCCGCAGCGTAATTCCCATAGGAACTTCAACGAGGCCAGTATTATTTACTTTGCCTGCGAGGGAGAAAACTTTAGTACCTTTGCTACCACCCCATGGATCTGAAGAAACGTCACCTGTTCCTATGCTGGAGAACCATTTTGCACCTTTAAGTATAATCTGAGGTACATTTGCCCAGGTTTCGACGTTATTAAGACAGGTCGGACAATCCCACAAGCCTTTTTCGACCGTATGGATATATTTTGCTCTCGGTTCACCGGCTTTACCTTCCAGCGATGCCATTAATGCAGTTGATTCTCCACATACGAATGCGCCGGCGCCTCTCCGCACTTCTATATCAAAATCGAACCCTTTATCAAAAATATTTTTTCCCAAAAGTCCATAATCGCGTGCCTGTTCAATTGCAATCTGAAATCTTTTAATAGCAAGCGGATATTCCATTCTTACATAAATATAACCATGATGAACATTTTCAATCGCATAGGCTCCTATAATCATGCCCTCTATTACTGCGTGTGGATCACCCTCAATTATACTTCTATCCATGAATGCCCCGGGGTCCCCTTCATCCGCGTTACAAATGACATATTTTACTGTCCCGTGTGCTTTTTTACACGATTCCCATTTAACACCGGTTGGGAATCCTCCACCACCTCTACCTCTAAGGCCTGAATTTTTAATCTCATTCAATACCTGATCAGGTGTCATGCTAGTTAAAACTTTTGCGAGAGCCTTATAACCGTCCCGGGCTATGTAATCATCTATCTTTTCTGGATCTATCATACCACGATTACGAAGTGCAATCAGTGTTTGATCGGCGAAGAACGGTATTTCCATCATTTTCGGGATGGGAACAGTTTCCAGCGGAGGAGTATATAAAAATTTCTTTACAGGTCTTCCTTTCAGGAAATGTTCTTCCACCAGGAAAGGGATATCTGCAGTTTTTAGTTCTTTATAAAACACACCATCAGGTTGTACTACAACTATAGGACCTGCACCACAGAAACCGTTACAGCCGGTAAAAACGACTTCAGTTTCATTTTCCAGTTTATGTTTTTTTAATTCTCTATCGATGGCATCTTTCAGGTCAAAAGAGTGGTTGGAAACACATCCTGTACCCGCGCAGACCATTATTTGCAATCTTGATTGTTTCATTATTGATCTCCTGATTGGGAATTACTGAATTCTTTCGCTGCCGATAGAAAGTGCATATTCCTGGACAAATTTCCCCTGTAGAATATGGCTTTCAAATATTTTTTTTACTTTCTCTTCGGTTAAATCTACATACTTTACGGGTGCCTGGTTTTTCAATTCAACCGTTGCCATAGGTTCACGGCTGCAAAGTCCTGCACAGGCTGAGGTAGTCAGTATAACATCATCCGCCTTGTGGATCTCTATTTGTTTCATAAATGCAGCAAGGATATTCCTTGCTCCAGCTGCGATGCCGCATGTCCCCATATGGACAGTAATTTTCGCTTTACCAGATCCTTCCCGAATATTCATTTTCTGACGTTGCTGATCAGCTATTTTCTCTAAATCTTCAATTTTTAATCGTGGCATTTTTATCTCGCTTAATTATTTCGGTTCATACTTTTTTAGTAATCTAGGGACACCCTCTATCTTCATTGGACCGTAGAGATCCTCATTGACAACGACTACGGGTGCTAAACCGCAGGTTCCAACACAACCACATACTTCAAGACTAAATTTCATATCGGGCGTAGTATCCCCGCATTTTATCTTTAACTCATTCTCTATTGCTCTAACAACTTTCGGAGCTCCAAGAGCGTGACAGGGAGTTCCCATACATACAGATATTCTATATTTACCTTTCGGTTTCAGACTAAAAGCATTATAAAAAGTTGCAACATTATAAATTTTACTTAATGAGATATCCGCCTTTTTTGATATCTCAAAAAGAATATCCTTTGGAAGATAGTTAAATTCATTCTGAATATCGTGCATCATTTCTATGATATTTTCCGGCTTTGATCCCCATCTTTTTAAAACTTCCTCGGTTTTTTGTTGTAAATCATATTGCTGCATTTTAGTTCTCCTTGGAAATTAAAAATAAATTTTCCGTTATGAATTCTTTTAAAAATCTTATTACAGGTGAAGAATTAATTGCTGTCTCTTTAATCTTTTTTTTTATTTCTCTTGTATCTAAAATAAAATTTTTTCCGTTTTTCTGGCATTTGAAAATAATATCCGTCTCAGGATTTCTTAATATTAGCGCAATTATAGTATCAGTCAAATTACCAATCGGTTGCAGATCAATGTGATCGAGTTGAAAACTCGTTCTAACCTTCGTTCCCTTCCCAACAGCATACTCAATATTCATATCACCATTGGCTGCGACCGCAGCATGTTTAAGTAACGACAAACCCATACCGACGTTTCTTGTTGTTCGACTTGTAAAAAATGGATCGACCGCCTTTTTAATCTGGTTTGCATCCATTCCCTTACCATTGTCTTCTATTACTATTTGCAGTAAATTTTTATCTTTATTTTCCGTGACTTCAATAATTAAATTTGTTGCTCCTGCATCAATAGAATTTTCTGCAATATCAAGAATATGTAACGCTAGTTCTTCCATTTAAATTTTAATTACTATATTTTTCCTGTTTTCCTTCCTTCTTTATTACTCAAGGCCAATACTAATTCTTTAAAAGAAGGTGAAGCCAGGTAATAATCCGTAGTACATTCTCCGATTGTTTCAAGTGAATGCGCATCGGAATTTTGTATAAAGGGATATTTCGCATAAACATGATATTTTGCTCTTGCTTTATCCATCGGCATTACTTTTGAAATTTCAAGAGCATCGAAATTCAGATCATCTGGTATAAAGCCTAATTGACCTATTACATTATAACTTTCCCTATCTATATGTGAAGCAATTGCAATACCACCAAGTTGATGAACAATATCTACCAATTTATTTATGGATAAATCAACTGCACCGATAAGTAATTTGTTATTAAAACTAAGGACTTCATCATCCTCATTAGCCACAACCTGCATTCCAAACGTTTCAGGATCATTCTCACCTTTTAAATTAAGATAAACGATGTCCTGTAGTTCTAATACTGATTCTAATTTTTCAAAGAACGCTATAAAATGAATTTCTTCCCGTGTACAAATTTCCATTCCCGGTAGCACAACTATCGGCAGCTCTCTTGCCGCCCGCATAGCGTATTCAACATTTTCAGCTGAATTATGGTCACATACCGCAATAATATCAATCTGTTTTTCCACTGCCGACTTCACCAACCTTCTCGGTGACATAAAAACATCACCGCATGGCGACAAGCACGTA
>JBBIRP010000041.1:0-7383 GCA_037441745.1 Ignavibacteriales bacterium
TGAAATGATATAATGTTTTTGATAAATACCATTTTTTGGTCAGTGTCAATCGAACCATAGTGGAATTGAAATATTTGCCGTCTTATCAACCTGCCCCAATAATTTCAAACCATTTAAATTTGAATCGGACTATAGTAGAATTGAGACAACTTTTCTTTTGCTTCTAAAATTAATTGCAGGTTTTATTGCATCAGGCAAGATAAATTGTAAGTGTTTTTTAGTTCTCCCAATTTCTATGCAATCAGACGATCAGCTCAATAATGGATAACAAAAATTCTTTTTATTTTCTATAAATTCCTCTTTGTGCTTTTAGCCGCTTCTCTTTTCGTGCTTTGTTGTACCCCGGCTTGATTACATTATAAATTAAGTCGATTCTTTTTTTGTATGGTATGAATGCGCTCTTCATTGCATTAATTGTTATTTTTTCAAGCTCATCTAAAGATAGTTTGAACACATCGTGGGCAAGTTTCAATTCCTTAGTCATCGTCGTATCGCTCATAAGTCGGTCGTCGGTATTTAATGTTACTCTAAATTTATATCTATGATAAATTCCAAATGGATGCTCTTTAACGCTTTTTACCGTTCCAGTATCAACGTTGCTCGTTAAACAAATTTCAAGTGGAATGCGTTTATCCAAAACGTACTGTGCAAGGTAGCCCATGCTTACAATTTCTGTAGGGTCATCGTCCGAAATTTTCATATCTTCAATCAACCTTGTTGCATGTCCAATGCGATGTGCACCACACCATTGGATTGCTTGCCAAATAGATTCTTTTCCAAATCCTTCACCAGCATGAATTGTTATATTAAAATTTTCTCTTTGAATGAAGTGGAAAGCGTCAACGTGTTTCTTTGGTGGAAAGCCGCCCTCCTCTCCTGCTAAATCAAAACCAACAACTCCTCTCTCTCTAAAATCTACAGCAAGTTCTGCCATTTCTTGTGATAGTTTCATATTTCGCATTGCACAAATAATTAATCCATACTCAACACCAAAATCTTTTTTTCCTTTTTCCAACCCTCTTAAAACGGCGGTGACAGTTTCTTCCCAATGAAGTCCTTTATTCGTATGAAAAACTGGTGCGAATCGGGTTTCAAGATAAACCACGCCATCGTTATACATGTCTTCCATCATTTCATACGCAACCCTTTCAAGCGCTTCGCTTGTTTGCATTACAGCTGTTGTGTGTTTGAAACCTTCTAAGTAAAGTGGTAAACTTCCTCTTCGAGCGCCGCGATTGAACCATTCTTTCAATTTATCTGCATCTGATGTCGGAAGTTTCTTATATTTTATGTCGCGTGCAAGTTCTATAACAGTCTGTGGTCGTAATCCACCATCTAAGTGGTCATGAAGTACAACTTTGGGAAGAGAACGAATAAATTTTTCGCTTAGTTTCATTTTATCAATTCGCCATTTTTATTATTATGATCTTAAAAAACGAACATTATTGTTAAAATCCCACGTTTTTACTAAAAACGTTGTTTGAATTTACGGACTTGTAACATGAAATGCAATGAATCAAATAAATGTTGACTTTCAATTTCTTTTTATATATCATTATTCTCATGATAATGATTACATATATTTTATGAAAACTGTTCCCAAAATACTAATTGTTGATGACGAAAAAGGTTACCGCTCCGTATTAAAATTAGGTCTTGATGATGAAGGATATGAAACAATGGAGGCATCGAGCGGTAGCGAGGCAACAAGATTAATAAGAGAGAATACATTCGACTTGGTTGTGGTAGACTTAAGTATGCCTGACACCGATGGATTAGAAGTTTTAAAGACTATCAGAGAAATTTCGCCAACAACAGATTGTGTGATGATTTCGGGTTTGCAGGATATTCAACTTGCCATACAAGCAATTAAATTAGGTGCAAAAGATTTTCTATCGAAGACGCAGACTATAGATGAAATGCTAAATAGAATTAAAAATGTTCTGCGCGCACATATTGCAGAAATACATATTTCTGAACTACAGGCGAATTTTACGTCAAAACTATTGCACGATTTGCTTGCACCATTACACTCTTTACAATCATCAATAGACATTATAGACCAAGGTGGCGCTGGTCCGGTGACTGAGCAGCAAAGGAAAATTTTCCAAAATATTAACTCAACAATAAAGTACATGGATACACTACTAAGCGATATGATTGATTTAAGTCTATTTGAGTCTGGGAAGGTCGATCTAAACAAGATACCAACAAATTTTGATGAGCTAATACCAGCAGTTTGTGCGAGATTTATACCACAAGCAAATTCCAAGAGGATCACAATAGATATCGATGTTGATGATAATGTTCCAACCATTACGGTTGATCCAGATAAAATAGAACAGGTAATGCTGAATTTGCTTGATAACGCGATTAAATATACACCTGAAGGAGGGAGAATTCGTGTGAAGGTTTCAAGCACATCTGAGGAATTGAATGGCGCTTTACAAGAATTTATCGAAGTTACAGTATCTGATTCTGGGGTTGGAATTCCTCGCGGTGAGCTTCCGTTAGTTTTTGATAAATATAAAGAAGTATTGATTGGAAAGTCATCCGAAAAAAAGACAACTGGCTTAGGTTTAGCGATTTGTAAGAGTATAGTCGATGCTCACGGTGGAAAAATGTTTGCTGAGTCGACTTTGGGGAAAGGAAGTACTTTCAAGTTTTTGCTACCAACCGATTCCAGGTAAAAAATTGAACCGGGTTTAACCACGTGATCAATTACTTTTAATATTTTTACTGCTCCTTTTTTCTTTTTCCAATTTTTTATTGTTGGCTTTTTTGCCATCTTCTTTTATATCGGTTGGTTTGCTGCTTTCTTTTTCTTCCTCTTCGGGCACTACTGCAATGTCTGCAATTTTATCCTGTTCATCGAGCCGGATCAACCGTACACCTTGTGTATTTCTTCCAGCAATACGAATAGTTTGTGCTGGCTGCCTTATTATTACACCCTGGCTCGTAACGACAACAACATCATCATTATCAAGAATTTCTTTTATTGCAACCATATTTCCTGTTTTTTCGGTAACGCGTAACGTGATGACGCCCTTCCCGCCTCTATGGCTTATCCTATACTCGTTAAGTTCACTCCGTTTTCCATAACCATTTTCAGAAACAACAAGAATAGTCGTTTTCTGCCTTTTCACAGCAACGGCTCCAATTACTTTATCATTCTTACCCAATTTAATAGCTCTTACGCCCATAGAAGTTCTGCCGACTGGTCGAGCCTCGCTTTCATGGAATCGAATTGCCATACCATTATATGTTCCGATTATGATGTCATGATTTCCATCCGTTAATTTAACATCGTTGACACAGTCACCAGTTTGAAGTGTGATTGCTGTAATTCCTGTTCTTCTAATGTTTCCATACTCTGATAACACAGTTTTCTTAAGCATCCCCATTTCTGTTACCATCGCGATGTAATGATCGTCATCGAATTCTTTAACTGTTACAAAAGCCGCAATATTTTCTTCTTGCTGTTTCTCTATCAAGTTTACGATTGATTTCCCTCTTGCAAGCCTTCCTGCTTCAGGAATTTCGTGAACCTTTAGCCAATAACA
This sequence comes from Ignavibacteriales bacterium, assembly GCA_037441745.1. Classification (GTDB taxonomy): domain Bacteria; phylum Bacteroidota; class Ignavibacteria; order UBA10030; family SZUA-254; genus JACQYX01. The sequence continues at coordinate 3,564 of JBBIRP010000041.1, forward strand.
TTTTCCTTTATCTGTAAAGAACAATATGTAATCATGTGTCGAAGCGATGAACATATGCTCGATGAAGTCATCTTCTTTTGTTGCGGCCCCTAAAACACCCTTTCCTCCTCTAGCTTGCCTACGATAACCTGATACGGGATAACGTTTTATGAAACCGCTGTGACTAATTGTAATAACAACATCTTCTTCAGCAATCATATCTTCAACACTGAATTCTTCGGCTTTATAAACCACTTCCGTTCTTCTTTCGTCACCAAATTTTTTCTTGACTTCAAGAAGTTCCTCCTTAATCAACTGCATCTGAAGCTTTTTACTCGAAAGTATCGATTTTAGCCGTTCAATTAGTTTTATAGTTTCTTTATATTCTTCTTCCACCTTTTTGCGCTCAAGTCCGGTAAGCCTTTGCAAACGCATATCTAGTATTGCTTTTGCTTGAACTTCACTCAGTTTAAATTGATTCATCAGGCCTTCTTGAGCGGTTTGAACATCTTTAGATTTTTTTATTAGTTTAATTATCTCATCAATGTTTTGTAGAGCAATTATGTAACCTTCAAGTATATGGGCTTTCTTTTCAGCTTCATCAAGATCAAACTTTGTTCTACGTACGATAACTTCATTACGATGCTTAATGAAGTGGTCAATCATTTGGCGGAGTGTAAGTACTTGTGGTTTGCCTTGAACAAGAGCAAGCATAATCACGCCAAATGTCGTTTGCATTTGTGTATGCTTGTAGAGATTATTTAAAACAACGGGGGCATTTGCATCACGTTTTAGTTCAATTACAACACGTAAGCCATCTCTATCGGATTCGTCTCTAATATCTGAGATATCTTCAATTTTTTTATCTCTGACTAATTCAGCAATTTTTTCTATTAATGCAGCCTTGTTGACTTGATAAGGAATTTCCGTAACTACAATTGCTTGCCGATCAGCTCGACCAGTTTCAATTGTTGCTTTAGCTCGTATGACTATTCTACCGCGACCAGTTTTATATGCTTCTTTTACACCTTCATAACCATAAATAATCCCTCCGGTTGGAAAATCGGGGGCTTTGATAATCTTTAAGAGTTTATCATCTGTAAGGGATGGATTTTCTATCACTTCGATACATCCATCAATGATCTCGTTCAAATTATGAGGTGGAATATTAGTTGTCATCCCTACTGCTATACCAGACGTTCCGTTAACAAGTAAATTCGGAAAATTTGCTGGTAGGACAGCCGGTTCTTTTAAGGTATCATCGAAATTCGGAGTAAAGTCTACTGTGTTTTTATCTAAATCTTTGAGCATTTCCTCTGCAATGCGAGATAAGCGTGCTTCAGTATAACGCATTGCTGCTGGAGAGTCACCATCTATGGAGCCAAAATTACCCTGACCATCAACAAGAGGATACCGCAATGAAAATTCTTGAGCCATACGTACCATCGTATCGTACACAGCTGTATCGCCGTGCGGATGATACTTGCCGAGAACTTCTCCAACGATTCGAGCGCTCTTTTTGTATGGCTTGTTGCTTGCCAAACCTAAGTCTTGCATCCCATATAATACTCTTCTATGCACAGGTTTTAGGCCATCTCTAACATCTGGAAGTGCTCGTGCAACGATTACGCTCATCGCATAATCAATGTATGAGCCTTTCATTTCATCTTCTATGTCTACAGGAATTATTTTCTCGTTTATTCCAGCCATTCAAACTCCAGAAATTAAAATTTTGATTTCATTCAAAAAAATTATATATCAAGATTGCGAACATACTTTGCATTTTTTTCGATAAATTCCCTACGGGGTTCAACTTCATCTCCCATTAAAATCGAAAATGTTCTATCTGCATCTGCGGCATTTTCTATGGAAACCTGAAGTATTGTTCTGGTTTCAGGATTCATTGTTGTTGACCAAAGTTGTTCGGGATTCATTTCACCTAAACCCTTGAACCTCGATACCAAAATACCATTCGTACTAATTGGTGTTGATTCGGTTTCTTCAATTACTATCGGCTTTTCATTCTTTCCTCGTTTTTCACTTTTTAGCCTTTTAATAATTTCATCTCTTTCATGTTCATCGTAAGCATAAAATTCTTGTTTGCCTTTCTTCAATTTATAGAGTGGTGGTTGAGCGATGTAAACATGTCCAAGTTCAATTATTTCTTTCATGTATCTGAAGAACAAAGTTAATAAAAGTGTCCTTATATGAGAACCATCAACGTCGGCATCGCACATCAGGATAATCTTGCCGTACCGAATTTTCGTTGCATCAAAATCTTCACCAACACCTGTACCAATTGCAGTAAATATTGATCTTATTTCTTCGTTTTCTAAAATTTTATGTAACCTCGCTTTTTCTACATTTAAAATTTTTCCTTTAATTGGTAGAATTGCTTGGAAGCGTCTGTCCCTTCCCTGCTTGGCACTTCCACCGGCCGAGTCACCCTCGACAATGTATAGTTCACAATGTTCTGGCTCGTTAATTGAACAGTCTGCCAACTTACCTGGTAAACTCAAATTTTCCAAAACGCTCTTGCGCCTTGCTAACTCTTTTGCTTTTCTTGCCGCCTCTCGGGCCTCTGCGGCTCTTAAACATTTCTCAATTATTCTCCGCGCATCGGTTGGATTCTCTTCAAGCCAAGTAGATAACTGATCGCCAAAGATCCCTTCTACAATTCCTTTTATTTCACTGTTTCCAAGTTTTGTCTTTGTCTGTCCTTCGAATTGAGGCTCGGGGACTTTAACACTAATAACTGCCGTTAAACCTTCTTTAAAGTCATCTCCTGTAAGTTGAATGCCGTTTTCTTTGACAAGATTATTCTTTGATGCATAACTATTTAGCGATCTTGTCAGTGCGGTTCTGAATCCGACTAAATGTGTACCACCTTCAAGTGTATTAATATTGTTTACATATGTAAAAATATTTTCATTAAATTGAGCATTGTATTGGAATGAGATTTCGACCTCGACGGTTCTGTCTGATTCATCTTTTGCTTGACCAATTGCATAAAATGGTTTCTTCATTATTGAGGGTCGCATTGAGTCTATATACTTTACAAATTCAGTTAATCCACCCTTGAAATGAAATTTTTCTTCCTGCTCCATTCCTATTCGCAAATCAACAAGTTTTAGTTCGACGTTTGGATTTAAGAACGCAAGCTCTCGAAGTCTCTCAGCAAGTGTTTCGAACTTAAAAACTCTATTTTTAAAAATCTTTTCGTCGGGCAGGAATGTAGTTTTCGTTCCCGTTTTCTTTGGATCTGTTTTTCCAATAACTTTAACATCCTCCTGTGGCTTTCCTCTGATATATTTCTGATACCAAATTTTACCTTCACGATATACTTCAACTTCACAAACTTCAGAGAGTGCGTTTACAACCGAAACACCTACTCCATGCAAGCCACCAGAGACTTTGTAAGTATTTTTGTCAAACTTACCGCCAGCATGTAAAACAGTCATAACCACTTCTAAAGCAGATTTCTTTTCTTTTGGATGAATGTCGGTAGGTATTCCGCGCCCATCATCGATAACGGTTACAGAACCATTTTTATTTATTGTTACAGAAATGCTATGTGCATAACCAGCAAGGGCTTCGTCTATTGAATTATCAACAACTTCGTATACCAAATGATGTAATCCTCGAGTGGATACATCACCAATGTACATTGCTGGCCGTTGACGAACAGGTTCCAAACCTTTTAATACGGTAATATCCTGTGCTGAGTATTCATTCGTTGGGCTCTCTGTCTTTTTTATGTCTTTGCTTCTTGCCAATTTACTCTCCCTTTTATAGGTATCTTTCAAGTTTTTAGATAATGGCTTATGAAAAACTTGAAAGA
>JBBIRP010000041.1:7450-12868 GCA_037441745.1 Ignavibacteriales bacterium
GTATATTAGTTCATTGCGCCAAGTCGGATGTTCAACGCTTACGTAAAGTTTCCCATCCCTGATTGTTTCAGCTTTTGTTACTTTCGAAATCTGCTCTCCTACTATATTTTGCCACAAATCAACAATTTCAAATTGTTTGATCTTCTTATCGAGACCAAGTTGATGCAAAACCGAGTTTATTAGATTACCAATTAGCTTTGGATTACTATTATTCATGCTGCAAAAGATTTTTGTTCAATGACTGACCCATCTTTTATATTAAATAATTTATGATTGTTATCTACAAGAGAATACTTGCTAAAAATATTCAAAGTTGTTGCAGTAATAAATGCTTGACTTAATGTTTCGATAAATTCTAAGAAACGTAGAGATCTCTTTTCGTCCAATTCACTAAACACATCATCAAGTAAAAGAATTGGTGTTTCATTGCATCTCTCTTTTAAATAAAAATACTCGGCAATTTTTAAAGATACTAAAAAAGTTTTATGCTGACCTTGGGAGGCATATTTTCTTAAATCAAGATCATTTATTTTGAATACCAGTTCATCCCTATGTGGACCAACCAAAGTTGAATTAATTTTTAACTCTTCTGAACTACTTTTGTATAACTGTTCTCTAAAAATTTCTCGTATTTTGTCTTCATCTACATTAATATCTTGGCTGATTCCAGGTCTGTATTCTATAGAAGTTCTTTCTTTTTTATCAACAATTTTATCATAAGATGACTGAACATAATCTTTAAACTCGCCTACAAATTTTTTTCTGGTTAAGATTAAATAGGTTCCTTTTTCGATCAATTGTTCGTTCCACGGTTCTAATAGTTCTTTTGTATTTTGATTTTTAATTTTACTGTTGAGCAGAATTTTATTTCGATTCTTAATTATTCTTCTATATTCGATTAGGTTTTGAAAGTATTTAGAATTCGACTGAGATATTACAAAGTCAATAAATTTTCTTCTCTCAGAGGGGCCGGCTGTAGTGACTGGTCCATATTCTGGCGCACATATTACAACTGGAAATTTTCCAATTACCGTTGATAATGGAGCTACACGATGTTTGTTGATTGTGTAGACCTTCTCGTTTTGATTATCGGAATATGCTATTCTGATTTTAAGAATATCTGATTTGTTATTTTCTATTTCGCCTTCAACTTCGAAGAGATCGTTATTGTAGTTTATCACAGTCTTATCGTTTAAAGCATAGAAGCTTTTGGTGAGGCAAAGGTAACCTATGGCTTCGATGACGTTCGTTTTACCTTCCCCATTTTCTCCAACGATTAAATTTGTCTTACTACCAAAATCGAAATATGAATCTTTATGGTTACGGAAGTTTTTAATTCTAAGATTATTTAAATGCATTAATAAGTAAATCAGACATTTAGCCTTACCGGCATAACAAGCATAAGTAGGTTTTCGTTTTCACGTTGAGTCATCGGCTCAATTATACTTGCACGTGTTGATGTACTAAATTTGAATATGACCTCGTCGGCATCAATATGTGAAAGTATATCAATAATATATATCGCGTTGAATCCAATTTCCATTGGCTCCGAGTTGTAATCACAATCTAAGGTTTCTCTTGCTTCACTACCCATATCTATATCTTCGGCAGAAATTGAAACCGAATCTTTCTTAATCGAAAAGCGCATTTGATGAGATATTGTATTTGCATAAAGAGAAATTCTCCGAATCGCTGATAAAAATTGATTTTTGTCTATGATTAAGTTTTTATCATTGTCAGCAGGAATAACACTTTCATAATTTGGGTACTTTTCATCTATTAAACGAGATATTAATACTATGTCTCCAAATGTAAACATAACGTGACTCTCATTTAAGGAAAGTGTTGTTTTTGAGTCGTTAGCAGATCTGAGAACTAAATTTAATGCTTTAATCGGAATAACAATATCTCTTTCCAGATTCGGATCACCAAAGCTTGAATCAATTAGTCTCACTAATCTATGTCCATCTGTCGCTACTGATCTAAGTTCGCTTTTTCTGAATTGAATTAATACACCAGTCATTGCTAATCTAAGCTCGTCTGTACTTACTGCAAAAGCAGTTTTACTAATTATTCTTTTCAAACTTTCGCTATCGACAATTAAACTTTGTTTGCTTTCAAACTGTGGAACAGTTGGAAAATTTTCACTTGTCTCACCAGTTAATTTATATTCACCATTTTTTGTTCTCATTATAATCTTGTTGTTTTTCTCATCAGCATAAAAATCAATATCAATTTCCGGTAGTGATCGAACAGTTTCGAACAATTTTTTAGCCGGTACTGCCACCGAGCCATTTTCTAGACCTTTAACATTCAATGTGTTAGTCATTGAGATGTCGAGATCGGTTGCGGTAATCTTTAACTTGTCTTTAGACAAATCAAAAAGATAATTCTCAAGTATTGGAAGTGTTGATTTTACTGGAATCACACCGCTAATATTTCCTAATACTCTTTGTAAATCAGTACTGGTTGATGAAAATTTCATTTGGTGTTCCTTAATATGATAGGGTTAAATAATCAAGTTTCTTGTACTAAATGTACGATTTTTTCTAACATTTTCAAAGTTATTCTGGAAAAATTTTTCTTTTTATAAATTCAATTTTTTTTAAAAAAGGATTAATAATAATAATACATGTTGATATGTTTAGAACTATAAAAAACATCTAGATTGGCTGCAATTCATGATTATGAAAATGGAAATGTTGTTAATAAGTTATTATTAACTCCACATTTTTACACATGATAAGCCACCTGGGTTAGTTAGTGATTAATTGGTTTAGTTATTAACTTATTATCAACTCAAAATGACAACATATGAACAAACTTATCAACTTATTCCCCTTTCTAATTTAGACTTTAGACTAAGTATTAATTGTTTTTGCTTTGGGTCTGTAGCAATAGTATCTTCAATTGATTGATAAGCATGAATTACAGTACTATGGTCTCTTCCTCCGAAGTGCAATCCAATTGTTTTTAAGGATGAATTAGTCATTTCTTTTGCAAGATACATTGCAATTTGACGTGCATTAACTATTTCCTGCTTACGAGTTTTTGCTCTAATCATATCTTCAGGAATGTTAAAATAGTTCGCAACAACTCTTTGAATTTCTTCGATTGTTATATGAGATTTTGTTTCGCCTACAATGGAGCGAACAATTAATTTTGCTAAATCAAGATCAATCTTACGTTTTTCAATAGAAGCCCTACCGATCAAACTGACTAAACATCCTTCAAGTTCTCTGATATTTGATGTTACATTAGAAGCAATAAATTCAATGATAGGATGTTCTAAATCAACATTATAGTCAGAACACTTTTTCTGTAAAATTGCAATTCTTGTTTCAAGATCGGGAGGTTGGATATCGGCAGTTAAACCCCACTGAAATCTTGATATTAATCTTTCATTTAATCCTTGTAGATCTTTTGGTGATTTATCGGAGGACAAAACGATTTGTTTACCAAGCTGATAGAGTGTATTAAAAGTGTGGAAGAAAATATCCTGAGTCTTCTCTTTGCCGCTGAAAAACTGTATATCGTCTACGATCAGCAAATCAACATTTCTATAAAGATTAGAAAATTCATTGATCTTATCTTTTTGAATTGCATCTACAAAATCAATTGTAAACTTTTCGCTCGACACGTAAAGTATCCGACTTGTTTTACCTGTATTATAAGCATGATTACCAATCGCATGAATCAAATGGGTTTTACCTAAACCGACTCCGCCGTAAATTACAAGTGGATTAAATGAAGTTCCACCTGGATTGTTTGCAACAGCTAAAGCTGCAGCTCTTGCAAATTGATTACTTTCACCCTTAATGTAGTTTTCGAACTTATAGCGAGGATTTAAGTACGATTGTAAAAACGAAGTATTTGTTTCCTGAATAGAGTTATTGTTAGTAGAATAATTTAAACTTGATACACCTCTAGAAGAAACATTAATTTCTGGTAAGCTCGCTTCAACTATAACAGTCTCGTTTTCTGTTGAGATAATATATTCTAGTTTGATTTCCTTGCCTGTTACCTTTGTTAGTACTTCGTTCAATAAAGAAAAATAATGTTCGTCTATCCAATCAGAAAAAAATTGGCTTGGCACCTGTATCCAAAAATTTTCACCATCGTATTTTTTAGGAATAATCGGTTCAAACCAAGCTTTGTACGTTTGATTATTAACGCGATCTCTAACCATGTTCATACAGATATTCCAAATTTCTGAATGATTATCTGATTGTTCTTCAAAGATTTGGCTCGATGTTAATTCATTTTGTTCCATATGATTAATCCATTGAATAAATGTATATTATTAAGAAGAAACATTGTTATGAACAAGTTATCCACACACATGTTCACAACTGAATATTTGGGCAAAGTTAAAAATATCCTAATTACTGATTATTTTTATGAAATTCAATATAATTCAGTAAAGTATTGAAGTTATCCACAAGATATCAACACCGATATTCATTCATTATATGTTATCATTATAATGATAAAATTCTTTGATGGCAAGTAATAAGTATTATAATAAAGTTCAAGTTTGTAATAATGAACATAAATTTATATATTTTTTTTATCAAAGACATTAAACATTTTGTTTGAGGATTTTTTTAATGCTCATTTTTATTGTAGAAAATAAGAGGTAAACAAATGAAAAGAACTTTTCAACCAAGTAATAGGAAAAGAAAGAACAAACACGGTTTTAGGGCTCGAATGAAGTCGAAAGATGGTCGCAAAGTAATAGCTCGGCGAAAAGCCAAGGGACGATGGAAGCTTACGGTTAGCGATGAAAGGTGAAAACCAAAAGAATAAATGGTCAATATAATTGATTGACTTATCTCGAAGTAAGAATGAGAAGATCAGAAATACCCCTAGAAAAGGAACAAACGTAGAGGGAATATTATTTCAGTGTTATTATAAAATACTTACTGAAACAACATCAAAAGAAAAAATATTTTTTACTATTAACGTTCCTAGAAAAGTAAAGAAAGCAGTAGATCGAAACAGAATCAAAAGGTTGGTACGTGAATCAATCAGATTTATTAAACCAATTTTAGAAAATACAATCACACAACCCAATCAACTTTTATCGCTGTACATAATTTACAAAACTAATTCATTTAATCTTGAGCATATGCCAAAATATGACAAGATAAAAGATGATATTACTTCTATTTTAAAAACTATAAATCAAAGAATGAAAAGAAATGAGCAAATTAATATTGATTTCTTTAAGGATGTATCAACTAATAATCTCTCCGATACTTCCACCTAATACATGTAGATTTTATCCAACATGTTCAGCATTTTCAATTGAAGCAATAAAAAAATATGGCAGTATAAAAGGTACTTGGATATCGATTAAAAGGATACTGCGCTGTCACCCATTCCATCAAGGGGGCTATGATCCTGTACCATAAT
>JBBIRP010000042.1:0-2437 GCA_037441745.1 Ignavibacteriales bacterium
CCCGGAGTGATTTCGTTCCATCGATAATCTTTCCCCACTATATTCATGAGGTTGGCTCCCTTATTACCAAGATATTCATGAGATATTTTCAAACGAGGAGATATAATTCCATACTGATATTTTGCCATTCCACTTTGACGTATCCAATCATTAGTTTGAGCTAAATTTATTCTATGTGTTTTAATCCTTTCTAATTTATAATCTATGTTTGGTAAATTATCAAAATTCGTTTGTAAATTTATACTATATCTGTCTGATAGCATTTGGGTTTCCCCACTTCACCTTTGAACAACATACCATTTACGGGAATATAAGCAATGGTACCTTCGATACTATTTTCATTTTGTTTTAAAGTGTCAATTAAATTCCACTTTCGATTATATTCAACCTCATTAAATCTGTCCATTGCTATAAAATCTTTATTTATATATCGATCCTTAACTGAAACATCAACTGAACCAAGTTTTAATTTAGCAATTTTAATATCTCTGAAAGAATAAGCAATCCCAAACTTATAAGCCATTCCACTTATTTGTGTACCAGGTAAATCTGAAAATTGATTTGCATTAAAATTACTTAATGCATATTCTCCACTTAAACTCAAATTATCAGTCGGTTCCCCGTTCAAATCAAAATCTATTAGTCTATTACTCTGAGGTAAGGGTAAGAACCTTATCGGCTCGTATGAGCCCTGATCAATACCAATAAATTCGTATTGACCTGATGCAACTTTTTTATAACTCCCTTTTCCAGATCCGACGAATGAAAAAATGATCGAATAAATAGCGTTCATCGTATCGGTTGGAGCAAACTCATATATTTTCAAAACTGTGTCCTTACCCCCAATTGTAATTGTCGAATCGAGTACTTTATATTGCCCCTTTCCAATCCCAAACAATTCAACTCCCGATTTTCTCGCCATGTTACGATTGCCACCTGCCGCGCTTAATATTTTTTTATCATCATCCGTTAGTGATATGTCAATTGGGTTATTTCTATTATCGGATTCAGTAACGAAGGTTGTATTAAAATTCATCCTATTCTTAAAAAGTTTAAAACCGGTTTTTGCACCCCAAAGATTTCTATTATATTGTCGGTCATTATATTCAAAATCTACCACTATTCTCGTATCCTTTGATATATATCGCTTCGGTGTAAATGTGATTTCGGCTGTTGAATAATCTATGATATAATCATTGTTTTCTCCACGCGTCATTTTTTCTCCATTGATATAAACACGCTCGGTACCTGCAATGACTATTATGGACCTATTTCCATTCACATCAACCAGTCTATAAGGTCCCTGAACTCCATCAACACCCAAAAATTGATTTGATGTGTATTTGCCTCGTGTGACAGCACCCGTTAGAAGAACATCACCATTCAAACCACCGAACTTGTAATTCGCAAATCCCTTAGCTCCCGACATTTTACGTCTGAGATTTCCGAACTCATTACCAGTTATATCAAGATTTATATCACCCATTGCAGCACTATAAGATGAAGAACGAAGCTCAATAAATACTTTATCAACTTCTTGAAGTGTTTGCGTTGTCCCTTCGGGTTGAATAGGTGAGTTTTCATCAGTTAATGTTGCAACAACTTCTAAATCATCAAGAAGATTTCCCGACATCTGCATACGAAAACCAGAGTTTAATGAGAAGTCTCGATTCGTTCCCAAAGTAAAACCACGAACAATGCTACCACTTTTTCTCAGGTTCGATCCAAATATATCATCTACATCGAATGAACTTGGTGGTTTTGTTGATTTTGCATTTTCCATATCTAAAGAATCTGAAAGAACAAATACCTTCTGGTGCTGATATTTATCTTTAAAAATAAGAGGCAACGCCTGGTACGAAATTTTCAATTCATGTGATAATGTATCATTAATAGCTAAATTCGTGAATCTTAGAATACCGCTCCTATATTGAAATGAATAATCCGAAATTGGATTTAAAAAAGATGAATCTAATTGTAATATTTCGGAGCCAGGTATTATGAATTGGTGAGGCAGATAAAGAATACTATCTTGATTCGCTCGAATTTTTAAAATTAAAAAATGGGAACTACCCTCGCCATGATATTTATTCAAATGTGTTTGTGGGTATACAAAACTATAAAGTACAATAAAAATAAAACAATATCTCACGGTGAAATAGATGGTTTCCATCAATGTTCAAGAATTAACGCCAATAATTAATAGCAAGATACCATCATATTCTTTTAAGATTTTATAGAAGTTACTAAAATAAATTTACAACTTCAAAGACATAAATTGATTTTAGAATTTTCATTTCATATCTTGTAGACCAAAAAACATCATTCTCAATTATGTATATTTAAAACCTATGGCGCTGGTACCAACGTATATCGAATCTTTACAACCATATAAACCAGGTAAACCCATAGAGGAAGTTAAAAAAGAGTTTGGACT
>JBBIRP010000042.1:2455-12716 GCA_037441745.1 Ignavibacteriales bacterium
AAATTAGCATCGAACGAGAACCCTTTGGGTCCTTCCCCACTTGCAATAGAAGAGCTTCGGAAACACATAAACGGTTTAAATTTCTATCCCAACGGAGGATACAATCTCAGAGTTATACTTGCTGATAAATTCAATGTCAAATTGGAAAATGTAATCGTCGGAAATGGTTCAGATGGAATTATGTCGATTATCATAAGAACTTTCCTTTGTGATGATGATGAAGTATTAACTACAGAATCGGCATTTATTGGTTTCCAAGTATTAGCTCGCTCACGTGGAGTTAAATACACAACAGTTCCTTATAATAATTGGCGTTACGATCTTGAAGCATTGGCAAGTAAAATAAATGAACATACAAAAATTATTTACCTTGCTAATCCAAATAATCCAACGGGAACAATATTTACAAAACAAGAATTCGACGAGTTCTACCAAAAAGTTCCAGAACGCATTTTGATAATATTAGATGAAGCATATTTCGAGTACGCAAAGGACAACCCACTTTATCCTGATTCAATGACTTACCGATATGATAATGTCATAACACTTAGAACTTTTTCAAAGATTTATGGACTTGCCGGTTTACGCATCGGATATGGTTTCGCACACGAGGCACTCATCGGCAATTTATTTAAAGTTAAATTACCATTTGAACCTAATACACTTGCTCAGGAGGCTGCGATCGGGGCATTAAACGATTCAGATTTTGTCAATAAATCACTTATTACCAATTCTCAGGGTAAAAAATACTTATCTTCCATATTCGAAAAATTGAATTTGACTTTTATTCCAACTGAAGCAAATTTTTTTACACTTATATTTGATTCAGAAGCATTAGTAAATAACATTTATAATAATTTACTTCGCCGCGGAATTATCGTCCGTCCCTTGAAAGCATTTGGTTTACCAAATTGCATCAGAATAACCATCGGTACTGATGAACAAAACCAGTTGTTAGTCAAAAATTTAACTGAGGTACTTAAAATGTTATAAAATCTTGACTTGTTTTTTCAATATAAAAATGTCCCCAAATATATTCCACCATTCAACATAAATCCTCTTCCATTAATTTTATCAGGAACACCTATGAGATCATAATCATCATCCAAAGTCCAACTGCCAAACGCCATACCGTTATATCCAATACCAATTCGGATAGCAAGCCAACGCCAAATTGCATATTCAAGATTTAACTGAGGTTGAAATATGAAAAATGAGCCAGACAGCTTTTGGGTATAATCATCGATTTTCTTATCTGTACCAAAATTATCCCATACTTCATCCCAAATTTTATTCGGATTCGAGTTGCGTGTCAATTTTATTTCAGTGCTTCCACTACCAAGGAAAACACCTATCGAAGCATCCAGACGAGGAACGATAGGGATTGTGTAATCGATCGTGACTCCACCAAATCCAACAGAAAGTTCAACATTGCGGCGCGTGTTTGTGACGGTATCAATAGATTTTGATGTTAACGAACCACCAGCTCCCATTCCACCGATTCGTAAATTTGGGACTATCATTATGTATCCATATCCTTGACCGCCAAGAAGCAGCATTGGTGTTTTGTCGAATCCTGAACCTCTAGATTTCCTCAAATATTCATTGATTGGATTTAAATCAATAAATAATAAATTCTGTGTGAATCCGCCCGCACCTCCGATTTTCGATTGAACGCTGCGTTTAGGAGGTTCTATTTCTTCTTCATCTTCTTGTGATATAACAGGTATGCTTAACAATAATAGAATACACGAAAATAATAATAAGCGATGCATTTTTATCTCCTTTTGTGAACGATATTTTTATCAAAAATTTTCTACAATTATAACTCAAGTTCTGCATATATTTCTTTCATTGCTTCGATTACAAGAGCAATATGTTCATCCATCGAGACACCAAATTCTTCACATCCTTTCAGAATCTCGTCTCGACTCACATTAGCGGCAAAACTTTTATCTTTCAATTTTTTCTTAACAGACGATACTTGAAGATCAGCAATTTTATTCGGACGAATTAATGCACATGCTATAATAAAACCACATAATTCGTCGCATGCGTAAAGTGCTTTTGCCATATTCGTATCACGAGGAATTCCTGTATAAGTTGCATGACCAAGTATTGCGTTACGAACATCTTCTGGATACCCCTTCTGTTTTAGAATTTCATAGCCTTTCAATGGATGATCAGGAGCTTGAGGATACATTTCATAATCAAAATCGTGCAGCAACCCGACAATCCCCCATTTCACTTCGTCCTCATTAAACTTTCTTGCATACGCTTTCATTGCCGCTTCTACAGCATACATATGCTTTAACAGAGATTCACTCTTGGTATATTCTCTCAATAACATTAAAGCTTCTGTTCTATTCATAATGATAAGAAACTGATTTATACTTCACGTTATAAAATGTTTTATTCAAGATTGTAAAAAATACTAATATTTACAAGTACTTCAAAATATTTATGATCGTTAAAGGACATAACATTGGGATTGTATCTATCGACTGATTTCATTATATTTCACCTAGATTTATTGGGGCTGTAGCTCAGCTGGGAGAGCGTTCGGTTCGCATCCGAAAGGTCGAGGGTTCGAATCCCTTCAGCTCCACAATATTATATTAACCACCACGCTTGTGGCTTTATCTGATGGATACTAAACTCACCATAAATATCTTTTCATAATCAAAATAATTTTGTATCATATTAAATCAAAAGGATGTGTATCGTTAAGAAAATTATCTTAAAACTGCATGGGGTAAAAGATAATTGAAGAATAGGTTAAAAAATTGATTCAAAGGGTAAACTATGACCAAAGAACAAAAATTTTATAAAGCTCTGCAGAAAGTTTTCATCGGCGCCAAGATTGAAGGCGAGGGCGGTGAAGGATAAAATTAAATTCCTACTGCAAGACGGAATGAAAACAACAGAAGAAGATAGTCTCGCTAATTTGATGTTTCTATCAAAAAATTTAGTTGCCTAATCATTTCTAACGAAGCTCTAAGACGTTTCACCGATATATAAATCCTACGGTAACTTTCTCTTAAACTCTTGATATTGATTTGTAAAAAGGTTAGATTCGTTTGGTTGTGGATTACCAATCTTCGCTAATAATTCTTTGACATGAGAAATTCTATCCTGATCCAAGGGATGAGTCGAGAACATCCTTTCGAGTGTACCACCACTTTTACCACCACGTTTCTCAAGCATTTTTTCGAAAAATCCTGATACTGCACCTGGATAATACGGTGTACTCATTAAATATTTAATCGAGTATTCGTCAGCTTCTGACTCATCGGACCGGCTGTTAGCTAGAAGTGCAAGTCCCGTGAAAAGGTTAGCAGTTATTTCTGCAATTTGGGATGGTTTTTCACCGAGAACTAAACTTAAAAGAATTTGTGCTCCATAAATTTTAGTCATCCTTTTTGTTGCATGACGACGTTCAGCGTGTGCTATTTCATGCCCTAATACTCCTGCAAGTGTTGCTTCGTTATCTATGAATTTCATTAACCCTGTGTAAACATAAATGTAACCCCCTGGTGTACAAAAAGCGTTAATTACAGAATCGTTCGAAACAATCTCGTATTGATATGCATATATACCACGCTTAATTATGCTCGGTGACTGTAAAATTTTATTACCGATTGATGCTACGTATTCTTTAACTTCAGGACGGTTTTGAAGTATAGGATACTCCTTCGGATTTTTCTTTATCTCATCATCTATTTGCTTACCCAATTTAATATCCTCTGAGTCTGGAAAAATATTGAGTGCGCAATTAAATGAAAAGAGAATTAGACTTATATATGTTGTTGTTTTTACTAAAAACATTCTAGGATTACTCATTTCGTCCTCTCAAATATTTTCAATAAACTACTTTTTCCAAGGTCAATCCTTTTGCAGGAGCCGACATTCCAGCTTCTGAACGATTTTTCTTCCCAAGAATATAAAGATAATCGTCAAAAGATAAAAAACCCCGTCCCAAATCTACCATTGTTCCAACGAGCGCTCTTACCATACCATGTAAAAATCTATCAGCTGAAATTTTAAATCTTAACAAATTGTATTCAACCTGCCACTCAGCAGAAATTACATTACATACAAAATTATTGATACCCGAATCTACTTTACAGAACGATTCAAAATCGTGTGAACCTATTATGACATCTGCAGATTTTTTCATTAAATTAGTGTCCAAGTTATATTTTATGAACCATGAATAATGTCGCATCAATGCTGAAGGAACTTGTGTAATTAAATAAGAGTAGTGTCTTTCTTTTGCATCATAGCGGGCATGAAAATCAATGTGAACTTCTTCGACATCATGAATAACTATATCATCAGGAAGAAGTCCGTTCAAGCCACCTTTAATTTCTTGGAGAGAGAGTTTAGTAATTGTACGAAAATTTGCAACTTGACCACGAGCGTGAACGCCTGCATCTGTTCTACCTGCACCTATCAGATTTATATTTTCCTGAAGAATATTTCTCAGAACAGATTCAATTTCACCTTGTATACTTTTACCATTTACTTGTCGCTGCCAGCCAACATAATCAGTTCCGTCATATTCAATTGTTAATTTGATGTTTCGCATTCATTAAAAATTCTGGGAAAATGAAATCATAATTCCATTTGGATGTACTAAACTTCCCATAATGCTCGCATGTATATTTATATAATTGTCTTGTGATAAACTATTGTTATACGATTTTGCTCTCATAGCTGCATTGATTGCACTTACAAGGTGATTGATTCCAATCGCTGCAGCTACAAAGGAAACGTTATTGAAAGCTTGATCGCTGGATATTCGTAAATCACGATAATACAATCGATTCGATTTGTTATCCCAATTCCACATCGCTGATTCTATATCGTACATCTTATACGGTTGTCGGTTCCTGAGCCTTTCTTCATTATAATCTATAATACTTTGATAATCACCAATGTCGACAAAATATCTATCTGTTTTCCCTGATATACTTACACCCGCATGTTGAGCAGCGAAATTTCGTGCATCGTTTTGGACCCACGTTCCGTATCGATCAAAACCAACCAACGTTATCCAGAGTAAACCTTCAATGAGGGTAAAATATTTTCCACTCGAATAATTACCTACATATAATTCTCCCATTCCTGGCAAGAGGAATGAATATAATGCTGCTAATGCAACGCTTTTTTCACCTCCTCCGTGATCAACATTTTGATTTAAGAAAATATCGGAAGTAGAATAATAATTCTTTTTATTATTGTTGACCGAATGAGGGAAATTTACATCAATCAAATTTTGGCAAAAGGTGATGTTTACTGTGACGATTAAAAAAAAGATTGTTTTCATGTTTGTTCATCGTTTTAATTGTTTATTAGTTCTACTTTAGAATTTTTAATTTTTAACAAATGAGATGATTGATTTATCCTTTCACCAAAACAAATATTGTCTTGAACATTTTTTATTTTAATATTATGGATTGAATTAACAAGGGACGTATTGCCGTCTACCTCTACCCTGATATAATTGGGAGTTAATCCAGCAATTCTGCCATCGTGAACATTCCCCTCGAATAGAACAGGTAAAATATTATCTATGAAAGAAGAATAGAAATCATGCCGTTTCTTTACACCTAAACGTCGAAGGACCTCGTTACGTTTATGCCGAATATTTAAAGGAATCTTATTTTGAAATTTAACTGCGGATGTTTTAGGCCTTTCTGAATAAGTAAAAACATGAAGATAACTCACCGGTAAATCAGAAATAAAATCATATGTTTCGTTGAATAATTCATCAGTTTCACCAGGGAAACCAACTATAACGTCAGCACCGATAGAAGCATTTCGGTCATTGTTTTTTATATATTCAACAATGTCTCGATAATTATTTGTTGAGTATCTTCGCCTCATTTTCCTTAATAGGTTATCACTTCCACTCTGAAGTGGAATATGAAAATGATTACAGAATTTATCTGAATTCAAAATAAAATCCACTAATTCATAGGAAAGAAGATTTGGTTCGATAGAGCTGATGCGAATACGTTCAATACCATCAATGTATTTTATATTGCGGAGAAGTTCTAATAGACTCGAATTAATTTTTCTCCCATAATCTCCGACGTTTACGCCCGTTAGAACAATTTCTTTGTATCCACGGGATGCAATTTCACGGGCTTGGGTTATTATATCGTTTAGCGAAACACTCCTACTTCCACCGCGTGCAAGTGGAATTGTACAGAAAGCGCAAGGGTAATCGCAACCATCTTGAATTTTTAAGAATGCACGTGTCCTTCCGCCAACATCTGCTGAGTTTGCAGGCAAAGCACTGTGTAAATCATCTATGCAAGAAACAAAAATATCTGGTAATGGTTTCTTTTTAAAGGGTTGAGCAAATTTTAATAAATCAAATTTATCCTTAGTCCCGACTACAAGATCGACTCCACGAATTGAAGCAATTGCCTCTGGTTGAAGTTGTGCATAACATCCAGTGACGACTATAAATGCATCAGGAGAGTTGCGGAGAATTCTTCTAACTATTTGGCGGCATTCACGTTCGGCTTGTTCAGTAACACTGCATGTATTTAGTACAATTACATCAGCAGACTGATCGAAATCAACAACACTATATCCATGTTCCAGAAATTGTCTACCGATCGTTGATGTTTCTGCGAAATTTAGCTTACAACCGAGCGTATAAAATGAGACTTTCTTCATGCTATAAAATACAAAGAGCCGTCTAAAGAGACAACCCTTTGAATTCGTTTGATTGTAGGAAATATATTCACACCATATAGTCAGAAGTTGGAGGTCCTGTAAATTCTTCAGGTGGAGCTTCGATCGGCTTTGGTGGTGCTTCAATAACTTCTTTCAAAGTCATAGGAGGAAGTTTATGCTTCGATACATACTCATCGATTGCCTTTTGTTCTTTGTGCTTCAGAAATTCAACAGCAGAAAGAACAATTTTCTTACTATCTTTATCAAATTCTACTACACGTAAAGGAATCTCATCATTCACACGGAATGATTCAGCCACATTTTTCAATGGTGACATTGAAAGTTGAGATGTGGGTACAAATCCATCTACTCCGAGCGGAAGTTCGACTATAACTCCTTTCTCGATTATGCGTACAATCTTGCCTGAAGTATCGGTACCAACTTTGTATATCTCAGCAAAACTATCCCATGGATTTTCTTTCACCTGCTTATGACCGAGGGATATGCGTCTTTGCTCAATATCTATACCAAGGATAACGACTTCTAATTTGTCACCTTTTTTTACAACTTCACCGGGATGGCGAATTTTCTTTGTCCAAGATAAATCAGATATATGGACTAAGCCATCAACACCTTCTTCTAACTCCACGAATGCACCAAAATTAGTTAAGTTGCGCACCACACCAATATGTTTCGAATCAATTGGATATTTTTGTAATAATGTAAGCCATGGATCTGGTTGTAATTGTTTCATCCCAAGTGATATTTTTTTGTTCTCTTTATCTAAACTTAGTATGATAGCATCTACTACTTGTCCCATAGAAACAAATTGAGATGGATGTTTAATATGCTGTGTCCAACTCATTTCTGAGATATGAATCAAACCCTCAATCCCTTTTTCGATTTCAATAAAGGCTCCATAATCGGCAAGAGATACGACTTTACCTGATACCTTGGTTCCTACCGGATATTTTTCTTCAATGTTTTCCCAAGGATGTGGTTGCAGTTGTTTGAACCCAAGAGAGATTCTCTTTTTTGTTTCATCAAAATCGATAACAACGACATTAATTGATTGATCTAATTTGACTACTTCAGAAGGGTGATTGATCCTACCCCAAGAGAGATCTGTAATATGAATTAAACCATCCACACCACCAAGGTCAACGAACACACCGAAGTCCGTAATCGCCTTGACAGTGCCCTCGAGGACTTGTCCTTTTTCTAAACTATTTAAGATAGCGTTACGCTGTTCCTGCATTTCAGCTTCGATAAGTATTTTGTGGCTTACCACTACATTTTCGTTAGGATGATTAATCTTTGCCACTTTAAATTCCATCGTTTTTCCAATAAACTGGTCAAAATCACGGACAGGTTTGATATCGATTTGAGAACCAGGGAGAAATGCATCCAACCCTAAAATGTCTACAACTAAACCACCTTTGATACGGCGTGTAATTTTACCTTGAAGGACTTCATTTTTATTGTAGGCATCTACGATTCGTTCCCACGTACGCATGAAATCGGCTCGTTTACGAGAAAGTACAAGTTGACCATCCTTATTTTCAACACTTTCAAGAAAAACTTCTATTTCATCTCCCGGTTTTAACTCATCAATATTTGGGAACTCTGTGATTGGGACCAATCCTTCTGACTTAAAACCAATATCTATTGCAACATTGTTATCATTTATCGCGACAATGGTTCCTTTCACAATTTGAGACTCTTGAATATTTGTGAAAGTTTTATTATACAATTCCGATAATTCTTTATATTCCTCCTCTGAATATTCTCTCTCCACTATTTCGGAAAGTTTTAAATTCTGCTTCCCCGGATTAGCTGGTTGATTAATTACTGCAGCCCTAGAGGCATCCACTCTTGTTGATTGTTGTAACATGGTATCCTTGCTTTGTTCTTCCATTAAATCTCCTAAAATGTGACTAACAACATTTATAAAAAATGCTCAAAGCGTATCGCGTAAAATGTAAGTCATCAGAATCACTAAACACGATCCGTCTTTGATGGTTAATATATTCTTTAAATTAACGATGACTTAAAAAACTCTTACTATAAAACAGACTGAGCTATGTTTGTTATATTTTCCACTTTTAACTTTATTTGTTCCATCAACCATTGCGGTGTTGATGTTGCACCGGTAATTCCAACAGTTTCAGCATCAACGAACCATTCTTCATTAAGTTCTGATTCATCTTCTACAAAATACGTCCGAGGATTTGCTTCTTTACAAATTTTATAGAGAACTTTACCATTGGAACTTGTTCTACCAGCTACAAAAATCATAACGTCATTTTGCGTTGCAAACTCTTGGAGTTTTTTATCTCGTCCAAATACCTGTCCACAAATTGTATCTTTTGCATAAAACTCAATCGCTTGCTCTTCGAACGTTGCAATTATTAGATCCTTGATCTTCTTTTGGAATTCTTCTTTCAAATGACGAAACGTTGATTTATCCATCGTTGTTTGTGAAAATAATACAGTCTTCCTTGATAGATCAATTTTATCGATCTCATCAAGAGATTTGATAACAACCGCTTCACCGTTTGTTTGTCCAACAAGGCCTATAACTTCAGCGTGATCTTTTTTACCATAGATAACAACCTGGTAACCATCATCATAAAACTTTCGTATACGTTCTTGGACTTTTTTCACAACGGGACAAGTCGCATCGACAATTTCAACTCCAAGTTTTTTTGTTTGTTCGAACGTAGATGGTGGTTCACCGTGTGCTCGTATCAATACCTTTTGACCCCTTACTATTTCTAAGTCAGAATGACTAATGGTTTTGAGTCCTTGTTTTTCTAATCGCTTGATCTCCATCGGATTGTGTATAATATCACCAAGGACATAAATATCTTTATCACTTTGTTTTTTAGAAAGTTCAGATTCAGCAATATTGATTGTCCGAATTACACCCCAACAGAATCCTGCATTCTTATCTACTCTGACTATCATATTTTTTTATCATTTCTTTTGCTCTATTAACAATAAAATCAACTTGTTCATCTATCGTCAAATTGGTGGTATCTAATATGATTGCATCTTTAGCTCTTTTAAGTGGACTAAGACTACGATGAGAATCTCTATTATCGCGTTGGTTAATATCTTCAATTAACTTTTCTAGACTAACATCCACACCAATATTTTCTAAATCTTTTTGCCTACGTCGAGCGCGTTCATTGACATTAGCAATCATAAATATCTTCAAATCCGCTTTTGGAAATACCACCGTTCCTATATCTCGTCCTTCAAGTACGACACCACCATTCTTACCCATTTCCCTTTGCATTCGAATCATCAATTCACGCACTTTTGGGATTGCACTTACAGCACTTACTGCTGAAGTTACTTCAGGACTTCTTATATCTTTAGTTACATCTTGATTGTCAAGGAACACTTTTATTTGATTATTCGACTGTTCTAAACGAACGGATGTATCTTCCGCTATTGCATTAATAGCATCTGAGTCCGATGGTTCGATATTGCTTCGGAGTACTTTCAAAGTAATTGCACGATACATTGCACATGTATCAATATATATGTACCCCAA
>JBBIRP010000043.1:0-12623 GCA_037441745.1 Ignavibacteriales bacterium
TCATCTTTGGGGAAGCATAAAGTGCAGCATCCATTATTCTAACCGGTTTCAATTGAAAACCGCCCCTTGCAGCGACGAGAAATATCCCAGCAGATAAGAGTATAAGGATGGTTTGTGTAAAATAATTAATCTTCAAAGTTGGAAGTTTTTTGTCAGTTTTTCTATAGATAAACCAAAGTAAGACCAATAAAATGAAAAGAATCAACAATAAATACCAATAATCTTTGATGTATTGATAAATTAATTGTTGAAAATCGCTTTTCATCCCTAATAAATCAAATGTAGTGCGTTTCTTTGTAAACTTGAAATATTCAAAGTCTATAACATTTATTAAGAAAGCAAAACCATTGAACAAGATAAAAATGAACTTTAGGAAGAAACGATATATTTTTCTTTCACGAAATGGTGTTGGAGTGAGATAAAGTATGATATATAGTGAATTAAAATAAACTATTGCTGAGAGGTCAAACCTGATGCCATAAAGGAATGAGGTCGCAGTTTCTAAAACCCCATTACATTTGAAGTACGACAAATTGAATAAAAAGAAGAGAAATCTGCATACACTGAATAAAATTAAAACAGCAAACAAGCGAATGAAAAGCATCCTGATATAATATGATTGATCCCAAAATTTACTATTCAATCTGATTCCTTTCCTAATTTTCATTCAAAGATTTCAATTATCAAACATTTTAATTTGAAAAATTTATTCAATATATTCGTTCTATATTAAATTAGCAATATCTCATGAATCAATTTAAAAGGTATTAGTTGTTAAAAGAAAAAATAATCGAAAGATTCTCAAGGAAACCTCTATTATACTTACTGCTAATAGGATTAAGCTTCAGATTTCTAGCATCGATATTTAGCAAGGGATTTCTAACACTCGATGATCATTTCAATTTTGTTGTAGATGCTGACACAATTGCAAGCGGTAATCAGCTTCCGACAGACTATAAAGATTCACCACTCTATCCAAGTTTCGGAGCCTTAATTATGTATACGAGTAGAGCATTGGGTATTAATTCTCCAGATTATGAGATGTTTACAATTCGATTCGTTCAAGGGTTGTTATCATTGTTTGTAATTTATTTTGTTTACAAAATTTTGGAGTTGAAAACAGATAAAACAACTGCTTTCCTTGGCGGATTTCTTACATCAACACTTTTCATTATTCCAATTACGGCTGTTCATCAGTTTGAAGAAGTTATCTGCCAAGTACCACTCCTTGCATCAATATGGATTCTAATCAAGAGAGAGAAGCTTCAAGTATTAAATCCTTTTATAATACTATTATCCGGTTTGTTAATGGGAGTGTCATTAATTTTACGTTTCCCAATGATATCGTTCATTGGAATATTTACAATTGGTTTAATATTTTCGCAGCAAACCAGACGTTTTATAATTCCATTTCTATTTGGCATTATATTCGTTGCCCTAACACAAGCAGTAATCAATACTTTTATAAATGGAGAGTTCGGTTATTCTTTCAAAAGGAACTATGGGTGGATTCTGGATAATCCATGTGATTTATTTCATACATCTGGATACCCTGAGGGTCCGATGTGGAGATATCTTTTTACACTTTTAGGAATTTTTATTCCGCCTTTTTCTTTTTTATTTTTATTTGCTGCAATTAAAGGAAGTAAAATCTTTTCGATCATCGGTGCATCTACTTTAGCATTCTTGATAGCACATAGTATAATTGCGAACAAACAGGAACGTTTTCTGTTGCCAATAATACCAATTTTAATAATATTAGGAGCAGCAGGATTTATATCTATAAAAAATTATGTTCTTCGTAAACGATTACAAACGTTATATGGCATGTTTTGGATTTATTTCTGGATTTTAAATTCAATTTTATTGATAGCAACGATATTCCATTATGGGAAAAAAGATCGGGTAGAGCCATTTGTGTTCATTCAAAAGCAACACAACGCGACTGGAATTTTAATTGCACAATATAATTATCAATTCTTGATACCCGATTACTATCTTGGTAAACCACTACCTCCGATGTTTATTTTCAATGACAAGAATAATTTCAGTAACGATATAGAGAATTTAAACAAATCACAAATTGATATTAATTACTTAGTTTTATACAGCGATTCCGTTGAAACTGACCGATCTCTATTTGAACATGCCTTAAGGAAAAAATTCAAGCTCTTGAAAACATTTTCACCAAGTTTAGGTGATTGGATTGCAAATTTTTTCAACCCCAAATACAATAGGATAAAAACCGCACGATTATTTATCAAAGAGATTTAATTTAAATTAATTTGTAATTTTTATACTCTCCTAATCTGAAATGTAATATATTTTCTTCAATCCATTGTATCAAATTTTTCCGTTTTCTAGCTCTGAGTATCATCTTTTTTAATTGAGGATCGATATTACCAACTTTATGACTCATAACTGCGGGATGTGTTTCTGTGAACTCTTCTATTTCATCCAAATTACCAAATATATGGAAATTTTTATCTGAGTATTTTTTAGTAATATCTTCATCTTTATGCCAAAAACGATCTAGGTTTTTTTGTTTGAGTGTCATATCTTGCGGAGGTTTTGCCCAGCCATAATGATATATTTGTGCACCGCTATGTTTCACTCGTAGTTTCTTTCCATTCACTCGAAAACCTTGTGCATCACGATACGATTTTACACCAATGTTATTTCTGACTAAACGAACTTCGCGCCTATACCAATGCCTCCCAGTGCCAACCGTCCAGTAGCTACCATAGAAATGGACATAGTCGAACAATAGTCCTTGAACATTTTTGTCATTCATATATTTTTCCATCGCATCACTTATGTTTGGATAAAATTTTTCATGAAGTACCTCATCAGCCTGGAGATAGAAACACCATTCATAATTGCAGTGACTCAATGCGATATCTGTTTGCTGTGCGAGTATGCGGCCACCTTCTCGAAGTGATGCATCCCAGATAGTCTCGATAATTTTTAACTTTGGAGAACCAATTTGTTTTATGATGTCCAAAGTTCCATCGTCAGAATCACCAACAGCTACGATGTACTCATCACATAGTGGTAGGAGAGAATGAATTGATTCAATGATGGGATAATTGAACTTTATTGCATTTCTTACAAAAGTAAACCCACTTACTTTCATTGATTAATCGTTTGGTTAAACTTGGAACTGAAGCTCATACAGTTTTTTGTATAAGCTGTTATTTTGTGATAATAGTTGGTAATGCGTTCCACTTTCAACAATGCGTCCATTTTCCAAGACAATTATTTTATCTGCACGTTGAACAGTGGAAAGGCGATGAGCAATGACAATCGAAGTTCTTCCCTCCATCAAACGATCTATGGCTTGTTGGACAAGTATTTCTGATTCGGTGTCGAGAGCTGATGTAGCTTCATCCAAAATGAGAATAGGTGGGTTTTTAAGAATTGCACGTGCGAGCGATAATCTTTGTCGTTCTCCGCCCGATAACTTGACTCCTCGATCACCGATGACTGTTTCGTAACCATCTGAGAGTGCCAATATAAAATCATGTGCATTAGCAACTTTTGCAGCGTTTACAATCTTATCAAATTCAACTTCCTGGTGACCATAAGCAATATTGTTCTTAACTGTATCGTTGAAAAGGATTGTTTCCTGTGTAACAATTCCCATTAAAGTGCGGAGAGAATCTGTGGTAATATCGCGAACATCTATTCCATCAATTAAAACTTTACCATCGGTAACATCATAAAAACGAGGGATTAGATCAACTAAAGTAGACTTACCAGCACCACTTGGACCGACAATGGCTACTGTTTCGCCTGAATTGATTTCACAGTTTATTTCCTTCAAAACAACGTCACCCGTTTCATACTTGAAATAAACGTTCTGAAATTCGATTTTATTTTTGAAACCATTTATTGTTTTAGCATTTGGCCGATCATAGATACGTGGTTTCACATCTAATATTGAAAAAATCCTGTTGCTCGCAGCGGTCCCTTCTTGAATACTGTTGAATACCAATCCGAATGATTTCAATGAAGGCAGCATTTGTACAATAATACCGACAAATAAGAGAAGTGCCCCTGGTGTCATTGCAGTTGTTCCCTGTATAATATTTTTTCCAATGAACCATAAAACAATGGCTATTGTAATTACACCGAGAAATTCTGTCAAGGGGCTTGCAAGGTTTTTCCGACGCTGAATTCCTCTCATTGTTTGAAAATATTTTTGTGTGTGATTTTCAAATTTATTTATTTCAAAATCCTCCATACGAAATGCTTTCACAACGCGTACATTTGATAATGTTTCTGATAAAACCGAAATTACATCTGCCATTCGTTCTTGAGCTGCCTTGCTTTCACGTTTTAATAGCTGACCAAGTCGTGTAATTAGAAAACCCGTCAATGGTAAAAGTATGCATATAAAAAGTGTAAGAGACCAATCGAAGAAGAAAAGAACTAAAGTAAATAGAATTATTTGTGGTGGATCTCGGAATATGCCATTTAATCCAACCGAGATGGATTCCTGAACAACTCGTACATCATTTATAATTGTGGAAACTAAATTACCTTTTCGTTCACTGTTAAAAAAACTGAGTGAAAGCTGATGAAGATGTTCATACAATTTGTCACGGAGTTGGCGTGTTATTCCCTGTTCTACTGTTGCCATGAAATATCCTTGGAAATAATAAAAAAGGTTTTTCAGAAAAAAGGTGACAACAATGGCAATACATAAACCTAACAGTAAATCGAGTCGGTCATAACGAACAACAAGTTGATTCAATTGAAAGCTGATATAGTCGCGTAGTTTAAACAAGCTAAAAGCAACAGGTTGTTGATTTAACTGATTAGCAGGATTAAAAATAATGTCAATAAATGGCATAACCGAACCAACCGAAAGAGTACTGAATATAACGTATAAAATATTGAAAAACGTTGCTAATACAAGTGGCTTCCAAAAATCTTTTAAGTAAGAGACTATGCGAAAATATTGTTTCATAACGAATTAATATAAGGATTCAGTCTAATACTCACAAACCCGATTGATGATTGCTCATGAGATTTAATCTTATTATATTTATTATATAAAACAATGAAATAATCAATTTTAAATTGAAAATGAGAACATTCTTAAAATCAAAAATTCACAATGCAACGGTGACATCTGCAAATCTTAATTATGTGGGGTCTATTACAATCGATCCTGCCTTGATGGAAAAAGCTGAGATTGAGGAATATGAGAAAGTGTTAGTGGTCGACAATAATAATGGAAATAGACTTGAAACATACGTGATCAAAGGCAAGAAAAATTCAGGTCAAATTTGTATGAATGTAGCAGCAGCGCATTTAATAAAAAAGGGAGATCAAATAATTATAATGACGTTCCAACTTTCCCGGAAACCGATTAAACCCAAAATTATAATTGTCAATAAGAAGAACAAATTTGTTCGTTACACAAAAAATGAACTGAATAAAATAAAAAGTTCGGGATGTTAAATATGTATGTACGTTATAAGGTCCGCTCTTATAGTTCAACTGATCAACCCTATAGCGAAGTTTTCATAGCATAAGCTTAAAGATACCTTCCCTCAACAATCATACAAAACATTCTTCCTCAAAGGTAAAATCAAAACTTATCATTATTCGGAAGAAATAATTTTATTATTTAAAGCTAAGCACATCCATCTCATCAATAGGCATTAAAGGCAGGGGCTCACCATTATGTGTCAATCGAAATTTAATGTGCTGTATGATCGGATCATCTTCAACATTAAATAGTATTAGTTTTGGTATAAAAATGCTCATATCGAATAGGCCAGGAGTTGGATATTCAACGATTTCAACATCCATCTTCGGACAAATTCCTGCTATCTCTTTTGCTATCATAATCGCATCCTCCAATCCTCCTAATATATCCACTAATCCGATATCTTTTCCATCATAACCAGACCAAACTCTGCCCTGTGCAATTTCTTCGATTTCTTCAAACTTTTTATTTCTACCAGATGCCACCTTCGTAACAAATTCTCTATAGAATGTTCTTATCTCATATTCCATTTTCGTTCGTTCTGCTTCAGTTAGATCTCTATCAGGTAAGCTGACATTAATTAATGGCATAGTAAATCCAAAACCCAAATCAGCATGTTTGCCGACTTTTACATGATCAGTCGACATTCCTAAAGTATCTTTCAATCCCTTGTTGTATGCCCAGCCACCAATTACACCAATAGAACCTGTGATTGTGTTTGGCGCAGCAACTATTTTATCTGCATACATCGAAAGCCAATACCCCCCAGATGCCGCAACGTAACCTTGAGAAACAATCACTGGCTTCTTCTCCTTACATTTCTTTAGCGCTTCAGCAATATAATCTGATGCCATTGCATCACCTCCGGGTGAATCGACTCGAAGAACAACTGCTTTAACTTTTGTATCATTTGTGACTGCTTCAACATCCTTCACGAGTTTACGTGCAGTTATACCTTCATCCATTGCACATGCACCGAGAGCATAAATTACTGCGATTCGTGGTTTCTCTCCCCAATGGTTATCGTACGGGGATTTAAATTTTGCAAGATTACCTGCGTTGATATACGACTTGCTATCTCCTTCTAATTTTTTTATCACCTCGGATACAGTTTCCCATCTTCCTAATGTATCAACCAAACCTTGATCTAATGCGTTAGAAGGAAGAAAGAATGTTTCATCGTTTACTAATATATCAAATTGTTCAGTAGATATATTTCGGCTCGAACATATATCCGATTTTGCTAACTTGTAATAATCATCAACTAATTTTTGTCTTTGTTCGCGGTCTGCATCCGACATTCGATCGCGTGAGAAAGTTTCCAGAGCTGATTTGTACTTGAAAAATCTCCATTCATTAAATCCTATTCCTAATTTATCCAGTGTACCTCTTAGATACGTACGTCCCGTTATGTACCCTTCGAGTGTTATCATCCCTGTTGGATCCATCACAATCTTATCGGCGATTGAGGCAAAATGATAAACATCAATATTTGGCCGATCTATAAATATTACTACATGTTTCCCGGTTGATTTAAAATCTCTCAACTGCTCACGTATTTCCCATAGCATCTCACGATTTACCGCCATTCCTGAAGTGTTTATAGCAATTCCATTTACACTCGGGTCATCTTTTGCAGCCTTAATCGATGTGAGTAAGCTTATTAATGTATTCGATTTATCAAACAATCGGTACTTTTGATATTTGATCTGTCCGTTTAAGTTAAATTCAACATATTTTTTCTCAGTAATTACTTTCGTTCCGATTATCGTACGATCATAAGCACCTATTCGTATGCCGTATGCTTGAGATGTATGTTTACTTTCTTTGTCATAATAAGATTGAGTAACGATCCCTAAATGGCCAAAACTTAACTGAAAACCTATTGTAAACGTCTTGTTATCAAAATATCGGCTAGTCAGTCTGATGCCTGGTAATGCTTCGATCGCTGTTCCTACACTCCAATTAGCATGCTTAAGATTATTTCCATGCTGTAATGACCCATCAATAAACAATGTTACGATCGGACTACCAAGAGGACGTACAGCAAGATCGATTACTCCTTCATTCCATTCATTTTGTGTTGCAATTGATCCAACAACACCAAATGATACATATTTGATCGGTCGAATCAACGAGCCTATGGTAATACTGTTAGAATGATTGAAATAATCCTTATCTCCGTTTGACCACCCATAACTTGCACCGAAACTAACATTTCTATTCCCTCCTGCTAATGAGAATCGATAATCAGTAATTTTCAGACCTTCTTTTTTTTGATGAACCAATCCAAAACCGATATTCGGGATGGCTGTGAATAATCCCCACCGATTGAAATCGTTCCACTTTTTTCCTTGATCACTCCACATAAAAGACATATCCGGTTGATGAAGATATGAAAGGAGGGCAGGATTATCATATCCATATAAACCAAACTTCATTGCTCCCGGTGATGTTAGGAGAAAATCAGTTTGTTGATAAAACGATTGATCGTAGTTTTGACTATTGCTTGAGACAATACAAAACATGATTAAAAAAACTTGAATATAGTATTTCATAAGATCACCTTTAAGTTAAGTATGAATTTAGTTGTTATATCGGTTTAAGATTCTTAAAGTTTCAAATTATTTGAGAATTTTATGAAAATAATAAAAAAGATTAATCCTCTGCAAATATGGAGTTAGGGAAATTACTTCATAATAAATTAATCGCAAGTTTAGATAAATATTATTGACTTTTTACGAAATTAGGTTTATATTGAGGAAGATTTTCTTAAAATAACCTTGACAAACAAATAACGGGTAATTTATGGGAAATAATAAGAAACCGAGTATAGTTGCTAAGGGTAGAACTAAAATCCTTCTCCGAATAAAATCGTCTGAATTAAATGAAAATTGGTTTAGAACTACACTCTACAGTATCGGTGATGGCGTCATCACTACCGACAAACGAGGCAGAATACTTCAAATGAATCCAGTTGCTGAAAAACTTACAGGTTGGAAAGAACCTGATGCGAGAGGTAAAGGTATTAGTAAAGTATTCCACATTATCAATGAGCAAACACGAAAAAGAGTAATTAACCCAGTCCACCGTATTTTACGTGAAGGGATAGTGATAGGTCTTGCTAATCATACTGTTCTCATTTCTCGCGATAGTACTGAATACCCAATAGCAGATGCGGGCTCTCCAATTCGGGACGATAAAGGGAAAATTGTTGGTACCGTACTAGTTTTCCGCGATCAAAGTATTGAACGACGAACTCAACTTGAAATTCGAAAAGCTCGTGATTATGCCGAAGCAATTGTAGAAACACTTCGAGAACCGCTTCTCGTTCTGGATGCCAATATCAAAGTACTCTCAGCGAATAAATCATTTTACAAAATATTTAAAACTAAACCATCTGAAACAATCGGCAAAACGTTATATCAACTTGGAAATCATCAATGGGATATTCCCAAACTGCGATTTCTTTTCGAAAATATTCTTCCGATGAACACAAGCCTCGACGACTTTGAGGTGACACATAATTTTAAGAAGATCGGCAAACGGACAATGCTTCTCAATGCTCGGCGAGTCCATCACGACGATGAGAAAACGCAAATGATTTTACTCGCAATAGAAGATATAACAGAACGGAAAAAATTAGAGGAGGACCTAGCTACCAACGAAGAACGGTTCAGGAAAATCACGGAGGTGGTTTCCGATTATGCTTATGCTTTCCGCGTTGAACCAGATAAAACACTCCAGGGTGAATGGTTATCAGATTCATTCGAAAGGACATTTGGCTATTCATTAAAAGAAGTAGATGCTCGGGGCGGTTGGCAAAGTATGGTGCATCCCGAAGATTTATCTATTGCACAGCAACACGCATTTAAAGTAGCAAGCGGTAAAAAGGATGTATGCGAGATGCGTTTCGTTACCAGAGATGGTAGAGTACGCTGGCTTCGTGATTATGCAACACCAATTTGGGATGAAAAAGAAAAACGAGTCATACGTATTTATGGCGCTTCGCAGGATATTACAAAACAAAAAAACATAGAACAAGCTGTTCGTGAAAGAGAAGAATGGTTCCGAAAACTTTCAGACACTACAAGTACAGCAATTTTTATCTATCAAGGTGAAAAATTTGTTTATGTTAATAAAGCCACTCAAGATTTAACAGGATATTCAGAAAAAGAATTATTCTCAATGAATTTTTGGAATGTTGTTCATCCTGAACATCGAGAACTTGTTCGCCAGCGAGGGCTTGCACGCCAGCGTGGTGTAAAATTACCAGGACGTTATCAAGTTAAAATCATCAACAAAGATGGAAATGTGCGATGGATTGATCTTACCGCAGGTGAAATAGATTGGCAAGGCAAACCCGCCGGTATCGGAACAGCATTTGATATTACTGATATGAAACAGTCAGAAATTGCCCTCCGTCGTAGCGAAGAACTATTGCGAACATTCTTGAATTCAACATCTGATATGGTATTTTTAAAAGATAATAATTACCGCCACCTTTTTGTTAATAATGAGTTGTGCAATTTCTACGGTAAAGACGAGAACCAGATCATTGGTAAAACAGATTTCGATTTAATGCTTCAAAAAGATGCACTCGAATGTAGAAAGTCGGATGAACAAGCTCTCAATTCTAAAAAAGTTGTAATCACTGAAGAATCTGTAAGAGGACAATATTATGAAACCTTGAAGTTTCCCGTTAAACTATCTGATAAAGATTGGGGAATAGGTGGATTTATTAGAAATATTACAGTGCATAAGAAGGCAGAAAAAGAAATTAACCTGTTAGTACATGCCATTAGAAGTATTTCAGAATGTGTTAGTATAACAGACATGGAAGATGAAATTCTTTATGTAAATGATGCGTTCATAAAAACATACGGATACAAAGAAGATGAACTCATAGGAAAACATATAAGTATCGTACATTCGGATAAAAATTCACCTGAAATTTTAAGGGAAATTCTCAATGCAACAAAGCTCGGTGGTTGGAAAGGTGAATTGATAAATAAACGTAAGGATGGAAGTGAACTCTTTATTCGTCTTGCGACATCTGTAATCCGCGATAGGAAAGGGTCTCCAATAGCTCTAATTGGTGTTGCAACAGACATAACTGAGCAGAAAAAGACTGAAGAAGCGCTCAAAGAAAGCGAGACTTCTTATAAGGGAATAATTAATAGTGTTTCAGAAGCAATATATATTCATGATAAAGATGGTCGTTTTATAGATGTAAATGATGGCGCAATCAAGATGTATGGATACGATCGCGAATTTTTCATTGGGAAAACACCAGCCGTATTGGGTGCACCAGGTAAAAATGATATGGCTATGGTTGCAAAAGCAATTGAAAAAGCTTTCAATGGCGAACCTCAACATATCGAATTTTGGGGAAAACATAAAAATGGAACTATTTTCCCAAAAGAGGTTCACTTATACCCCGGTAAATATTTTGGTGAAAATGTTTTAATCGCGGTAGCACAAGATATTACCCAAAGAAAAAAAGCAGAGGAAGAAATTAGAATATCACATCAACGTTATGAACGTTTCTTTATGGAAGACCAACGGGAGATTATATATCGACACCTGAAGGGAATATAATAACTTGCAATCCTGCTTTTATCCGAATGTTCGGATTTGCAAACATGGAAGAAGCACTCTCAACGAATATGGCTACACTATTTCGTTCACATGAAGAACGAGCGAGAATACTTTTACGTCTCCAGCCCGAGAAAAAATTAGAATATATCGAAATCGAAATGATGAAACGAGATGGTACACCACTCTATATCATTGCGAACGTTATTGGTCGTTTTGACAAGGATGACCATCTTATTGAAATTCAGGGCTATCTATTCGACGATACCAAACGTAGGCGCCTTGAAGAAGGTTTACGCCACACTCAGAAGCTCGAAAGTCTCGGTACGCTCGCTAGTGGAATCGCGCATGATTTCAATAATGTTCTTGGAATTATTCTCGGGCATGCGACGCTCCTTGACCGCGTTCATACGAATCCTGAAAAATTTGCACAGAGTATTGATGCAATTACTTCTGCAACTCAACGTGGCGCATCGCTCGTAAAACAAATGTTAACATTTGCACGGAAAACTGAGGCAGTCTTTCAGCCCCTTGAGTTAAACATTCTTGTAAAAGAAATAGTCAAAATGCTTCGCGAAACATTCCCAAAGACCATCGAAGTACAAATGTCGATTACGAGAGATTTACCACCAATAAATGGCGATCCTACACAAATACATCAAATATTATTGAATCTTTGTGTCAATGCACGTGATGCTATGCCAAAAGGTGGAACGCTCACCATAACAACTGAAATAATCGAGGCAAATCAAGTAGCCGATAAGTTTCCAAATTTAAATTCACCCCGATATCTATTACTATCGGTAAGTGATACAGGTATTGGTATGAACCAAGCAACACTCCAACGAATTTTTGAACCTTTCTTTACCACAAAAGCTCCTGGCTTTGGCACTGGGCTGGGACTTTCAGTTGTACATGGAATTGTAATTTCACATGGTGGCTTTATTGACGTGAAAAGTTCATTAGGCAAAGGAACTACCTTTTATATCTACCTTCCTGCGGCTCAACGGACAATTCTCGAATATCAAAATTTTCAAAAGGATGCTGAAGAAGTTCCAGGAGGGAACGAAACAATTCTAATAGTAGAAGATGAAGAATTATTGAGGGAATTACTACAACATCTGCTTACCTCAAAAGGATATAAAGTTATTTCTGCGAACGATGGTTTGCAAGGTGTTGAAGTTTATAAAGAAAATCATAATAATATCTCGTTAGTAATTTCAGATTTGGGACTTCCTAAGCTTAGCGGAGAAGACGTTTTCAGACAAATAAATAAATTTAATCCAAGTGCAAAAGTAATATTGGCAAGTGGTTTCATTGAACCAGATTTAAAATCACAACTGATGGGATCAGGGGTTAAAGATTTTATTCAGAAGCCTTACACTCCTAATGATGTTTTGAAGAAAACTAGAAAAGTACTCGACGAGCATAATTAATAGAATCAGTATTGTGAAGGATTAATGAGACTGAGATTCTAGGATGGCTAAAATCAAATTCATATCCTCAGGTAATTTTGAATCGA
>JBBIRP010000044.1:0-12496 GCA_037441745.1 Ignavibacteriales bacterium
GCATAACCATTCCCATTATATGCAGCAAAAACGGACGTATTCCCTTGGAACCAAGGAGAAGTCGTCCCGCCGCTATCTACATTTACTGTTTTCCAACCGGCTGGAGGAAAATCGTTTTCGAAGTCCTCTTCGAAAATTATCGTGGAAGTTATTGAAGTTATTCTTTTATCAAAAATTTTTTTATTCATATTATTAGAATTCGGCAGAGAGGTATGAAACCGATTTGCATAACCAGTCCTAGCACCATTTAAAATGCTGACTTGTTTTGAGGCGTTTGGTACAGATGATAAAACAAATAACAGAATGAATAAAAATATTTTCACGCGGGCATTGATGTTCATTTTCTAGTAAAAATTTATTTTTTCATTAAAGCCCGCTCCTTCATTTCATAATAGAAGGAGCGGGTGTCTTTTGTGTTCGTCAATCCACCAAGATTACAATTTCTATTTAACCATCAACATTTTCTTAACAGTACTAAACGTATTTGTGTGATCTAATGACTTCGCTGTCATTTTATAGAAGTACACTCCCGTACCAACAGTATTACCATCATTACCAATACCGTTCCATTTCACAGAATAATTACCAACAGCCAATTCATCGTTTAATAATGTCGCGACAAGCTGACCAAGGACATTATATACAGAGATATTAACTTTGCTAGCGGTTGGCAATGAAAAACTAATTTCTGTACTCGGATTGAACGGGTTAGGATAATTTTGTTCCAATGAGAAATATTTTGGACTTGTGAATTCTTCACTTTGAACATTTAGTGGCTCACTCACTACGTTGATTTCTGCATTTGAAGTATAATTATTTGATGCATCTACAGTCACATACGGAGTCTCGATAGCTCTACGTTCTTCTTTATCAACGATAATTTTGTACGAACCGGGTGCAAGGTTTTGAATATCGTAGGAGCCATCATCTTCAGTTATGTCGTAGCCTATTATTACCTCTGTAGAAAGAGATACGGCAAAAACTGTTGCTCCTCCAACACCAATTCCACTTTCTGATTCCCTCACAATTCCATTAATACTTGCAAAACCACCCAGATTGATTGGCTTCACGCAAATATTGATACCAGTGACAACGCTATCAACATACAAAAAATCCGCCTGAAACCATCTAGCGCCACAGCTATCTTCTTTATCATACCAGGCAGGTGCATAAAAAGCAAGTGGAACAGCTTTGACAAAATAATAACCTTTGTAGAGGTAATTGAATGTGTAATTCCCTAAAGTGTCTGTTATAGTCCAGCGTGCCGGATATACACCGAATGGAGTTATGTGGTATAAGACTACTTTTGCCATTACACCATCATTGTATTCATTTACAACAGTACCAGAAAGAGTATTTTGCACAAGAGGGTTGGGTACAAGGTCAAAATCTATTCCTGAAGTATCACTGACAATGAATAACCGATCTGCGTCGAATGGTGTACGTTTATCTTTGTAGAACTCGGGAATATATCCTTTTTTAAATGCAAGCATAATGTATCTAAGACTATCAGGAACTTTTACAGAATAATTACCATCAGAATCTGTTCTTGCAACACGAACAACGCCGATGAGTGTACCAAATTCTGGTAAATAAAATGTTTCGTTCCGATTACCAAACATTGAACCTTCTTGATTTTGCATAATATTTACCAATCGGTTTGTTCGCAGCACCAAGACATACGCCTGAGAAATTGGATTTCCTGTTGTACTATCTGTTACCTTTCCACTTATAGTAACAAATCTTTGAGGTGGTGGAACAATCCGGGTTAAACCAAAATTTGCAATACTCGTATCATGTGGCGTTACGAGTACTGGCGTTGCGTCTTGTGGTTTAAGAACATTATCATACCATTCCGGTATATATGTCCATTTTGTCGCATATACAAGATAAGAACCAGAATCTATGTGTATTGAGTAATAACCGAATGTGTCTGTACGAGCTTCTCGAAAATACATAAATCCATTAGGCGTAAAGAACCTTACCCGGACCCCACAGATTGGTAATCCAGTGCTATCATCAACAATGTTGCCAGCAATAACACCGCGGCTGCGATTTGTTGATTGAGAGTTTGGAATAAATATGACATCATTGCTTGGCTCGCTTTCACCAACATAATTGTATGCTGTGACATAATATCGGTAAATATGTCCTTCAGGAACAAATTGATCGGCATAGCTATTCATTTTGACAAGTCCAATCGGTGAAAACGGAAGCGTGTCGATTGCCTTATAAATTCTATACCCGGACGCATTTTGCGAAGCATCCCACCGCAGCATCGCATTACCCATCATTTGTTCAACGGTTAGATTTGATGGCGCTGGGGGAACAGTCTGCGCTGATACAAACCAAATGGGTATGATCAGAAACAGGCACAGCCAAATAGTTTTAAATTTATTGTACATATTTAACTCCTTAAAATATAATTTTTAAAAACACGGGCATTCTTTTGGTTTAATTCTAATCATTATCTTTTTTCAAAGAATCAATTTTTTCTGCAACGAACTTTTTCTCTTTTGTCGATAGTTGCTCATGAGAAAGATTAATATATTCGCTTAGAGCCTCCTCTAACAAATTTAATTTTTCAAATGCTTCGGCAACCATTAGATGAAATTCAGTTCTTATTTTCAATTCGGGATATATTCTAAAAACCTCTTTTGCTTTAAGAATGCTTGTAGCATAATACTTATTATCAAAAAGAATTTTTGACCCTTTAAGTTGCTTTAAACCAATCTCAGTACTTAGAGTAATTTTTTTTGAAGCATTCCCCATGTTTTCACCATGAACCGTTGTGATGCGTGGGACATATAATTCATTATCTCTTTTATCTCGAGGAATTGTTCTAATGTTCTCCATAGCAATTTTTAAAAGCAACTCATCTTGAGTGACCACCCTTAAATCCGATATATCAATAATGACAGATTCGGGGATCGTAAACTTAGTTTTCCCGTCTATCAACAAAGTTATCGAAGAATTTTTACCCGACTCGATTGAGTCATCGGGTTTTAATACATCACCAACAGCAGCACTAATCCACTCCTCTTGGATACCATGTCTGACTGCAACGTTCCCATGTAATGAAATTATTTTTACTTCTTCGCCGAAGCTATAAATTGATGAAATAGATACAAACATTAGAAAAAATATAATCTTTTTCATGGCTTTTTACCTTTCAATTAGTAATTGGTAAATCTACTATATGCATCCAACCTCGCACAATTCCAAAGTTTACTTCCGCATCATTAAAATATTCCTCCGCACCCTTATTCCACGCTTCATTAAAACCTTTTTGTGTAACGGTTGTCTCAATCGGTATCCAGACGGTTTCATCTCCCTTCTCATTCTTTCTAATTACATAACGTTTTTGATTCTCGCTCACCAAGGCTGCATCTTTTGATGGAATTCCTGTATCAAATATCATGTATATATGAGAATTCTCTGGTCTGTCTGGAGGTATAACGTCTATAAATGCTGTTTGGATACCAATACTCATCAATAAAGAAGAATAACAAACCGTAAGATCATCGCAATCACCGCCGTTTAATGACAGCGTTTCGGCTGGATATTGAACATAATCTTTACTTTCTATCGGATCATTTATATAAAGCAAGCGTTCAGCAAAAGAATTAAAAATAATTTTTGCTTTTTCTAAGTTTTGAAGATTTGCCGGGATTGTATCTAAATAGAAATTTTTTTGACTTAACCACTTACGAGTAACATTTAACACATCTGGATCATTTGGAGTAACAAAATATCTTAAAAGAAGGACATCTCCATTCCAGTCGTTCCGACCACGAACAAGAACACGAGTCTGGTATTTATCATCATAATCCGAAGAGATTTTTGCATTGACATATACAGTTCCATCATAAATAGAAAACTTTCTTACTTTTGTAATCATATCATTAAAGACAGCAAAAAATGGTATCTCTAATATTTCTTTGGGTGGAATCGTATATGCTTTCGTTTCCGTAGGCTCATTCATTATGTCCTTAATAAAGAACCTGACTTTTACGTCTATAGGTTTAGGTGTTATATTTCGAATTCGAGCTTTTCCAACGGGTCTAAATGCATAAATCTGATATGAAGCAGTATAAATTTCGCTCAGCATTTCAACATAATCAATTCTCGCTAGTATTTCACTTGCTCTGCCAAGATTCACGTTCGCTGATAGGGTTATTCTATCAGCAGTAAAAGGAGTGTAGTCAATATCAATCAGCGTAGATGCTCTATATGCGTTGATATCGATCGCTCCCTTTCGACTACGCTTATCTGTAAAAGTTAAGTAACCAACATCTAATTGCAGTGGACTATACAAAATTCCGAATCCAAGTCCTATTGCATCAACTTTTTCAAAATCACTTGTATACAAGCCACTTCTGCATTGTAGCCAATTAGTTGGAACAAATTCAATTCCAAACCTTATATTTTCTTTCGTATCACCATCTAAATTAAAAGTAAATGCATTAGCAGCAGCGAATGATGCTCCAAATTGAACAATTTTAGATAATTGCATTTCATACATTTGGAATTCATCGGTTAATTTGTTCTCCTGTAATTTGAATAGATTTTTTAGGACTAGCCCAAGTTTCCAATTTTGATTTAGCCTGTACAACATTCCAATATCAAAAGTCCATTGGTTGGCTCTAATATCATTGACCTGTGATTGAATAGCATAATTAGAATCAAAAAAATATCTTGTATCTTCTATTTCATTTTCAAAATATCGTCCATTCAAACCAATTGAAATATCGTCATCTATGCCATATGCATAGCCGAATGAATAAAGTTGACTCATTGTTATTCGCTGGTTAAATTTTGTCGTTATTGCATTACCAGCGGAATCGTACACGCTAAACGTTGAAGGGACAACAAACCTCAACCTTTTTCCGGGGGAGTAAAGAATTGCTGCTGCTTGATTTAAAAAAAATCTTTTACCAATACCCATTGAATAAAGCGTAAGGTTATTACTATTGCTCGATGTGTTTAAAAAATTAGACAAGCCAATTGACCAATCATTCAATGTAATTAAACATGCAGGATTCCATTCAATGGAATAAATATATTCCGATGTTGTAATATTCGCACCAAGTGCCGTACCTCTTGCCGAATTAAGATTCTGCCCTATTAATTTGTTACTAATCGTGATCATGGCTGTAAAAAAAATCATTGTATTACACAAAATTTTCATTAATCCTATTGCAATTCATTCAACAATATATTATAGAGCGAGGCAGTTTGAACTAGTGCTATTTCCGGATAACCTTCAATCGATTGCTCGGTTTGTGAGCTCGATGAAAACGTAAATAGAAAACGTTTATATTGCTTTATTGGCAAAATTTCCAATATCTTTGTCGGGATTGTTATTTCACCCTTTTCATTTTTTATCTTCAGATGAATAATAGGCACCCACGATCTTTGTAAAAGACCACCATCCCGGCTAATAATTAAATCTATTACTGGATTGCTACATTTCCATTTAAAATATAATGGTGTTCCAATTTGAATGCCGCGCGGAATTACTTTCTCAATCTTAATATTTGATGGTGTCGTGAACTGTATATCAAATGGTTTAATCGTTCCCTTACCATTACCGTACCACTGATGTGGATGGTTTGATTGAAAATCATAATCCTTTCTAAATTTATATAAATAGCCAATAATAGAATCTTTCATCATCATTTTAATACTTCGCTGATGCTTGCCTAACGTATCGGTATCTACCATAATAGTACCAACATCGATAGATGGGTAAGTCATCACTTTGCTATTGACAAAGATTGGATTCGTTTTATCTAAAAATATTGCCTCGGCTTGAACGATACTATCTTTTCTGTTTGGTGTTTCAAAAAAAATTCCAGTATAAATCAATCTCGCAAAATACTTTGAGTTCTCTGAACCGATAAGTCCACTACTATCAATACTCGACGATACAGACAAAGAATCAAACTCATTACCAACAGCTTTCATCTCAATCAACTTCGAATCATCTTCCGTGTCGATCAAATCAATTGGTGCAACCTCGTGACACCCTGACGAGAATAGAATCAACAAGATGGTTGAAAGATAAAATTTAATTTTTACTTTTTCTATCATACTAACAATTGAATAAATTCATTTAAAATTTTGTGGGCGGAACGGGTCCGCCCACTATAAATATATTCTTATCTGACTACAATATATGGTATTCCAATAAATTCATTCATATAAGGAGCAGTATCATCGTTGATAGATTCGTAGCTAAAAACATCGACCATAGCATTGTATCGCGACATTAAAATCCCCATAGGCAGACGTACTTTAAATACTTTTTCATATTCACGTTCGTATAAACCATTGTGTTGTGTACTATCTACAACTCCCATTCTTAATCGATATCGATTTGTAAATCGATGATCTACACAATGTCGGATCATGACATACTCATTATTGGGATTTTCGCTTAATACCCTTACTCGGATCCTTACAGAATCACCAACGTTCAGAATTGGTATATGGATTGGTAATTCTCGCGGTTCTCTAAAATGAAACCAATACATCAAAGAATCCGAAATTACAATTGTATCTCTCGGAGTATAAACAATAACCTCGGCGACATTAAAATCTCTTACATTTGTTTTACCAATAACTGTTGTCATTGCAACAGGTTTCCAATTTTTATAAATATCTTCATTTCGAGCTATTCTCCTGAATCTTACCTCACGGCGCATTTCTTGCGTAAACTGTTTCTGAAAAGTCATTGGCATATTAGAATCAGGATAAGTTGCTAAAATAATTAAGCGACCAGTAACATTTTTAATAATTACTGCAGTTGCAAGTGAATCTCCTTCAATAGATACATTAATCGTGCGTTGAATATTATCAATTTTACGCCCCCACAGGATTGGATTAATAGGACTAAGAATTTTACTCAGTCCATCTGTATCCCACTGGCGTACACTATCATCATCGATCGTTGCTTCATCAGATAATGAGAAATCTGCAACAGAATCAATTTCTACGACTTGTTGTTTAATAACACTTTGATCTGTCAATGTCACTGGTGCCGTACTATTTTCTTTTGTACAACCTGTTAAAATTAAGACACCTACAAATATTATCCATATATACTTGTACATTTTACTTATAACCCTAAAATGTTTAACATATATTTAATTCTCACCCCGCTGCTCTTTTTAAATGCCCGCATGTGAATTAGGTTTAACTTTAAGCAGCGGGATGACTCTATATAAGAGTCAATCTTCATGCCATATAAATAACACCTTAAAATTAAAAAATTCAAAATATTTCATTATTTCTACTGCAGGAAAATGCAACTAAATTGCGGGAACGATATTACCCCGGCATTTATTTGAACCCCTAAATTTATTTTTTTAATTCCCACTTCTTGTTATAGTAGCTCAAAATCATTTCGTTGAGATAGCGATGGTACTTTTGCGGTAGGTTCTTGAATTTCGGTCTCGAGTTATTCATCACCTCATCAATTGTTTTTGTTCTGTCAACCTTCTGCACAGCATTTTTTATATACTCATAAAATTTCTTTTCAACTCTACTTTGAACTTTTGAGCTTGAGGTTTGAGAAATAGTATTAACCGCATTTTGTATATCCCAACCCGATTCATAAAAAACCTTAAAACAGAAACCTCTAAAATACTCTGAGACCGTTCCTCTATTTAATCCACCGACTGCATCAGCTGTAAACGAAATTGAATTATAAGAAAACTCTTTTTCTCTCAGTAACTCCAAAATTTGTTCTTCAAGATTTATTTCGGAGGTTCGTTCGTTTATTATCTCCTCCAGCAGGTCTTTAAGACGTAATAGATTTCTTCCCTCCGATTTGGCAAGCAGAGTGGCACGTTTTATAACACTTTGCAATTCTCTGATGTTTCCTTTCCATGGATATTGTTTTAAAATATTCATTACACCAACACTGCATTGAATTTCAGGATTTTCCATGTTTAGAAAATACTCAACCAATATTGGAATATCTTCAAACCTTTCACGCAATGGAGGAATTTTTATTGTAAAAACATTCAACCGATAATATAGGTCTTCCCTAAAATTTTTCTCTAAAACTTCTTGCTTAAGATCTTTATTGGTTGCTGCAATAATCCGAACATTGACTTTTTTAGTTTCAACGCCACCTACTCTTTCGAATGTTCCATCTTGAATAATGCGTAGAAGTTTTATCTGAAAAGCCTCGCTCACATCACCTATTTCATCTAAAAAGATTGTCCCACCATCTGCAAGTTCAAATCGCCCAATTTTTTCTCTTATAGCGCCAGTGAAAGCACCTTTCTCGTGCCCAAAAAGCTCACTCTCCAAAAGTGTCTCTGAAAGAGCTCCACAGTTGACTGCAATAAATGGCTTATCACTTCGTTTTGAATTTTTATGCAACGCTCTTGCAACCAATTCTTTACCTGTCCCGCTTTCCCCCATTATTAAAACAGTAGCATCGCTTTCCGCAACCTTCTTTATATTCAATACAACTTCCTCCATTGGTCCGCTGCCACAATAGATAATGCCGCTATATTCTTTTCGAACCCCTTTATCCTCTCCGTCAGGCATACTAACTGGCTGTAAATCTGATGATAAATCCTTCAATCTTTGAACTTCCCTCTGATAATGTTGTATCTCCTTTTCCAATTGGATCTTTTGCTCTTCGTCTTTTAATACTTGCAAGTTTGTAAGTTGGTATTCCAATTTTTGTAGCTCCAACTCTTTATTTTTTAATAAGTTATTTAGAGCTTCCTTTTCATCTATTATTTTTGCTACGTTCGCCTTGATGACTCTTTGGTGATAGATGTATGTAGATAGAGTGATGAGAACAATTGTAAAAATTACCGGTGCTATAGGTAAGATAAAATGCATCGTATAAAATAGAATCAAAATAACAAGTATATAAAGAACCGTTAATAGTATTACACCAATCCAACGATTTAACTTCTTCTTCAAGTTTATAAAAAGAATATTCACGCTCCCGATCAAGATAATTATCAGATATTTTAAAAATACTGAGTATCCAACGAGGAATTTATTGTGGAGTACATTATGTAAAAACATAGCATGGAGACCAATGGCGGGAAACTCTTCATCGTATGGTGTAACGACGAATTTACTTCTTCCTTCTGCAATAATACCAATCAAAACAATTTTATCTCGAAAATTTTCAATCGGAATGCTTGGTCTAAATCCGCGTTTAAAATCATCATACGATTTAAGGAAATTAACAATTGAAATCGTATTTAACGATTTCGAACTGCCAACAAAATTTATAGTAGTATTACCATTTTTATCAAAAGGGATTTCAAATTCATTCGTCACTGATTGAATCTTCAAATTATTCGATCGCATAAAAACATTTACTCTGGGAACTCTGAGAGCTTCGCGGAAAATCTCAAGAGCGAAGGCGGGGATCAAATTTCTATTGGTCTGAATAAACAGTGGGATGCTCGTCTCATCAATGTGTGTATGACCAATACTTTTGGCATTAAATA
Source organism: Ignavibacteriales bacterium (assembly GCA_037441745.1). Classification (GTDB taxonomy): domain Bacteria; phylum Bacteroidota; class Ignavibacteria; order UBA10030; family SZUA-254; genus JACQYX01. The sequence goes on from JBBIRP010000044.1 coordinate 9,498, forward strand.
ATAGCTTCGAATATGGTAAGCTAATTTGAGACCCCTTTTGCCAATTTAAGTCCAATATATTTTTATAAGTCAATTGATCTGGAACCAAGTTAGCTATTGAGTTTTTATTTTCTATACCTATGTTTTTAAAATAACAACTTAAAACAACATTGTCGGCGTTTTTTATAACGGTCGAAAGTAAAATGTCATATTCAGGGTGTTTAATATTTTCATCACTGAAGGCGACATCAACCCCTATAACTTTAGCTCCAACTTCTTTCAAGGCAGCAATGGTAAGAGCGTAATATGTGCGTTTAAGCGGTAATCCTCCCAAAGCTTCAATATCATCATTGCTTAGATAGAGAATTACGATGGACGAATCGATTTTCGATTCCCCCCTTAAACGATATTCTAATTTCAAGAAAGTTTTATCAAAAGAATCAAATAGTTCAGGAAACAAAAAACTTATCGATAATACAACTATCAACGCAATTAAACCTATTGCGAAAAGTTTATTAGATGGTATCATCGTTCGTTTTTTTACTTTTGTGATATTCCATTCTGAGTTAGCCACTGTTCTGGATTTTGTTTTTCTCTTCCTTTATAAATCTCGAAGTGTAATACTGAACCATTTATTGAATCTCCGCTCTTTCCTAATATAGCACCTTCTTTTATTTTATCCCCCTCGTTGACAAAAATCTCTGAAAGGTGTGCATAAACAGTTCTGTAACCTTCATTGTGATGAAGAATAATCAGATTTCCGTACGATGGGAGCCAATGTATCTTTGAAACTTCGCCCTCAGCCACTGCTCGCACATCTGTTCCTATCGGTACAGAAATATCAACGCCCGTGTTTTGAGTAATCGTGCCAAGCATCGGATGCTGCTGCATACCAAAACGAGAGACGATTTTACCCCTGGCGACAGGCCAAGGCAGAAATCCCCTCTTTATAGAAAACCCAAATTTAGTAGAAACTTCCGGAGAAATACTAATATCGGTTTTATTTTTTCTGAGATTCTCCTCATCAATCAGTTTTGCGATAATCTTCTCAAGTTCTTTCACGTCCTGTTTCCGACGCTCAAGTTCACGCTTGTATTTATTTTTATTCTTCCTTATCTCAGCAAGTATGGCTTTTCGTTTCTTCATACTGTTACTCAGCCGCTGTTCTTCTTTCCGCTTTTCGGCGATCAAATTTCGTTGATCTTCCAGTTGACTAATTAATTTTTTATTTTCTTCCTCAATCGAAAAACGCTTCGTATCTATTTTTTCCAAATCCTTTCTCCGCTGTTCAGAAAAACGCTTCAAATATTCCGACCTTATTAACAGTTCATTGAACGATTTCGATGATAAAAGCAATTCCAGATCGTATGTTCTTCCATATTTGTAAACCGTTTTGACATAATCGGCATAATTTTGTTTAAGAAACGACATCTGGCCACTTAGCTCGATAATGATACGTTTTGTTTCATCAATACTTCTTTGTAATTCCTGTTCTTGGTCTTTCAATTTTCTAATTAACTTCCGAAGAAGCACTGCCTGCTTGTCGTACGACGACAGCACATCGAGTGTTGATTTTTCTTTCTTCTCATTCTCTTTTATTTTTACTTCGTATTTCTCTATTTCGTCACGAAGTTTATCAAGCTGTGTCTGTTTTTTCTTAATATCTTCACCGGGCGACGATGCAAAAACTAAACGTGGGTTATAGAGACACAAAAGAAGTATGAAAACGAGTTTAATCAATCTCATTGTGGCTGAAAATATTTTGCAGACTTTGGAAATGTAATAGAACAATTTACGGGCGTATTAATATCGTAACCACTCATAGCAATTGTTACACTCCAATTTTTTAGGGGAAGAACAACTCTTACAAACATAGGCATGGATATTTCCTGTTCCTCATCGTACTGATCTGTTGCAACGTATGTGATTGTTCCCTCAGTAGAATCTGCGAGTCTGAATGTATTCAGTATTAATGTTTCCCTATCAATTTTGTATTCCTTAAAACCATCATTATGCGGAATGATAAGCACATAATCATTTCCCTTAATAAAAAAATTTCTTATCGAGTCATCTTCTTGCAACAACAATGGTGTACCTATTATTGCATTTATTAAGTCATCGAAACTTATTTCAAGGGGTAGAAATGGATTTGACATATTTGAATCAATCCGATTTACTCTGACAGAATTTTCGGATGGATTATAGAAAATATAATTTTCTCGTGTTAAAGAAAGTGAACCTGCACTTATCCCGAAAGGTCCGTGCAAATCTATTTTTATAGAGTCTGGTATTTTCAAAGCCATCTTAAAAGAACCAGAATTTGATTCTTCAGGCATTTCCAATGTAATTCTCCCTTCGCAACTCATTGTTTTAATTTTGCTTTTACGTTCCACGACATATTTCAACACTTGCTCTGCATTGTTCAGTTCTAATGTCGGCTTCATATGTTTCTTTGTTGTTGCACAATTAAAAGAAAAAAAAGCAATGCTCAACGAAACAACATTTAGTATTTTCACAATCCTCCGCGTAAAATCTTCTCCTGCAGATTTTTATTATTAGGATCAAGCTTTAGTGCTTTCTTCCAATAATCCATTGCTTTATTATTTTCATTTAATTTGAAGTAAATATCGCCCATGTGCTCATGAATCACAGCACTATTTGATCCAAGCTCTATTGCTTTGTGAATCCATTTTTCTGCCTCTTTATAATCTCCCAGCTTGTAATAAATCCAACCATAAGTGTCAAGATATGACTGATTTTCAGGCTGCTGTGTTATTGCTTCTTTCGACATTTTTAATGCTCGCTCAAGTTGAAGACCGCGTTCCGCAAGACTGTATCCATAGTTGTTAAGTAGTAGATGATTTGCCGGGTCAAGTCGAAGCGCTTTCTCATAAATACTATCAGAATCTTCAAAACGTTTCATCTCGTCGTACACAAGTCCTAGTGCGCTCAGTGCATCAACACTTTTGTCATTTAGTTGAATTGCTTTCTCAAGGGCTGAGGCGGCTTCGATCGATTCA
>JBBIRP010000045.1:0-6078 GCA_037441745.1 Ignavibacteriales bacterium
ATTCGTTATAAATGGTAAAAGTATAGAATGTTACTTTAGTCCGAGTGATAGAACTACATTGCAGATAGGAAAAATCTTAAGTAAATCTAAATATTCAATAAATGCAGCAATATTAACATTTACTCGGAAAGAACTTGCTGATTCTATAATTCAAAAGAAAAATGCAGGAGTGACTGCGCGGGTAGTTATGGATAATAATACAGATACAGGTAATCAATTTAGTTATCTCCAATCAAATGGTATCGACGTTTTGCTAAAAGGTGGTTCAGGATTACTACATCACAAGTATGTAATTGTTGATGCTGAGCCATTTGGTAATACTGCGTTTTTAGTAACTGGTTCACATAATTGGTCTAGTTCCGCAGAAAATAAAAATGATGAAAACACTGTAATCTTACAAGACAATCGAGTGGCAAATCTTTATTTACAAGAGTTTGCAGGGCGATATTTCGAAGCAGGAGGAACGAATCCATTTTATTTGAGTGTAAAGGAGATTGATTCTGAAATTACTAATTCATATTCGCTTTCTCAAAATTATCCAAATCCATTCAATCCCACAACTAAAATTCATTTTCAAATACCAAAAACTAGATTGGTAACATTGAAAGTATATGATGTGCTTGGAAGAGAAGTAGCGACATTATTAAACGAGGTCAAACAGGCCGGGACATACGAGATAGATTGGAATGCATCGGCACTTGCAAGCGGAGTATATTTTTACCAATTGCAGTCTGGCGGTTTTACTGACGTCAAAAAGATGATATTGATGAGATAGTAAAATAAAACCTCTTATTCCGTCTTCTTAATTAAAACCAGTAAGAAGACGGACTTGTATTTTTTAAATGGAAGTATTGTAGATTTAGATTTGCAATCTATTAGAAAATGAGTTAAATTCATTCCATCCATGACTCTAAAATAATAAGGACGTTTACGATGCTGAAAATTTATCGCTTTTTGCCGATAATCTTACTAATTATTACCATTTCTGGAATTAATAAAATGAACGCTCAATCTGTGAAATTACCTTGGTTAAATTCATCTATTACGAAGATGGAAATGGAATTATCCAATAAATATAGTAAAGAACAAATACCTCGAATTCAGCGTGGATTGAAACAGGTTGGAGATTTCTGGCGGCAAGAAGATGGGGATGCTCAAGTTTTTGAGGATTTTATTAGAACAAATTTTGCAGGGGATCAAAATACATTAGACGTGATGTTTAATCGCTTTGAATATTTGTTTGAGAAACTTTTTGGTCATATGCAAGAGATTTCAAGAGAATTTCGGAATCAATCCGACCTTGATTTGGGACCAATATTACCTTTCGACGAAATCTTTGCAGGATATGATCCATCTGCTCACATCATGGATGATTTTTTCAAGAATAAAATCGCATTCATCGTTTTATTGAATTATCCATTGACGACACTTGAGCAACGCTTAACCGAGGGAAATCATTGGACTCGTAGGCAATGGGCTGAAGCAAGATTAGCGCAAATATTTTCAAAACGTATTCCTGCTGATGTGAATTTAGAAATTGCAAAAACATCTTCAGATGCAGATAAATATATTTCTGAATATAACATCTGGATGCATCATTTGCTTGATAATGAGGGGAAACGACTTTTCCCGCCAAAAATGCGACTTCTTTCACATTGGAATCTACGTGATGAATTGAAAGCTGATTATAGTGATCCAACAAATGGTTTTGCAAAACAGAAAATGATTCAGCAGGTTATGGAAAGAATTGTTACACAGACAATACCTCAAATCGTGATTAATAATCCTTATGTAGATTGGAACCCATACACAAACGAAGTCAAGATAACAGATGTTCGTGATGCTGAATTACCAAAACCAGATAGCATAAAGGTTTCTAATGATCCAGAACCAGATACAAGATATGAAACACTTTTAAAAACGTTTCATGCATCGAGGTTGTTGGATCCATATTCTCCGACCGCACCAACATTGATTGCACGTCGGTTTGATGAAAATCGGGAAATCCCCGAAAAAAGAGTAAGAGAAATGTTGGAAAAAGTTTTAGCTTCTCCACTGATTGGTGAGATTGCAAAAATAATTGAATCACGACTCGGACGTCAACTTGAACCATTTGATATTTGGTATAATGGCTTTCGTCCTCGTGGAAAATATACTGAATCACAGCTTGATGAGATTGTTTCAAAAAAATATCCAAATGCAGATGCATATAAGAAAGATATCCCAAACCTACTTATTAAACTTGGCTTTGATCGTGAGCGTGCTGAATATCTTGCTGAAAATATAATAGTAGATCCAGCAAGAGGTTCAGGTCATGCTATGGGAGCCGGGATGCGTTCCGAAAAAGCTCATCTGCGTACTCGTATCGGAAAAGATGGAATGAATTATAAAGGATATAATATCGCAATTCATGAAATGGGACATAATGTTGAGCAAATATTCTCATTGAATGATATAGACCATTACTTTTTACAAGGTGTACCGAACACTGCATTTACTGAAGCTTTAGCTTTTGTTTTTCAGGGTAATGACCTGAAACTGTTAGGATTGAAAGATCAGGATGAACATGGTGAGATGTTGAAAATATTGAATGATTTCTGGGCATTGTACGAAATATCTGGTGTATCGCTTGTAGACATAGAAGTGTGGCATTGGATGTATGATCATCCGGATGCAAATCCATCTGAACTCAAAACTGCTACTCTAAGCATTGTAAAAAATATCTGGAATAAATATTACGCTCCGATATTCAAAAAGAATGATGTTGTATTGTTAGGAATTTATTCACACATGATTGATTCTTACATGTATTTACCTGATTATGCTCTTGGCCATATGATAGCTTTTCAGGTAGAATCTCAAATGAAGAAAGCTGGAGTAATTGGACCAGAATTTGAAAGAATGGCAAAGGTTGGTAGAATTACTCCGGACATGTGGATGAAAAATGCAACTGGTAATATTGTTAGTCCTGATCCGTTTATCGAGGCCGCAGACAAAGCTGTAAAATATTTTTTAAAAAAATCTTTCAAATAACAAAAGGTACTTCATGGCAAGATTTAAAGTTTTATATGTGGATGATGAAGTCGAAGCATTAAGCTCTTTGAAGATGGGATTGGAAGATAGGGGTTACGATGTACTAACCGCAGAAAGTGGGTCAGAAGCATTGAAAGTTCTTAAATCGAACACTCCCGATGTAATAATCGCTGATTTGAGAATGCAACCTATGAATGGTTTTGAATTGTTTCAAGAAGTTAAGAAAAATAAAAAATTCCTTAATATTCCCTTTTTCTTTCTCACTGCAGTAGATGATTTTTTAGCACAAAAATATGGGAAAACGTTGGGAGTAGATGCGTATATTACTAAACCGATTGATCTTGATAATTTAGAAGCAATTTTAAAAAGTAAGTTAGCAAAAAAATAGATACAAGATTATAAATGTCGGTTGCCCAACAATCACAAAGATTTAAATTTATTGATCTCCTTCGCGGTTGGGCAGTGTTCGTAATGATCGAAACACACATTGTTAATGCACTTCTTCGCAGCGATATAAAAGATCTTGCTTCTTTTAAAATACTCACTTTTCTTAATGGATTGGTCGCACCTTCTTTCTTGTTATGCGCCGGTCTTGGTTCTGCAATCTCGTTGAATCGAAAATGGGATGAGTACATATTTTTAAAAAAATCAATGTGGAAATATGTGTTGCGAATACTATTCATTTTGATAATCGGTTATTCTCTTCATCTTCCGTTCTTTTCATTGAAGCGTTTAATTTCCATTACAGATGTAAATATTTGGCTACCTTTTTTCCAAGTAGATATTTTACAATTAATAGCAATTTCATTATTGATTACGCTTATTATTGCAATGCTCTCTAGGGGAAAGTCTAATTTCTTATATATCATCGCCTTTATAACTGTTTTGATTGTTTTTATATCTCCAAATATAAGGGAAATGGACTTTACGTCAGTAGCAGTTTGGCTTAGGCCCTACTTTACAACCGAATTTAAATCTCAATTTCCAATTTTTCCCTGGTCATCTTTTTTAATGAGTGGATGCATTATTGGATTTCTCTACTTAAAAGTGGTCGGTAGTGAAAATGAAAAAAAATTTATGAATTACTTAATTGTAATTTCACTTATTGGTATATTGACATCACTCATTATTGAAATCATACCGGTTAAGATTTATCCAAAACATGATTTCTGGAAAGCTAGCCCACAGTTTTTCTTCATTAGACTTGGATTAGTTCTTGTTGCCTTGGCAATTATGTGGTTCTATTTAAGAAACCATGAGATTAATAGTAATTCTCTTTTTATCATATTTGGACAAGAATCATTGTTAGTATACACAGTTCACCTACTAATAATTTATGGATACACCTATAAATGGAGTTTCATCAGATATTTCGGCCCCAATCTAAATTACCTCGAATGCTTAGGACTTTTTGTATTATTAACATTAGCAATGTATATTTTGGTGTATATCTGGCATGAAATAAAAGTATTGAATATGAAAATTGCCAAAAAAATTCAATATGCAACTCTCACCATTATTGGTTTAACTTTCCTTTTGAGATGTTCTTAAGGAAATCAATTCTAGTTTATTTTCTTTTCTTTAATAAACTCTTAATGTTCCAACTTTTTATCAATGGGAGTGATTTATAATCTGTTAGATCGAAGTGTATCGGGGTAATAGAAATGTATTTATTAGAAATAGCGATGATATCAGTATCTTCGGAGACATCGAGGACTTCGAGTTTACCAGTTAACCAATAATATTCTTTGTTGTTTGGATCTTTACGAACATCAAACGTATCGTCCCATCGTGATTTACCTTGTCGTGTGATTCGAATACCGCGGATTTCTTTTTCCTTTAATGGTGGTATATTAACATTGAGTAAGGTATCTTTTGGTAAACCTTTTTTGATTACTAATTCAGCAAGATTCCTTGAAAATTTTGATGCAAAACTAAAATCAGGTTTATCGTAGGTTGTTAGAGAAACTGCGATTGAAGGTATTCCAAGAATTGTTCCTTCGGTAGCGGCAGAAACAGTTCCCGAATAAATTATATTAATTGCAGTATTAGAACCATGATTTATGCCCGAAATAAGTAAATCAGGTTTTTCTTTTAAGATAGTCCTGACAGCAATCTTCACGCAATCTGCTGGTGTACCATCAACAGCAAAACCAAAGAAATTTCCGTCCTTGAAAAATTTTCTCACACGAAGAGGATAATTCATCGTTATGGCATGCCCCACAGCACTTCTTTGTTTATCAGGTGCTACAATTGTTACATAACCAATTCTTTTTAGAGATTGAGCTAAAGAATAAATCCCCGGTGCATCTATGCCGTCATCGTTTGAAATTAAAATATTTAGTTTTTTAGAACTTTTCTTCACGATTAACTTTAATAGCTTTCTTTATCGGTGGGAAATTTATTCGATTTTACATCATGAATATACGTTCGAAAAGCTTGTCTCATCGTTTCTGCCAATTCAGAATAACGCCTTACAAAGCGTGGTTTAAATTCTTCGGTCAATCCGAGCATATCATAAACGACTAACACTTGTCCGTCACAATGTGGTCCTGCCCCGATACCAATGGTTGGGATTGGAATAGATTCGGTAACTTTCTTCGCTAAAGCGGCGGGTATTTTTTCCAAGACAAGTGCGAAAATTCCTGCATCGGTTAAAACTTTCGCATCGTGCAGTAATTCATTAGCTTCTTCTTGTGTTGTCGCTCTGACCTCATAAGTACCAAATTTATTTATCGCCTGTGGTGTTAAACCTAAATGTCCCATAACTGGAATACCAATTTTCACGAGATGCTTAACGATATCAGCAATATATTCACCCCCTTCTAATTTGACGGCTCCAACTCCTACCTCTTTCATTATTCTACCCGCATTACGTACTGCATCATCAATACTTGTTTGGAATGACATAAACGGCATATCAACTACTATTAATGCATTCTTTACACCACGTTTGACAGCTTTTGCATGATAAATCATATCGTCGATTGTTACCGGAAGTGTTGTTTCATATCCATGAACGACATTGCCGAGTGAATCACCGAC
>JBBIRP010000045.1:6099-9239 GCA_037441745.1 Ignavibacteriales bacterium
CCTGATCAAGGTATTTTGCAACTAAAAAATCGTATGCAGTTAACATGGCAATCTTTTCGCCTGTTTCTTTCATCATCATGACGGTTTTTGTTGTTACAACTCGTTGTTTTTTATCTTTGTTATTATTTTTCCCCATAAATAATTCCACCTAAACATTTACAGATGATTTACTTGTTTCTTCGATGAAGTCATTATCTTCAATATCTTCGAATTCTATTTTGTACTCGAGTTCAAATCCATGTTTAATTGCATCTGCTGCTTCTTCTAATGAGATATGTCTTCGGAGAATGGTTTCTGCTTCTATCGTTTTTAAAGATAATGTTTCTTCAATTATTCTTTGGAATTCGATTATGTTGTGCGATAAGTATTTTACTATGTCTCTATGATCAGACCCTAGTAAAAAAGAACCATGCTGGAGTATTACGTTTCCATATTTACGTTGTGCACTGCCAATTAATTTTTTACCTCTATATTTAATCTCACTTTTTGTAGATGTCGAAAAACAAGCCACGGCTTGATTTGTTTGATAATGTTTCCGAAAATCTGTATCGTCACTTGAAAGTTCTGCTCGGATTCCAAGAAGTTGTAAACCGCGAAGTAACCCCTTATTGATGAAAGTATAGATAGCTCTTGGTCCATCATCATTTAATTTGATTATAACGCTGTATGTTAATTCGTGTGCATGCAGAATTGCTCTTCCTCCCGTAGGGCGCCGTACTATATCTATTCCATTATCATTCAATTTTTTTAAATCAAAGTGGTCAATGCCTTGATTAAAGCCAACAGAAATTGCATGTGGATTCCAACCATAGATTCTTAATATAGGTTTCTGATTAAAGGAATTAAATTTGTGTACGAGATTTTCATCGTACGCCATATTAAACGCACCATTTTTATATCCTGTATTGATGTATTTCCAAATCATTTGCGACCGATTATACCACGTTTACTCGATTGAATAAATTCGATAATATGTTTTATCTCATCGGTCATAGGTAAGTCTTGTTTTATTCGTTCAAGCGCTTGGCTTACATTTAATTGAGAATGGTAAATAAGATTATAGGCTTTATCTAATGTCTCGATAGTTTGAGGTGAGAAATTTCTACGCCGTAATCCAACGATATTCAATCCTTTAAATGATAATGGTTCCGCCCCAGCAAGAACATATGGAGGTATATCCTTTGTAACGCGAAATCCGCCGCCAACCATCGCGTGGCAGCCGATATGTGTAAATTGATGTATCGCAACAATTCCGCCTATTACAACATGATCTTCAAGAATACAATGTCCCCCCATATTAACAGCATTTGCAAGGATGACATGATTCCCTATAACACAATCATGGGCAATATGGGCATAAGCCATAATGAAGCAATGATTCCCGACTAACGTTTTCATGCTCTCACGTGTTCCTCTGTTCATTGTAACAAATTCTCTAATTACGGTATGATCTCCAATCTCTAGTGTTGTGATCTCTCCGTGAAATTTTAAATCTTGGGGAATGGTGCCAATGACTGCTCCATGATGAACGCGACAGTCTTTCCCAATTCTTGTCCCATTAGCAATTAGAACATTAGACGCTATGTGTGTTCCGGCTCCTATTGTTACATCATTTTCAATGATCGTAAACGGGCCGATTGTTACATTTTCTGAAATCTGCGCCTTCGGACTAACTATTGCTTGAGGATGTATATTTGTGTTCATATAATCTATTTCGGAAATTCAAAATTATTTATGGTTCACGATCAACTATTGCAGCGCTCAACTCAGCTTCTGCGGCAAGTTCACCGTTCCGATATGCTTTACCTTCGAGTATTGCAATCTTTGCCCGTCGGTTTTTAAGTGCTACTTCCAATATAAGTTGATCACCTGGTATAATTTGTTTTCTGAATTTTGCATTATTTATCGACGTGAAGACTGCTAATTTACCTTGCGGATTTGCTAACCCATTTAGAAGAAGAATGCCACCAACTTGTGCCATGGCTTCGATTATTAGAACACCAGGCATAACGGGTCGCCCAGGGAAGTGACCTTCAAAAAACCATTCATTGATACTTACATTTTTTACGCCAACTATTTTTTCATCGAGTTTGAAGTCGATAACTTTATCAACTAAAAGAAATGGATAGCGATGCGGTAGAATTTTTTGAAGGGCATTGATATCAAAAACTATCCCTTCTCTTTTCTCGAATTGATATTTTTTTATTAGTACTTGCTGTTGGTACAATTTTCGAATTTTTTTTGCAAACTCGACGTTACTTGCATGTCCCGGTCGCGCTGCCAGAATTTGTGCTTTAAAGGGAGCACCGATGAGTGCCAAATCGCCCATTAAATCTAGTAGTTTATGTCTTGCGGGTTCATTTTTAAATCGTAGAATCTTATCATTAATGATGCCGTTCTTCCCGATTACTAATGTCTCCTTTAAACCCAATTTCTCTGTTATTCGTTTTGCTTTCTCATCCGTAAGGTCATCATCTGCTATAACTATTGCACTATCTAATGTTCCACCTCTTATCAAACCTTGTTGATGCAATGCTTCGACTTCATGAAGGAAACAAAATGTTCGCGCTGGTGCAAATTCATCCAAAAATTCTTTCTCCAAATTAAAAAGACCTGTATGCTGACTCCCGAGCGCCGGGTTATGATAATCAATCATGACAGTTAAACGATAATCATCTGTTGGTAATGCTACAATGTGAACTCCATGTTCTTCATCCACGTATTGTACGGTTTGATCGATTATTAGATAGTCCTTCGGTGCATCCTGTACAATAAATTCTGCTTTAAGTAATGCATCTGCAAATGGTTTAGAACTACCATCCACAATTGGCGGCTCTTTATTATTTAATTCAATTAATATGTTATCTATTTGTAATCCAACAATCGCAGCGAGAATATGTTCAACGGTATGTACTTTTGCTTCGTCAACTTGAAGTGTAGTACCACGTTTTACCTCGACAACATAATCTACAAGTGCTGGGATTTCTGGTTGGTTAGGTAGATCAATTCTTTTAAATCGAATTCCGTAGTTAATTGGTGCAGGTTTAAATGTTAGTGTTGTTGCAACACCAGTGTGCAAACCTGTACCTGTCATTGAAGTAGAATGTTTAATTGTTCTTTGCTGCTCTAACATGTATTTC
>JBBIRP010000045.1:9253-12495 GCA_037441745.1 Ignavibacteriales bacterium
TCTAATGATTGGATTTTTAAAACTTGTTCGAGTTGCTCAATGCGTCTCTGAAGTTCTCGAAATTCGATAAGAAGTTGTGGCAACTGCCTGAGTGCTCCTTCGATTCTTAATGTTTCATGTATTTCTCTTGCTGGATACCCAAAATATGTTTTGCCAGACTCATTGATTGATTTTGGTACTCCAGATTGTGCTCCGATTTTTGTTTTATCGGCTATTGTTATATGACCGGTTAAACCTACCTGGCCACCGAATGAGCATTGTTTGCCTATTTTCGTACTACCTGAAATTCCAGTCTGTGCTGCTATAACTGTATCTTCTCCGATGACGACATTATGTGCGACATGGATTAAATTGTCTAATTTGACACCACGCTTGATCAGAGTTTCACCAAGAGTAGCGCGATCAATAGTGCAGTTGGCACCAATTTCAACATCGTCTTCGATGACCACATTTCCCCGTTGTGGTATTTTTTCATAACTACCATCTTCTTTAGGCGCGAAGCCGAAACCATCGCTTCCAATTACAGTTCCAGAATGAATTATTACTCTGTTCCCAATTCTACATTGCTCGCGGATTGAAACGTTTGCATATATCGTACTTTTCTCCCCAATTATAACATCGTCATCAATTATGGTGCCCGGATATATAGTTGTTTTATTACCGATATCTGTTCGATCTCCGATCACAACAAAAGGACCTATCGAGATATCTGAACCAAGGTGTGCTGTTGGTGAAATAATTGCTGTTTTATGTATGCCATATGTTTTTGGTTTTATAGGAGGATGAAAAATATCAATTAAATGTAAAAATGCACGATATGGATCATCTACTTTTACAACGTTGATTCGAAAGCCTCGTTGATCGAGTTCCATAAAGTGTTCGTTTCGAGAAACGAGAACGGCTGACGCATTTGTCGTTATCAAATATTTTTTATATTTCGGGTTTGCAAGAAATGTAATATCTCCGCGCTCAGCTTCTTCTATCTTTGCTACACGATAGATTTCAACATCATCCCCAATTATTTCGCCGTCGATGAATTTTGCAATATCGGTTAATCGCATTATTTATTGAAAGTTGTTAGGCGTTCAATAACTTTTTCTGTTAAATCGTATTTATCGTTTGTGTACATCAAAAGTATTTCACCACTCTTATCGAATATATAATCGTAGTTATCTTCTTGAGCGATTTCTTGTAAAGCTTTGAAGATTTTATTCTGAATAGGTTTCATCAGTTCACTCTGCTTATTAAAAAGTTCACCGTTTTGCCCGAATTTTTTATTCCTGTAGTCTGCTATTCTCTTATCAAGTTCCTGTAATCCTTTTTCAGCTTCACTTCGAGCTTGATCTGTGAGAATAAGTTTTTTCTTATCATATTCTTGATACTTCTTCTGCCATTCGTTTTGCATTTTTGCCAGTTCACCTTGCCAATCTGCAACTAAATTATCTAACTGGCGCTGTGCATCTTGTGCCTCTGGTAGTTTATCCATAATTGTTTTAGAATTAATCCAACCAATTTTTGATTGGGATAATCCGTAATTAGCAAAGTACAAAAGTAATATTACGAGCGAGAAGAATTTGATGCTTATTTTCATAGCTTAATCCTTTTAATATTATTAATATTTACCACGCTTTAATCTATCGATTACTAAATTTGTGTAATCATATTTGGGCTCACCGTAAAGAAGAAACATAATCTGTTCATTACGGTCGAACATGAATTGTATTTTCTCTTCTTTTGCAATTTGTTCGATAACCTTCATTACCTTCTGCTTAATAGGTCTTAAGAGCGAATCGGTTACTATTGCAAGTTCACCGTCGGTACCAAATTTATCTTGTCTATATTGGTAACCTTTTTGTTCAAGAGCGATGAGTTCTTCACGCTGAATTCTTTTTTCGTCCTCTTTAAGCAATGGTTCTTTCTTTTGAAAGTCTTCGTACTTTTGTTGTAATTCTTTGCTCATTCGTTCAAGTTCTGCTTGCCATTGTTTACCGAGAGCATCTAATTTTTTGTTAGCTTCTATTGCCTCTGGGTATTCCTGAAGTATTTTAGCAGAATTAACGAACCCAATTTTTATTGATTGTGCATTTATATTTGTTACTAGTAATGCACACATAATAACTATTGGAACTATAAATTTTATTTCTTTCACATTAACCTCTTTGTTATTGTTGGTAAATATACGATTTAATTAAAAACCTCTTCCGAACTGAAAATGGAAATGCCAACCATCAGGCTTTCCATCTTTTGGTAAAACGTCATCAGCACCGTATGCGTAATCAAAACCGATCATACCGATGGGTTGGATTAGCAACCTTGCACCAAAACCAAATGATCTCTTTAAATCGAAGAAATCAGTATGACGAAAATCTCTATAAACATTTCCACCCTCTATAAACCCAAGAAAATATATTGGTACCGGATTAAGAGTGGCAGCTAGTCTTAATTCGAGCGTATGTTTATTAAGAACTCTACCGCCTTCTTCTTGTCCAAGACTGTTAACTGGTCCAACACTGCGGTCTTCATAACCGCGAAGTGGTGTTGTCGAAACGTACCCCACAAGTGTACCACCCATATAGAAAAATTCTATTGGTGGAATTTTTGAATCTTTATGAAAACCTTCTAAGTAACCCAAACTTGTTGAGGAATAGAGAACTAATCTGCTGAAACCGAAAAGAGGAATATACCATTCGGCGTTAAAGAGCCATTTATGATAGTCAACATTGCCAGGGAGTGGACCTCCAGAAATTTCAGTTGATAATGCAACACTGGAACCGATAGTTGGAAAAATAGGGCTATCGGTACTATTGCGAGATAAAACCTGTGTGATACTTACTTGTTTTGTAACTCCAGTTTGATAGTAAATACTCCCACCGTTATCTCTGACGTCGTTGCTTTGAAATCTTAAAGTCCAATCTGCTCGGGAGTAATTATCGGGCCAATTTAACCTTCTTCCTATGCGTGCTGAAATTCCAGTTTGTCGTAAGTCCCACACATACCTTTGGCGCGAGTCGAAAATACTAAATCCAAGAGTGGTTGGATGATCAAATAGCCATGGTTCTGTGAAACTTAATGAAAAAGTTCTAAATCTGGCACCTTCGCCAAATTGCCAATCGAAACTTAACATTTGTCCCGCTCCTCCCTCGAATGGTTGAGAGATTGAAAAATTATTAATTGTGAAACCCAGGGTACATGTAACTCCAAATGCACCGCTATATCCGATCGAAGCGTTCACATTGTCACTT
>JBBIRP010000046.1:0-12151 GCA_037441745.1 Ignavibacteriales bacterium
TTTAATAAAACTAAAAAATCCAATTGGTACAAACATTATAGCACCAATTATCATCGTTGCCGCACTCGTTTTAAATGCACCATATTTAGGAATCATAATTTTCCCTTTTACTGTATATAATGCCCAAGCAATTACCGCAAAAAATAATATGATATTTCCGACAGTATAATCAGAGTGTAAATCAATACCTCTCTCAAATATTACTATTAATATCCCAACAAAAGCGATAATGATTCCAACGAGCTTTTTTAAAGATATTTTTTCTGATCCATATATCCTCGAAATAATCAAGACCATAGTTGGCGTTGTACTATATAATAGAGCAGCATTCGAAGGTGTTGTTAATTTAATCGCATAAAGAAAAAGGAACTGGTTAAAAGGGATACCTAAAAAACTTAAAAATAAAATATTTTTTAAGTCCTGTTTATGAAATTTAAAGACTGTACATCGAAATTTAGTGAGGATATAAAGTCCGATTGCAGCCAATATAGATCGGATCATTGTAAGCGTTACTGGGTCAACATCTCTTACAACAACCTTTGCAATAATATGAGTACCACTGGCAATGAAGGATTGAAAAATCATTATAAAATAGATGAACATGGAAGTGAATATAATGAATTTCGAGAATAAATATATATACTTTCAAGAAATTGCATTTTCGCTTGCGGGTAATTTCATAGCTCTCCAAAATAATTTTTATAAACTTCGCCGTGTAATTATTATAAATAATTTTGTATCTTATTGAAGCAATGGAAATTTGGAAGAAAAATTTGTACGTACTGTGGGGAACTCAATTCCTGGCGATGATAGGAATGAACCTTGTTGTTCCATTCCTTCCTTTCTACATCAGAGAGTTAGGTGTCACGAACCCAAATGAACTTGCTCGATGGAGCGGTTTAACATTCGCAGGACCATTCTTTACATCAGTTATTGCGACACCGTTTTGGGGAACGATGGGTGACAAATATGGCCGTAAAGCGATGGTTGTCCGTGCAATCATTGGATTGGGTATATCACAAATCTTAATTGGTTTCTCACAAAACGTTTATCAACTTTTAATATTTAGAATGCTTCAAGGAGCAATCAGTGGATTCATTGCGGCAGCGTTAGCTCTCGTTTCCACCTCAACTCCAAGAGAACACATTGGATATTCATTAGGTGTACTTCAATCAGCTACTGCCGGCGGAACAATGTTGGGACCTGCCCTCGGCGGATTTTTAGCTGACATTATTGGTTACAGAGAAATATTTTTTATCACTGCTACTCTTTGTTTCGTTGGTGGATTTATAATCATAAAGTTAGTCCACGAGGTCAATCATTTAGAGCAAATTAAATACAAACAATCTATAGTAGAAAATTTTATATTTATGTTCACCAATAATAACCTACGTATTATTGCAATTATAATTGTAATTTCACAAATCGCATCATTAATGATCGAACCACTATTTGCACTTTTTATTGAAACCTTCAAGGCAACAATACGATATGTTTCAACATTAACAGGAATCACGATTGCGATTTCAGGAATTTTTATGGTAATCTCGTCGCCTTGGTGGGGTCGAAGAAACGACCGGCTTGGCTTCAAACAAAATCTAATTATTGCTTTAACCGGAACTGGTGTTGCATATAGTTTGCATACGATAATACCAAATATTACTGCATTAATTTTTCTAAGGGCGGGACTTGGATTTGTACGAGGGGGTATTTTACATTCACTTTACTCGATAACAAGTTTGATCTCACCCGAAGAAAGAAAAAGTGGTATGATAGGCGTAGCTACAAGTTTGACAATCCTCGGTAATATGATCGGTCCATTAGCGGGGGGCTTTATCGCGGGCAACTTTGGATTAAATTATGTATTCGTGTTCAACAGTATATTATTTTTAATATGCGGTGTGATGATCTTGAAATTTTACAAAGATAACCAACCCACCAATAGAATTATAACAAATGAAATTAAAGTTGTAGAATTTGTGAATGAATGAGAGTAGAATTCAAAAAATTAAATTACTTATTTTGCTCGAGGATAAAAAATCCCTATTTTCTATTCAATAAATAAGAAATTAGAGTTTATGTCACATTCATTTCGAAATTCTGAATGTCTCTTCCTCATCGATGGTATGGCGCTCGCATACCGTGCATACTATTCGTTCATCAACCGACCACTTATCAACTCGAAAGGTGAAAACACAAGTGCAATCTTCGGATTTGTAAATGCACTGATGAAAATTCTGAATGATGAAAGACCAGATCATATTGCAGTTGTCTTCGATACCAAGGAGCCTACATTCCGACACAAAATGTACGAGTCATATAAAGCAACCCGACAGAAGATGCCAGAAGACATGGCAACACAAATCGAAAAATTGAAAGAGGTTGTAAGAGCTTTTAATGTACCAAGCTTAGAAATGAATGGTTACGAGGCTGATGACATCATGGGAACGCTCGCCAGAAAAGCAGAACAGGAAGGTATGAAGACATTTCTCGTCACGGGTGATAAAGATTTCATGCAATTAATATCTCCACTCATTAAAATGTATAAACCCGGAAAGCGAGGCAACGAATGGGAAATAATTGATGAAAAAAAAGTAATCGAAAAATTTGGCGTAGGACCAGGGCAGGTCATCGAGGTACTCGGATTAATTGGTGATAAATCTGATAATATTCCAGGCGTACCCGGAATCGGAGAAATGACAGCAATACCACTAATAAAAAATTACGAAACTATTGAAAATTTATACAAACATCTCGACGAAATCAAGCAAAAGGGTTTACAACAAAAATTAAAAGAGAATAAAGATAAAGCGATTATATCAAAAGAACTGGTAACAATAAAAACTAATGTTCCCATCAATATAGATATTCATCAACTTCAGGCAAAACCGTATGACAAGTTGAAACTTGCTCAACTATTTTCTGAACTCGAATTTCGTTCGTTACTGAGGAAGATTTTCGAAGCTCCTGTTCAAACTCACACAGAAACAAACTTTGATGCAAGTACTCTTGAACTTGCCAACATACAAAGTGATGAGCATAGATATCATATTATTAAATCTGAAAAAGAACTTCTGAATTTGGTGAAAATTCTTGAACAATCGGAGATGTTTGTATTCGATACCGAGACAACATCAAAAAATCCACTAGATGCTGAATTAGTTGGAATTTCATTTGCCGTAAAACCGAGAGAAGCATGGTATGTGCCGATTAGCTTAGAGAATAGGGCGGATAGCAAAGAGTTGAGAGAAAAGAGTATAAATTATGGAGTAGAAAATTTATTTCCTCAAGTTATTGGTCCAAATTCCACATCTACACTTCATCTCGGGCTTCCGTCAACCATTGTCCTCAACTCCATCTCCCCTGTTTTTATAAATCCTGCTATTAAAAAAATTGGGCAGAATATTAAGTACGATATCCTTGTTCTGGCTTCGCACGGAATAAAAGTGGAAGGAATCTATTTCGATACGATGGTTGCAAATTACATACTTCGACCAGATGGGCAGCATAACCTTGATGCATTAGCGAGAGAACATCTCAACTACAAAATGATCTCATTCGCTGAACTTGTTGGTACTGGTAAAGATAAAAAAAACATAAGGGATATTCCTACAGAAAAAGTTGGCAAATATTCCTGCCAGGATGCTGATATAACATTCCGTATTTTTTTAGAATTAAAGAATAAACTCGAATCTGAGCATCTTCACAAACTATGTGAGGAAGTCGAATTTCCACTAATATCTGTTTTAGCTGATATGGAGAGCTTTGGGATTAAACTCGATGATATATTTTTAAGGCAATTTTCAAAAGAACTCCAGAAAATCTTATACCGATTAACCGAGGATATTCATGAACAAGCAGGTGAAAAATTCAACATCAACTCAACACAACAACTAAGTAAGATATTATTTGAAAAACTGAAATTACCTGGTGGGAGAAAAACCAAAACTGGCTTTTCAACCGACGTCGGTGTTTTAGAAACATTACGTTCTAAACATCCTATAATTGAAAAACTACTTGAGTACAGACAAATCCAAAAATTGAAAACAACATATGTCGATGCTCTTCCATCATTAACAAATCCAAAGACCGGAAGAGTGCATACATCATTCAATCAAACAATAACAGCAACGGGAAGATTATCGAG
This sequence comes from Ignavibacteriales bacterium, assembly GCA_037441745.1. Lineage (GTDB taxonomy): Bacteria > Bacteroidota > Ignavibacteria > UBA10030 > SZUA-254 > JACQYX01. Next base: position 4,148 of record JBBIRP010000046.1, read on the forward strand.
CAGTGATCCGAATCTTCAAAACATACCAATAAGGACTGAGCTTGGAAGTCAGATGCGGAAAGCATTTATCCCAAGTTCAGACGATATGCTGATTTTATCTGCTGATTATTCTCAAATCGAACTTCGAATTATGGCACACATATCGGGAGATGAAGGACTAAAACAAGCATTTATGAACGGTGAAGATATACACGCTACAACTGCATCTAAAGTTTTCGGTGTGAAACTAAACGAAGTTACAAAAGAAATGCGTCGGAAAGCAAAGGAAGTAAATTTTGGAATTATGTACGGCATTGGACCGTATGGCCTTGCGACCCGCCTTGAAATATCACAAGCGGAAGCAAAAGAAATTATAACAAAATATTTTGAACGTTTTCCAAAAGTCAATCAATATATATTCGACACAATTGCGAAAGCCCGACACGATGGATACGTAAGCACACTGCTCGGAAGAAGAAGGTACTTACCAGATATAAACAGCCGCAACCAAACTGTACGTAGCAACGCAGAACGCCAGGCTATAAATATGCCTATACAGGGTACTGCCGCCGATATGATAAAAATTGCAATGATCAGAATTAATTCCAAAATACGAAATACGAAATTAAAAGCTCGGATGCTGCTCCAAGTTCATGATGAATTACTTTTTGAGATTGATAAAAACCAAGAGCTAAAGTCGAAAAGTTTGATTGTCGAAGTTATGAAAAATGCATTGCCACTGACCGTCCCTATTGTGGTCGAGGTTGGACTTGGAAAAAATTGGCTCGAAGCGCATCCCTGACTTTAGATATATTGAATTCTTTAGGTCGACATAGGAAATAATTTATTGTACATTCAATTGTAAATATAATTCATCCAAACTTCTCGACACAAACAGATCAAAACTGTTTAAAGATACGCTGAAGACGAAGGCATTCGCATTCAAGCAAATTCATTCACAGATTCTGCACGTTAATCCGCTCGATGCGGACTCGATTATTCACGCATCAGCATTTCTTCTACTTGGGCTGAGGTTCATCATCGGCTCCAACATCACCGCACAGGTAGTGTACGGAAGGATTAAGTGCAACAATGAAAGAATCAAACGAATGCTGCCATCAACACTTGATGTGCTGCTCGCACTTGGCAACGACGCAGGAGCACACCTACTCCAAACCAAGCTTTATTGCTATCACGACCACACTAATGAGTGCAGTGAGGTGATGCCGAACAGTGTGTATTTCTGCCAATTGAAATCGCTATCATGCGATGTGGAAAATAAGTTGCCGCTTGTGAGATAGTGTACTATGAACTTATATAACAACAATTCTCATCTCCATAAGTAGGAGCTACTTCTGCAACATCGAGGAGAAGTCGGTGCTTTCTGAAATTCTTAAACTTTAGGGAAGCTTCAATTTAAGAATTAGACTTTATACTTGATTGTTTCAATAAAATTGCAATCCCAAGTAAGATTAATATAACTGGCCAATATACCCTCAGGAAATTCCAAACATCCCATTGATAAATAACTCCATAGTCAGTTAAAATGAAAACGCTACCTAAACCGATCAAGACAAGAGCCGGAATTAGAAGTGGCCAGTCCTTGAAATTATTTATATACATCATTAAGAATGCTATACCAAAGACAAGAAATGATGCGGGGAAAAAAGTTCGTGAATAAATTTCAAAATAGTCAATTGATTTTAGAAGAAAAAATAAAGCATAAAGGAATAGCACACTCCCCCAATATATTTTGCCCCGTCTGTTCTCAGAAAAACCATTCGTAACAACGACAATACCAATCAACATTAATAGAGGCCAGAGAATGGTGTTGAAATCAACACTTAGAACATCGAGTTTATCCAAGAGCATAACGATGCCGATTATAATTAATACGACACCAAGCCAAGACGTTTTATTGAACATGTCACAATCCTTTTTTAACTATTGAGAAATAAATTTTTCTTCTGGCATGACAATTCCAAGAATAATGTAAATAAGAAGTCCCCAACCAAAAGATATTAAAACCAAAGCAACAAAGACAAAACGGACGAGTGTGGGATCAACGTCGAAATAATCTGCTAAACCCCCACAAACACCGAATAGTTTTCTATTGGTCCTTGAACGTTTCAAATTTTTCATTTGCTTATGAAGCGGTGATCCATCGGTGTTCACATATTGTGAAGTTTGATCAACTTGTGAACTGGCTTCTTTTTTCTTAGTTGTTTGTATATAAATAAGAAAAGCACCAATGGCTATTAATAACGTTGGGAGTAAAATTGTTTTTGAGAAACTCCACCAGCTAAACCCCCAGAACCAACCTATATTCATCAAAAGGAAAAAAGCACCAATAAGTATCAACATTACGCCAAAGAAACGCCTTTTATCTGGTGGATATGTTACAATTGATTGTTGATTAGAAACAATATGTTCAGGATTTACGGGCATGATTATCATTGCAATAATATATAGTAAAAAACCAGAACCACCCATTAATGTCAGCAGGACCCATAGAAGTCGAACGATGGTTGGATCAACATCAAAATATTCTGCAATTCCACCGCAAACACCATCAATAATTTTATTTTGACGCGATTTGTAAAGCTTATTATGTTTATTGCCATTTAATTCCATTTTTTCACTTTCTATCAAATTCTATCCAATCTTACGAGATGCAATAATTAAATGTTACAATATCATAAAAATATAAAGCCGATTCAAGTGAGATGAACCGGCTGTTCAGGATGATTTAGTAATTGGAGATGTTTAAACCTCCATAATCTCTTTTTCTTTCAATGCGAGAAGGTTATCCACTTTTTTAATGGATCTATCCGTCATTTTTTGGACTTCTTGCTCGGCTCGTTTTCGTTCATCCTCAGAGAAATGTTCAGCTTTCTCTGATTTTTTCAGATGTTCGATTGATTCCCTACGAACATTTCGGATAGCAACTTTTCCATCTTCCGCAAACTTCTTCACTAATTTTACAAGTTCTTTTCTCCGTTCTTCATTAAGTGGAGGTATCGGAACGCGAATACCGATAGAATCGACAATTGGGTTTAGTCCTAAATTTGCAGCGATGATTGCTTTTTCTATTGGTTGAATCATACTTTTATCCCATGGAGCTACTAAAATAGTATGCACATCTTTTACACTTACATTTGCAACTTGAGAAAGAGGTATCAAAGCTCCATAGTATTCAACTTTCAGACCGTCCAGAAGAGCTGTCGTAGCTTTACCTGTTCGTATTTTTATAAACTCTTGACGAACAGCTTCGATAGTCTTGTTCATTTTATCTTCGGTCTGTTTAATTATATCCTTTATCATAGACTTCCTTTCGATTATGAGATATTGAATTACGAAAGAAACTATTTCTGTTTTTTATTATCCTTAGAGTGTACGATTGTACCAACCTTATCGCCTCGAATTAACTTTTTAAGGTCTCCCGCTCTGTTCATATTAAAAACAACAATCGGCATAAGATTTTCTTTGCAAAGAGTAATAGCTGTATGATCCATCACTTCCAATTCTTTGGCAAGAACATCTTGATACGAAATTTCATCATATTTCACAGCATCGGGATATTTTTCAGGATCGGAGTCATAAACACCATCGACGCGAGTACCTTTTATGATAGCATCAGCTTTAATTTCGATTGCACGAAGTGCTGCAGCGGTATCGGTGGTAAAGTAGGGACTTCCCGTGCCTGCAGCGAAAATAACAACACGACCTTTTTCCAAATGCCGAACCGCACGTCTGCGTATAAAAGGTTCCGCTATTTCTTCCATTTTTATCGGGCTAAGTAGTCTTGTAAAAATACCTCTATGCTCAAGAGCACTTTGGAGTGCAAGTCCATTTATAACAGTAGCGAGCATACCCATATGATCACCCGTGACTCTATCAATACCATCAGATGAGTTTTCAACGCCGCGATAAATATTACCACCACCAATTACAATTCCAATTTCAACTCCTTCACGCTGAACAGCTGCAATTTCATCTGCAAAACGGTTCAGTACTTTTGGGTCGATACCAAATTCCATATTTCCCATGAGTGCTTCACCACTCACTTTGAGTATAATACGTTGGAATTTTAATTTTTTCTTTTTCATAACTTATGAAGAAAAGGTCTCCGAATAATGAGACCTTTTATAATTTATTATGAGTTTTCTCCAAGGTGAAAACGCTGAAAACGACGGATTGTTATTTTTTCACCTGTCTTAGCTGTCATCTCGAGTATCAAATCCTTAATCGTCTTACCAGAGTCTTTTATATATGTTTGTTCTAATAAACAGAATTCTTGGAAATATTTTTCTAACTTTCCATCAGCAATCCGTTCGACCACTTGTTCGGGTTTTTTCTCGTTCCGTGCTTGTGTGCGATAAATTTCTTTTTCGTGGTCAATTACTTCTTTTGGAACATCCTCTTTACTGATGTATAATGGATTCATCGCAGCAATTTGCATAGCAATTTCACGTGCGAGTAGTTTGAAATCGTCAGTCTTTGCTACAAAATCAGTCTCACAATTCAATTCTACCATCGAACCGATTCGTCCACCCGCATGTATATATGCTTCCACAACTCCTTGATTTGTAGCTCGGTCCGCACGCTTTGCAGCTGTAGCTGCGCCTTTCTTCCTCAAATAATCAATTGCCTTCTCCATCTCACCGCCGGTCTCGGCAAGAGCTTTCTTACAATCCATCATTCCTGCACCGGTTCTATCTCTTAATATTTTTACTTGTTCAGATGTAATTTCCATAATTTGTTACTCTTCAATAATATTTAATTACTTTTTAATTTTCTTCATCAGATTTACTAACTTCTTGACTTTCTTCAGCTTCTTCTTCCATAGCTTGCTGCATCTCTGAAATTTGTTCTTGACCTTCAAGAACAGCATCAGCAATTACTTTCGTTATAGTTTGAATTGATTTTATTGCATCATCATTTGCTGGGATTGGGAAATCAACCATATTGGGATCACAATTTGTGTCGACGATGGCATATACTGGTATCCCGAGTTGCCTTGCTTCTTTTACCGCGATTTCCTCTTTCTTAATATCGACAACATAGAGTGCGCCAGGCAACCGAGTCATTTCAACAACGCCTGACAGTACCTCAGATAATTTTTCCTTTTCCCGATCCAGAACAAGTGCTTCTTTTTTTGTAATTTTATCATAAGTTCCATCGGTTTCCATCTTCTCAACGTTTTGCAATCTTTTCACGCTCTTACGAATAGTTGCAAAATTAGTTAACATACCACCAAGCCACCGTTTGGAAACATAATACGCACCACATCTTCTAGCTTCTTCTTGGATGACTTGACTTGCTTGACTTTTGGTCCCGACAAAAAGGACTTTCTTACCCTCAGCAACAAGCTTAGCAATCGAATTACAAGCTTCTTCAAGAAGTTCTTGAGTTTTCTTCAGGTCGATGATATGAATTCCATTGCGTTCCATAAAGATGAATGGTCTCATCTTGGGATTCCAACGGCGTGTTAGGTGCCCAAAGTGTGCACCTGCATCAAGTAGGTCATTTAATTCAATTCGAGGCATTTATTTTTTTGACTCCTATGTTAGTTATTCTTCTACTTCCATCATCTTCTGCTGGGATCCAGGTATTTCAGATCGTTACAACCAGACACTTCCAACAGAATCAGAAAGTATGTTTGATTATTTATATTTATATTTTTACTTAGTTGAGTAAAAAAATTTTCTCAACTTAAGTCTAAAATTATCTCTTCGAGAATTGGAATCTCTTACGTGCTTTACGTTGGCCATATTTCTTTCGCTCAACCATACGCGAGTCACGTGTCAATAAATCATATTCACGAAGTTTTGTGCGAAGCTCTCTATCCATCTCAACCAATGCTCGGGATATTCCAAGTTTGATGGCACCAGCTTGTCCCGTCGGACCACCACCTGTTACATTTGCTTCAACGTCATATTTTCCCATCGTTTCTGTCACAGTGAAAGGTAGAAGCACCTCATTTTTAAGTGTATCGATTGGAAAATATTGTTCAAGTTTTTTCTCATTCACTTTAACTTCGCCCGAACCGGGTTTAATGATTACACGGGCTACAGATGTTTTTCTTCTACCAACAGCTATTTTTACATGATGTACCATTTCTTATTCCTTTATAACTTAATCAGCTCGGGATACTGTGCTTTGTGTGGATGTTCTGTTCCCCTATATACCTTCAGTTTCTTTATGATGCGTGCCCCAAGTCGATTATGGGGAATCATACCTTTCACAGCGTGTGTAAATACCCGTTCTGGTTCAGTCTTAATTAATTCTTTGTAAGATTCCACTGTTGCACCAGCAGGATACATGGTATGATGGAAGTAAGTCTTTAGTTCGCTCCGTCTACCAGTCAATTTAACCTTATCCGCATTTATTACAACAACATAATCACCACAGTCCACGTTTGGAGTGAAAATTGGTTTATGTTTACCACGAAGTATATGTGCAACACGGCTGGCAACGCGTCCGAGAGTTTGCCCGTTTGCATCGACAAGATACCACTTTTTATCTATCTCGTTCACTTTAAATGAGTATGTCAATCTTTGAGTTAATGCCACAGAAAATCCTTGATATTGTTAAAAAATGCAAGATTCTAAAATAAACCCGCCAATCTTATAGCGGGAAACTTATAAAATTTAATGAAAATTTTTATTATAAGCAAGGATATTATTTATTAGTAATCTGCTCTTCTGCATGATAAGAACTTCTGACTAATGGCCCAGACTCTACATGCGTGAATCCCATTTTGAGACCTACTTCTTTCAACATTTTGAATTCATCTGGATGGACATAACGATGAATCGGGAGATGTTCTTTAGTAGGCTGAAGATATTGACCAAGTGTTAAGATATTACAATGAATTTCTCTTAAATCTCTCATAACGTCGATAACTTCATTTGATTCTTCACCGATGCCAAGCATTAATCCAGTCTTTGTTACAAACCCTCTATTCTTAGAACGTCTAAGTAATTCAAGAGAACGATTATAATTTGCTTGTGGTCTAACGGTTGGATAAAGTCTCGGTACTGTTTCAATGTTATGATTTAGAACATCAGGGAAAGCATCAAGGACAATATTTAATGCAAACTCATCACCTTTGAAATCGGGAATTAGCACTTCGATTTTCGTATCGGGATTAATTTTTCTGATTTGTCGGATTGTCTCAGCAAATATTTGTGCACCACCATCAAATAACTCATCACGATTAACTGAGGTTATTACTGCATGCCGCACACCCATTTTTTTTACTGCTTCTGCAACACGACAAGGTTCTTGAGCATCGAGTTCAGTCGGCTTTCCTGTTTTTACAGCACAAAAACCACAACTTCGAGTACAGATATCTCCAAGTATCATGAATGTGGCTGTGCCGTGGCCCCAGCACTCACTCATATTTGGGCATCTTGCTTCTTCACAAACCGTATGGAGTTTCTTAGTCTCAATTAAATTTTTCAATCGAGTATAATTCTCACCTGAAGGTATTTTTGCTTTTAACCAATCTGGGCGTTTTCGTAATTTAATTTCGATGTTATCAATTTTCAATCTTATAATTTCCTTAATTTCGACCAGTTAATATCTTATAAAACTTTCTCGGGATCATAATTTTCTAACAACTTGCAAATTGTTTCTAAGAAGGTTCCACCCAAAGCGCCATCTATGATGCGATGATCGAATGCAAGTGTTAAATGTGCAATTGATCGAATCGCTATTGCATCATTTATTACTACCGGGCGTTTTTTTACAGCACCTGTCCCGAGTATTGCAACTTGTGGTTGGTTAATTATTGGTATACCAATTAAAGTATTGAATACACCAAAATTTGTTATGGTAAACGATCCACCTTCAATTTCTGATGGGATAAGTCGCTTTGCACGAGCACGTGTTGCGAGATCGTTTAATCCTCTTGCCAAACCAACAAAATTCTTCTCATCAGCATTTTTAATCACTGGTACGATTAAACCATTTTCAGTTGCTACTGCTATTCCTAAATTTACAAACTTTTTTAAAATA
>JBBIRP010000047.1:0-11433 GCA_037441745.1 Ignavibacteriales bacterium
GATGAACTGTGGCGTACACCAAAGCTTCATCTTGCAGCCAGTGCCTTCCTTGCCAACGAAGTACCGCTGGAAACAATACTGATGTGTATGTTATTGGAGCAATATAAAAAAGTTAAACTGCTCGAGAAGAAAATCGGAATTGGAGAAGTGAAATGCCAGAGTAATGGAGCCTTTGAAGAACGTCTGACGCCCAATATCTGATATTAGCAAAGAGCGTAGAGCAATGATCAATGAGTTCCATATAAAGTACAAATAACAAATGAAGATCAACGATTAACCAATGACTCACAACCAACAAAGGATCCAAAATATAAAGGGTTTTTTCTTTGACCTTTACCCGGTTAAAAATGGGATGATCGTCTGGTTCATCGGAAACGATGAGAAAGCATATAGTTGCTTCGATCCATTTCATCCTTCTTTCTATCTACATCTTTCCAAAAGCGACGAGAGACGTGTTGCAGCACTTACACAGAGATTCAAACTTCCAATAACGATTGGGAAAGAAAAGAAGTTAGAATTATTTTCGTGTGAAGAATTAGAAGTCACAAAAATCACCGTTCATGACCTATTCCAATTGAATTATTGCGTTTGGACATTCCAAAAATTTTTTCCTCACTTTGTTTTTTATAACAGCAATATCCCAGTTGCACAAATGTATTTGTACGATCGACAAGTTTTCCCTCTCGCACGATGTGAGTTCTGCATTGATGAAAAAAACATTCTTCGGCAAATCATCGTGGATGACAAATTTGATGCTTGCAATTATCAAATTCCTAACTTAAGGATTATGAAATTGCACAATGCTGCATTCTCAGCAAAATTCTCTCGCTCTCTAAATTTGGAACTTAACTATGAAGACAAAACTTATGCAATCGAGTCGAACGATCCCGTAGAAGTTCTGAACTCAATTAATTGGCATTTTTACAATTACGACCCTGACCTTATAATTTCAGACTGGGGAGATGCTACACTTCTCCCAACGCTCTTAAACATATCAATAAAATGCCATATTCCGCTTTTATTGAACCGAGACCAATCGCAGGGCTATTTCCATACCAAAGAGCGAAGTTATTGGACGTACGGGCAAGTAATCCATCGCGATGCCGCATTTATGCTGGCGGGACGATGGCACATTGATTCTGAAAACAGTTTTATCATGGGAGAATCGGATATCGAAGGCGTTATCGAACTTGCACGACTTACACAACTACCGATGCAAAAGCAATCGCGTGCAGCTATCGGCACAGGATTGGCGAGCATGCAAATGAGTTATGCATATCGGAATAACATTCTTATTCCAGCCGAAAAGAAAGAAGGAGAAGATTTTAAAACCGCTGATGAATTGTTGCTAAGTGATCGCGGCGGACTCATTTTCACACCTGAACTTGGTTATCATGAAAACGTTGCCGAACTCGATTTCGCAAGTATGTACCCAAGTTTGATGGAGATACACAACATCAGTCCTGAAACAATTAATTGCAGATGCTGCCACAACAACAAAGTACCGGAGCTTGGCTACACGATTTGCGAAAAGCGGCGAGGCATCGTGCCGATAACTCTTAAGCCTGTTCTTGAGAAACGTGCCTACTACAAAGCAAAGAAGAAAGCAGCAAAAACACTCGCCGAATATCAAAAGTACGACAGACGACAAAATGCACTGAAGTGGATGCTTGTAACATGCTTCGGTTATCTTGGTTACAAAAATGCTCGCTTCGGACGAATTGAAGCACACGAATCTGTAAATGCTTTTTCAAGAGAAGCGCTTTTGACCGCAAAAGAGATTGCCGAAGCAAATGGCTACCATCTTGTTCACGCAATCATTGACTGTTTATGGTTAAAAAAACAAGGAGCGACTCGTTCGGATTATGAAATTTTAGCTCAGCAAATCAAAGATGCGGTGGGGGTAAATATTTCACTTGAAGGAATTTACAACTGGATTCTTTTCCCAAGTTCCAAGTTGGACCCCGGGATTCCAACAGCACAAAAATATGTAGGATGGTATGATCATGGTGAAATAAAAATGCGCGGTATAGAGACGCGCAGAAAAGATTCACCCCCTTACATTAAGAAAATGCAGGCCGATTGCTTGAGATGCTTTCGGAATCAAAAAGTATTTCCGATATTCATGAATTACTTCCTGAGCTTTTAAGCGAAGCGGGATTCTATCTTCGCGAGCTGCGCGCCGGTAATGTTGATCCGAGGGAGTTGGTGCTTAGACGAAGAGTTCAAAAAGATGCAAGTGAATATTCAAACAATAATCTCAACGCAATGGTCGTTCGCGAACTTGCCCAGTTTGGTATAAATGTTCAAGCAGGTGAAGTCATTGAATATGTAATTCTCGATCAAAGCGGAAAAAACGAACCTCAAAAAGCCAAGAGTTTACTCACATATCAACACTTTGATAGATACGATATTGAAAAGTACACCGAGTTATTACTGAAAGCGGTCGAAACACTCCTCTCTCCTTTTGGATACGATATTGAAAAGTTGAAGAAATTTTATAGAGTTGGGGAGTTCAAGAGAAGAAAGTCGGGAGTATCCTTGATCACGGATTGCCATAGATTACCACTGACATACACTCGTCTCTTATAGTCTCTGTGTAATCTACAGTTAATTACATTATCGGTTCTATGCACGCTGCTGTATCATCTTGACTGTTATTTACTGTATACGAAACCACATACGCATGCATCTCTGTTTCAGGATATGGATCTAACATATTATGAAGCAGTTCAAAATCTTTAACATTGTTGTCGAGCCAAATATCCAAATCATCATCACTTAATATCACGGGCATTCGATCGTGAATAGATACCATGAGAGAATTCGGACGTGTAGTTATTATCCCAGTTGTTACAACTTTCTTGTTTCCAATTTCAATTGAACGCCATAAACCTGCTAAGGCAAATAATTGTTTATTCTTTAAAATAATCCTGTACGGTGTTTTCTTCATTCCTTTTGGTAATTTCTCGCCTCGAGTTATATGCTCAAATCCCTTGGGTTTCTTCCACTCATAAAAACCATCTGCAACTATGATACATCGACTTGTCAATAACCGTTCTTTAAAAAATCGATTTCGTTCGATTGTATCATCTCTAATATTTGCTTGCGATGTTGTAGAACCATCGCTTTTTTCTCCCCACGGTGGAATGAATCCCCAAAACATATTTGTCAAATAACGTCTACTGTCTCTAGAAACAACAGCTGGAATTGATTGGCCTGGTGCTGCATTATACCGAGGTTTATATCCTTCAAATCCCGGGGCGAGTTCTGCTTTAAAACGATCGAGGATTATTTCAACTCTATCTGATGTTATTGTAAATCTGCCGCACATTTGAATGATCAATTAAATTAGAAGGACACAAACTTGTCCCGGATTGAGTTCACCGACTAATAGATTTCCATCAATCGAAAAATTCTTACTAGATAATAAATCACGGTTAATTTTCTTTGAAGAGTTGATTTTTAGATTTACTTTTATTTTTTCTCTCATATTTGCATTTGCTAATACTAAAAGTTTTTGTTTTGATTTTGTAGACTTTCTAATAAAAGCGATCAGATATTTTGAATTTGCCTCAACCCACTCAAAAGAACTTGACGATGCATCTGTAATTAACGTGTGGTATTGTTTTCTTACAACAGAGACTTTCTTAACCCATTCGATAAACTCATTGTTGCTCAACCAATTATAAGCATACTCACTGAATAATGGCAATTGTTCAGATGGATAATTTTTCAACTCATCTTTTGTAAAGTCAAGTCCCGTATTGATTGGAAATATTTCGCCAAGCTCAAATCCTGAATGAATAAACGGAATAGCGGGAATAAAATTACTTAATGCCCATGCATATTTTGAATAAATAATACCACCTTCACGTGATGCGGCTCGTGGTGTATTGTGACTTTCAGGAGTTGCAAAAAATGGTATTGGAAAACCTTCATCCGAAAATCTTTTAAGCATTCGCTTAAATTTTTCAAGATGATGCTGATCGCTCCATTGGTATCCTATTACTGCGTTGTACCCTTCTTTCACACTTCTTTCTTCAACCGAAAAATTTTCATCCCAGAATGCAAAATCCGGATCAATTTTTCTGGCACGTCGAATCATGTCCTGTTTTAAATCCATCGGTAAGGCGTGTCCCATATCAATCATAACCCCATCAATTTTAAATTCATGTTGATAATGCGGAATTATCTCCGATATTTTTTCCCATAGTGTTTTATTGATGTTTTCCGGTTTTGCTAATCTGACATCGTACATTCTTACTGTGTTGTAAGCAATGTAATTAAAATCTGGATGTTCGTACATTTTCAAATACGTTACATCACTCCAGGGTGGTTGAGCATCGTTGGGGGGCCAATCAGCAAACGCTCCGGGGACTCGAACTTTTGTTCCATCTTCTAATCTACCAATGTATCTCCCATGCTCAATGATAATCGATTCACTCTTGGGTGGATTTGTAAACATATCTCGATAAATTTTATGAGGGGGTGGTAGATCATCGAGTTTTCCATTTTCCACATCTCTAAAAATTTGTTTTAATTCTTCATCAGTAAAAATTGGATTTCCAAATTCTTCTTCATTATGATGATGTGGTTTTCTATCTTTTATTCTTTCCTTGATCCAATAATACCACTCTGGGTGCTCCTTCACCCAATCAGCATCTTTAGAGGTTGTTCTAAAAACAAATTCAACTACGACTCGCAATCCAAGATGGTGTGCTGCATGTACAAAAAGTTTAAACTCTTCTTCCACTCCAAGTTCAGCAATTGGTTCGTGGAGATTTGGATCCAGCTTATATGGATTTTTTATAGCATAAGGCGAACCAAGAGTTCCTTTATTTCCATCCGATCCAATTGATGTTATTGGTAAAAGATGGATTGTATTAACTCCCAAAGATTTTATGTACGGTAACATTGTCATTGCTTTTAGAAATGTTCCAGTTTCTCTCCAACCTTCAGCATTGATAGGAAGTTCCAATTTACCGTTACCATTATGATCGAATGCACAAGTAGTTCGAATAAATATGTTGTAAATAACCGCAACTTTTGTCCATTTACCACCGCCATTTTTAATTATTGGTGTACGTCTTTGATGTATGATATAATCAATGGCATTTAAGAAAAATGTTGGTGGGTTGATTTTTATTGATTGGAGTTGAGGAAGATTTAATCTATCGGCAATCCACAAGTTCGGGACTGCATATTTACTCCCTTTACCTTTGTATTGTGAAAAAGTATCAGATAGTCTCTGACGAATTTCAACAAGGTATTTTTTTGTATCCATATCTTATCCTTTAACACTTCCTAAAGTTAGACCAGAGACTAACCATTTACTTAAAATAATGAATAATACAACAACTGGAATCATAACAATCAAAGAGGCGGCACCGTAGAGTCCCCATTCGGTCGACATATTTGCTTCAAATGACTTCAATCCAAGCGGCAAAGTCCAAAGATCTGTGTCCTGAAGAATTTGTGCCGCCACTATATATTCTGACCAGGCTGTCATAAAAGAGAATAACCCCGTGATGACTAATGCTGGTGAAGCGAGTGGTAAAATAATTTTATAAAATGCTTGGAATTGATTGCATCCATCTATGCGTGCTGCTTCTTCCAAACTAAATGGAATTGTATCATAATATCCTTTCATCGTCCAGATGCAAAATGGTAAGGCGGTTGCAGAATATGTTATAATAATTCCAAGATACGAATTTATCAAGCCAAGGTATATTAACATTATGTACAATGGTAATAATAGCATTGTCGCAGGAAACATTTGGGTCACGAGTAAGCTTAACAATCCAATTTTTTTACCGATAAAATTGAAACGAGAGAATGCATAACCAGACATTGCCGCAAATGCAACACCTGTTATAGTTACAGCAAAAGAGATAAGCGTACTATTCCAAACCCAAAGTAAAAATGGTTGCTCCGTGAATAATGACATATACGATTTAAGATTAGCGTTTTGTGGAATAATCTCCAACGATGTAGATAGTAACTTATCGGCTGGCCGTAAAGAAATCGTAACCACTTGTAAAACAGGATAAATTGCAATTAACGACCACAACGTTAAGACGACATGAGTTAAGATTTTTGAAATAATTTTTTTATGTTTTTGATGATTCATATAATTATCTAATATGCTGCTTCAGTAGCTTTCATTGTTTTCATAAATGTTAGACTTATCAACAACAGAATGAAGAATATTACAACTGATAAAGCAGCAGCGTAACCATAGCGATATAGATTAAATGCTGCTTTGTAAACAAACGAAACTAGGATGTGCGTGCTGTCTGATGGTTCTCCACCATTACTTACTAACCAAACAATGTTTAAGTTATTGAATGTCCATACTATTCCAAGTGTTATTGCAGGTATCATGACAGGACGAATTAATGGTATCGTAATGTTTTTGAGTTTATAAAACCACGAAGCACCATCAATTTCGGCGGCTTCATATAACTCATGAGGAATACTCTGTAATGCACCTAAAGCGACGACCATCATAAAAGGGAATCCAAGCCAAACATTCGTTAGGATACAAGCCATAAAAGCTTCCGTTGGATTTTTTAGCCATTCGACTGCAGGGAGATTTAAGTATTTTGATAAAATAATGTTAATCGAACCATATTCATAATTAAACATCCCTCGCCAAGTTAATGCAACGATGTACTGGGGTATTGCCCATGGGAGAATTAATAATGTGCGATATATTCCTCTTCCTTTTATTGATTGATTTAATAAAAGAGCAAGAAATACACCAATAGCGACATGAAAAAAAACGTTGACGAATGTCCAAATAATTGTTTTTAAAAAAATCATATAAAAGTTTGGCTCAGTCGGTTCGGTAAGCACTTTTTCATATTGCTCCAATCCAACAATATGCCAATCTTGAATATGACGAAGGTTCATATTAGAAAAGGAAATTATAATATTGTAAATGAATGGATAAAACACAACTCCAATCAGTACTAAGAATGCTGGTGCAACGAGAAGTATTATAAAAATATTCTTATAAAAACGATTCATCAGTCATTCGACAATATATCATCAACATTCATGTTATTCTCATTCATTCATTTCAATAATTTTTCTAATAGCTAAATCTTGCATATCCTTAGCAGCTTCTTCAGGAGTTTTCACCCCACCCAATACTGCTTGATAACTGGGCAGCATTGCATCCCATATAGCTCGTAATTCTGGGACCACTGGCATTGGTTTTCCTAAGGCGATCTGAATTTGAGAATTCTTCATAACTTCATTGTCTTTAATAAAAGGATTGTCATATAGACTCTTCCACGTCGGCATAGTATTTAGCTGTTTCGCCGTTATAAACTGATTATCAGGAGAAAGGAGAAACATCAATAAATCGACAATTAAATTTATTTTTACTTCAGGCACATTTATATTGATTGAATATCCTTTTGGTGAAATCATCGGTGCACAATAAAGACCAGTTTTAATAATTCTTGGTAAAGGTGATATGCCTATATCAATACCAGCTTTCTTATAACCAGCCCAAGACCAATCTCCATTTATGATCATTGCCGCCCTTCCATCTTTGAATAAAGCATCAGCGATATTATAATCTGCTTCCATCGGAATAATTTTATACTTATCTCGTAAATCCTTTATGAACTTTAAACCATCAATCACTCCTCGATTATTGAGCGTTGGATTTCCATTATCATCCATTACCCAACCACCAAAGCCAGTCATAAATGGAATGAAAAAAAATGGTTCTGTATAATTCCAAACTAAACCGTACTGATCAATTTTCCCATCTCCATCTTTGTCCAATGTTAACTTTTTCCCGACTTGTATTAATTCTTCATCTGTTTTTGGGGGATTTTGTAATAGCTTTTTATTATAAACGAGAGTTAAATGGTTCCCAAGCTTGTCGGCAATTTGATATAAGTGAGATTTGTAATATGTTAGTGCATTAGGATTCAGCGAGTCAAGAAAATTTTGAGAAATAATATTTTCCATTGGTTTAATAATGTTCATTATTTGAAACGGACCTACCTGATCTGAAGGTCCATATATCAGATCAGGCCCTTGTTTTGCAATTGCTGCAATAATAAATCCTGAACGTAGCTCTTCAGTTTCTTTATAAATTGCTTCTATGTGAACATCAGGATGAAGGCTCATATATTTTTTCAATAGATCTTCAAATATAACTCTTTCATCAACCCTCATCTGATGCCAAATGACTATTCGATTCGGATCAAGACTTTTTTGGCATGATACAAAAAAAAGAGTTAACAAAATTACACTTGCTACATATTCTAAAGCCGAAATCGCCGATTAGTTCGCTATCGTAATAAAATCATTTTTTTAACGGTAGAATATTCTTCAGTTGTGAAGGAACAAAAATATATTCCACTTGAATAATTGTAAGCGTTCCAGTAAACTTCATAGATACCAGCAGGCTGCTTCATATCAATTAAGGTGGTTAACTCACGACCGAGCACATCAAAAATTTTTATCCTCACAATAGTTTCAACAGGAATTGAATATTTTATTTTTGTAATAGGATTGAAAGGATTTGGGTAATTTTGCCATAAAATGAACTCTTTTGGAAGCCCCTGAGGTGAAACTACATCAAGTAAAGGATTTTCAATTATAAGCGAATCTGGTGTTAAAGAAACGGTATATATGCTCGTTCCGTATGCTGGTAGGGTAATTTCTACAGAATCAAGACCCTGCCCCATAATCTGTCTGTAAGTATTGTCGTATAGATTATTAAGGTAGTACCAAGTTTCTTGTTCTATACCATTGGAAAATTTTAACAAATAAGGAGCAGAGAGATTAAGAATAGTAGTTTGTTCCGATGCAGAGATATTAACAACTGTGAGACCATTCTGATTCAAAAGAGGGCGAGTAAAAGCATAAATAAAATTGTTGGTCGATTGAACTTTCACAAAATCAGATGAATCGGAAGAAGTTATATATCCATCATGATTAGTGTCTTTTTTATGTTGTGTGAACGCAGGAAATTGTCCGCGTATATTTGCTAATTTTTGGTAATGTGGCGTAAGCAAAGTTTTACCCTGGAAGTCCCAATTAATTACACTACGATTGCGTGCAAGTTTTGAACCAGATATTCCATAACCCCAGCCAATTTCTTGTCCATTCCACAACATTGGAATGCCAGGTGCTGTAAAAATAATACTGGCAATTGGCATCGTTTTCATAAATGCTATTGTCGGATCACTATTGTAATATGTAGATGGATTTGGATCAGTATAAAAAATACGATCTTCATCTTGGGTCTCCATAAAACGCATATAAAGTGAATTCTCACCTGGATAAAACCCTGTATTATCAATCTCATTATGGAGATTCAAAATTGCGTTTGGAGAAAAACCGAAATTAACAATCGCATTTCTATAAAGTTTAAAGTCATAAGATGCATCAACACCACCGCGAACATCAATAAATGCATAATCAGCATAAATTGTTTCGGTTCCTGAGCCTGTTCCATCATCCTCCGCCAATAGCATTAAATCCGGTTTAATATGTTTTAATGCCTGACGAACTGGTTGACCCATGTATCTTTCACCATATCTGCGGTGTGGGCCCCAATAAACATCGAAGCGAAAACCATCAACATCAAATTGCTTAATCCAATATTTATAAATATCGATCATTTCTGAGCGTGCATCTTCATCAAGCCAATTAAAGTTTAAAAGCTGATCGCTGAATCCATAATAATACCAAAAACTATCAGCATCAGCAGCTTGACCTAAATAATTATCATTATGCTCGATTTTTTCGTGTTGATACCAATTCCAATACGGTGAATTTTTTTTATAAATATGAGCATCAAGCGACCATGGATGATATCTACTTGTATGATTTGGGGTGATGTCTAATATAACTTTAATACCGTGTTTATGCGCTTCGCTAATAAAGTCTTTCAAATCATCGTTTGTCCCATACTCGGGAGCGACGTTATAAAAATCAACAATATTATAACCAATTCCTATGTAATTGTCTATAGGATAAGCATTCTTCATAACAGGTGTCAACCAAATAACATTGAATCCTAAATCTTTAATGTACTGAAGTCGTTGTTTAGCTGCGTTTATTGTACCTAAGGTTGTAAATGCCTTTGGAAAAAGAAAATACACTCTTGCTTCCTTCGCCCACGCTGGATTGCTTGCGTAACTCGAAGAAATAATAGAACCATTATCCTTCAGTGTAAAATAATTCCTCGTCGTATCTTTATTACCATCTGGATCCGTTGCTATTAAAGTAAAGTAATATTCACCTTGTTTTGTAGGCTTACTAACAACAATGGATTTTTGAGTCGCTCCATCTATACCCGGAATATGTTCAGGATTTGTAGTGTCAGCTTCCCATAAAAATGTAAGTTTGCTAGTTTGTCCCGAATCGGGATCGGTACTTGAAGTAGCATATAATGTTAAATTATTATCCACTGAATAAAATGTTATGATTGCATTTGGAGAGTGATTCACTTTTCGAGTAAATGTAACTGAAGAAGAAGTTATAGGTATACCCGCTGAGTCAGCGATTGCTACGAATGAATTTGTACCTTCGATAAGTGGTGCATCAAAAGTAAAATTTCTACCTACAACATTTACATTAAACGAGTCTGTATGATTTCTGACTATCCATAACGATGTTAAATTACTATCCTCAACAGTTCCATTCAATGTCCATTTAGACTTTCTTGTAGTAAAGGGAAATTGATTCAAAATTTGAACAAAACCCCCATGAGTGGTGAAATTAACAGTATCCGATGTTTGACCTGCATTTAATATTAGAATGTGATTACCATTTCTCAACGGTGTATTTGGTACATAGGAGAATTTATTAGTTAGAAAATCATAAGAACTACCAATACCTGTAAATAATTCTCCATCAACTATTAAATTTAGGGTCGAGGTATCAAGCGTGGTTCCAGCTTTTGGGAAAATATATGCTGATATATTCGGTAACGCCGTATTCACTATTGGATTTCGCTGATTTGGTAAAAGTTGGTAAATAGTTGGATCTTTTGTGACAATAAATGAATTATCATTATCCCTTGGATTAATATGGTGATTCAATGGATCATTAGGCCAGGGGCTCGCTCCCGAATAATAAAATTTATATTGCCATGCACCCGGAATACCGTTAGCTGGAGGAGCAGGATTCCCTCCAATTCGCAATCTAACTGTCCTGATCCAAATATCATTTCCAATATTAGTCATCGGCATTGAGGATGTATTCCAATTATTAAATTCACCAACCAGATATACGTTACTTTTCCCTGCAATTTGATAACGAAAAACTACATCAACACTATCAGCAGCAGAAGCTGTTATTGAAATAAAAATAATTAACAATATTAATTTAAGTTTCATTTATATTTCCCCAATTAGAAACAATCCAGATTTTCCAGGTATTATAATTTTT
>JBBIRP010000048.1:0-642 GCA_037441745.1 Ignavibacteriales bacterium
AATAATGCCTATAGTCGGTACGGAATTTAAACATAAGTTTGAAAGCATTGTCATCCGTGTTCTTGATGACAGAAAAGTGATTACTGATCTAAATAAATTAGGTTTACAAGGTCCCGCCAAGGATTTCTTCTACAAAGCCATTTCGAAACCTCAGGGAATAATTATTTTAACAGGACCAACCGGTAGCGGTAAGAGTACAACATTGATAGCAGCACTACACCAGGTAATTGACCCAACAGTAAATGTTCTAACTGTTGAAGACCCAGTTGAGTACATTATACGTGGAGCGAGGCAGCTGAAAATTGGTCCTAAGATGGATTTCGACCAAGCAATTCGGGGTATTCTTCGTCATGACCCAGATATCGTTCTTGTTGGTGAGATGCGTGATAAAACTACAGCCGAAATAGCAATCAAGCTTGCAAACACCGGCCACCTTACATTCTCGACTTTGCATACGAATGATGCTCCTAGCGCAATCTCACGTTTATATAAAATGGGCATCGAGCCATTTTTAATTGCTTATGCAATAAATATAATTGTAGCCCAAAGGTTGATTCGCACCCTTTGTGAGAATTGTAAAAAACCTATAAAGCTTAATGACAAAGATGTTCAGATTTATTTAAAATTTGGTTTTACAGAAGA
>JBBIRP010000048.1:652-11277 GCA_037441745.1 Ignavibacteriales bacterium
GTTGAAAAATGCAGTCTTTTATGGACCAGTTGGATGTGATAAATGTAATGGTGGATGGAAGGGTAGAACAGCCATTCATGAAGCATTGTACTTTACACGCGAGATTAAACAACTTATTGTCGGAGCTGGTACAGATGTGAATGAAAATGCGATCAGGGAACAAGCAATCAAAGATGGAATGTGGACTTTAAGACGCTCTGGAATGGAAAGAATGATAGAAGGAGTCACGACGTTAGAAGAGGTAGTCGCAACAACAACTGAGGATTAAATTAATAACTTTATCATATTAACAAATCTTTATTATTTGTTTTATGGGAATTTTTATAAGGTACTTTTAGGGGTGTAATAATAACTTGTCTTGAATCACATGTGAGTTGAGGAATAGTAATTATTATGTTATAATAAAACAAGTAAATGTATTGTAAGATGGATATAAAGATGATCAGCGATGGTATAAATTTTCGTTCATTAATAATGGAGATATTAAATGTCAACTAATCAAGTATTACTCACGTTAGGGGCATTTATAATTTTTTCGTTGATGTTAGTCAGTTTTTATAAATTGCTTGCAAATAGTGGAGATATGATTAATAATGCACAAGCAGGAATTTCTGAACTATCTTTTGCAACAACATATATGGAGCTGGCACAAGGTTTAGCTTTTGATGAAGCTACTATAGATAGCAACAGACATACAGTCAATGATCTAACTCTTACATCAAATCTAGGTCCCGATAATCCACCGCCATTTGGTGAACCTACAGAAGACGGGTTTAATCATTTCGATGACTTTGATGATTTGAATAATTTTGAAATTACCGACACAACACAAAAAGGAATAGCCGGTATTTTCAAAACACATTTCAACGTACATTATGTAAATCCAACGAATATTAACCAAATTTCTACACCTAGAACATTTGTCAAGAGACTTGATATGTGGGTATTACGTATATCCCCACCAAGTAAAGATACATTGAAAGCATCACTTATACTTGGATATTTCCACTTTGACTAAATTTCAAATACTATGGTGACAACATTAGATATAATTTTTTCGTTATTACTTGGTGGCCTCTTATTTATGAGCATCATTAATTCCAATAGTGTTGTAAGTGAGAATTCTACAATTATTAATGGACAAATGTCTGTTCAGCAGATGCTCGTTTCTACAGCACAAATTGTAGAAGGTGAATTTCGAAATATGGGAATGGGCGTTGATGAGTCTGAACTTGTGGTAATAAGTGCTTACGATACAGCCATAGCATTCAGATGTGATTTAGATAGGAACGGTACAATCGATACTATATCGTATTGGTTGGGGCCTACAAGCGAATTATCACAAACACAAAATGAATATGACCGTTTTATACATCGGCGAGTAAATAAGGGTGGAGTTCAGAGTATTGGTATTGTGACAAGATTTAATTTAAAATATTTTAGTCAAAATGAGCTCGATACACTTACTCCACCTGTATCGTATTCGGATCTTTCAATGATTAAAATTGTAGAAATAACTATGGAAGTCCAAACATCACATGGGTTATACAGAGATCCAAGAGATGTCAAAATGAATGAACGAAATGCTGTTTTTCCAAGTTCTTTCTGGCGTCAGACACGCCTTGCATCACAAAATTTGAAAAGATGAGAAAGGAGATATTATTATGATTGGAAAAGGTGCTATTATTTTTGTACTCGGTTTTGGTGTTGTGCTTTCTATTATGGGATATCGCTTGCATACATTAGAAAATCAAGCTATAACGAACATGACTTATTATTCTGATGTTACAACGAGCCATAACCTGGCAACTGCTGGTGCCAATACCGCCTTGAGTATATTATATCAAGATAGTACGAGACGAGGTGTTATTACCTCACAAACCATTACATCGGGTATCTTTTCGGGTGGCTCATTCACGGCAACGGTTGATAGTGTTTCGAGTACTAAATTACGACTGAGTTCAATTTCACTTTATAAGAATAAGTATCGTGACACAGTTGAGGTATATCTTGATAAAACAAAACTCAATTATTTTTCAATGTATGCTTGGATGACTAACTTTGAAGGTAATGTTTTCTGGTTCACAGGAGATACAGTCTGGGGGCGTATTCACTCTAATGGAAATTTACATATGTATGGACGGCCTGTTTTTATGGAGAAAGTCACCACAGCCAAATTAATTAATCCCAAGCCAGGTGTAGGTACTAATAAAGCTATCTTTAAAAAAGGTTATGAAACTGGTGTAGCTCCTATACCACTACCAACTGATTTATCGGAATTAAATAATGCAGCAATCTCAGGTGGTAGAAAATATACTGGCAATATTTGGATAACACTATCAGCAGGAACCTCGGCTAATAATGATGGAAAGGTCTATATTAGGAGTAGTGAATCGGGTCCAATCATTGATTCTATTTCATTGAGTGATCCTACGTTTAACGGAGCTCTTTTGGCAACAGGAACAGTCTATGTTAAGGGGGTAGTCGATGGCCGCCTCACAATTGCCTCGCAGACGAACATAAGTATAATTGATGACGTTATATATGAAAAAAATCCGTTAATAACTACAAGTGATGATATGTTGGGTCTTGTTGCCAATAACAATGTTATTGTCGCTGATAACACTGCTAATAGGTCAAATTGTGAAATACATGCAAGTATTTTTGCAAGGTTGGGATCCTTTTATGCTGAAAATTATAGCACTCGACCCATTAGTGGTTGGTTGAAAATCGTAGGTGGGATTATTCAAGATACAAGAGGGGCAGTTGGAACATTTGCGAATAATGTTCTGAAGACTGGATTCTTGAAAAGATATTATTTTGATGAACGTCTCTCTAATAGTAACGATCGTCCACCTTTCTTTCCTGGTTTTTATAGTCAAACGTTAAATATTTCAGGTTGGTGGGAAAGCGTACGAATACCAGAATACTAATTGTTATTTTGGTATTTTTTATTTGAAATACATTTTCCATACTTAAATTTAATTAAACATGATGAATGCAAATAAATTAAAAAACCCAATATTACGAACTTTTGTATTTTCTTGATTTACTCGTTTTAAAAATAATTTGACAAGTTGTGAACTTTTACCTATATTTAAATCCGCATATACAAAATGCATTACATAATATAATTTAAAGTATGACTTGAAAGAGAGGGAATGATAGAAGAAGCGAGATCGATTATAAAACAGGTAGTAAACAATATACCTGAGACTGCTTATGGTGTTGAAAGGCAGATGTTAATTGGCGATTTAGTTTCACGCCAATCACAAGAAGAACGTGTAATTATCAAACGAATGTTTGATGGCTTCTTGATGAAAATGTTTGATATTACTGCTTCAGACATTGATTTGGGGGGGTTCGGTTGTCAAGGTAAAATCTGGTATCGCGTACATGGATTTAAAAAACCCGATCCTTCCCTTCCCACATTTTCATTCGATGAAACAAATGTTTTAATTCAAAGTATCTTACTTGAGCGTCAACGACAATTTCTTTATGAAAATCGGAATTTAGATTTTTCGTATACAATTTTTCAGAATGATCAAATGAATAGATTCCGTGCTGATGCATATTTCGATCTTGATCAGATTGCATTAAACATGAGGGCTATTAATACCGAAGTTCGGCCTTATAAAAATCTTGAGCTTCATCCGAATGTTATTCGAATTTTAAATTTGGCAAATACGAAAGAAGGTTTAATACTTGTAACTGGTATAACAGGTTCAGGTAAGAGTTCCACCTTAGATAGCATCCTCGATATGAATAATCATGTCATTGATGCTCATGCAGTTATAATTGCATCACCAGTTGAGTATGTTCATAAATCAGATCGATGTATTATCCGTCATAGAGAAGTTGGTAGAGACGTACTCTCATTCAAAGAAGGAACTGTACAATCATTGCGTCAAGATCCTGATATAATTATCATTGGAGAGTTACGTGACCCCGATACAATTCTGACTGCACTCGAGGTAACCGACAGCGGTCATAAAGTATTTTCAACATTGCATACATCATCTGCGGTAGAGAGTATTGATCGTATTATTGGCGAAGTTCCACCAATTGAGCAAGAGCGTGTTAGAAATCGTTTAGCTGATGTATTACAATGTGTTATCTCACAAAAATTAGTACCAAGTGTTGATAAGAGACGTATTCTTGCCAAAGAAGTTATGGTAGCAACACCATCTGTTCGTGCAGCAATAAAGAACAATAATACAGGTGAAATTTACCAAATGATGTCTGAATCCGGTGAACTGGGCATGAATACGATGGAACAAGATTTAAAGCGATTGTATCTCCAAAGAAAAATTACACTTGAAGTTGCGATGAATTTTGCTAATAATAAACGGAGATTGCAACAGCTCCTTAATCTCACTCCTACAGGGAGTTAATTAAAGTGAAAAAAAGAAGGATTATTCAAATATGGCATCATTAAGGGGTAGGAAAAATACAGCAATAGGCGTTTTCGTCGATGGGTTCGAATTAAAATTCGCGAAGCTTTCTATCCGAAAAGGCAAAGTAGTTATTGATGATCTCCAAACTGCTTCGTTAGTCACCAAGCTTGAAGAACGCCAAGCTACTGGCGTTGAACTAGAAAATCTCTCGGAGGCAAGCGAAACTTTCGCATTAACTGGTACCGAAGCACCTGTAGAAGGTACAGGAAGTAATAGTAATGTTCTACTAGAATTACTTTCTAAATATAAAACAAGTGAATATGTTTTTAGCTATGCAATTTCTGAACCTAGCATATATTACCATGTTTTTGAGAGTGATTATGGATTGGAGGGTAAAAAACTAAAACAGCGAATTATCGATGAACTAAGGAGTGTGAGAGCTGTACAACCGGCTCCTGATGCGATAGATTACTTTTATTCAATTGATAAAAATCTTATATGCGTTGTTCGTGAAGATGGCGTTTCGATGCTTAATCTTCTGGAAGATATAAAACCCTTCATTGGAAAACGACTTCCCCGTATAGCATTGATCGAGATTGGTGATGTTGCTTTAATGAATCTTGCTCGTGCAAATTATGGTTTCGCTCCCGATGAGATAACAACCATTATCTACGTCGGTGCAGAATTTACACGTTTGATTTTTATGAAAGGGAGTGAGTTCTTACATTTCGCACCCGTGCTAGGAGAAGGCTATGATTCCCCTAATATCCAGAACACGGTTTATAGTCGTCTCTTGCTTGAACAAGATAATATGGGTATTCCTCGGTTGAATAAAATTTTATTAGCAGGGGAAAGCCGCAAAATTGCGTTTGATGAATTTATGCGTATGCAACTTCCTGAAGTGGATATACAATATCTTAGAACTCCTCAACTGGATGCGACTTTATTACCACCAGAGTTGCAGGAACAAATTCCAGAATATGCTATCCCAATTGCAACTGCATGGAAAGTTTTAGATCTTGAACATCCAGGATTTTATAAAACCAATCTTTTGCCTGAAGCTGTTCGCGAGGGCCAGAGAGCGTTTAAATTAGGATGGCATGGATACCTGCTATTAGTTCTTGTGTTCCTTTTTACATTCTTCTTTACAACGCGGTATGCAACTCTACAGCGTGAAATTGTAAATACTCAACGTACACTAATACAATTGCAAGACAAGTTGAACGAGAATGAAAAATTGAAAACAGCTATAGCAAACTTAGAAGATGAAATCTCAAGGTACAATAAAGCCCTCGGAGTATATGATTCACTTGTACCTGACGCAGAGAGATGGCATCGTACGATAGTGAAATTGGCGAAAGGAGTTGGTGATCTTGGAGGACTCTGGATAACCGAGCTTCAAGCACAGCCAGGAGGAGCGATGGCAATACAAGGATATGCTCTTTATAGGGGAAGAATTCCACGTATTGCAGCATTGTTTGAGGATGCAACATTGACCAAAGTGGAAGTTAGTGAAATTAGACAAAATTCTCCCCCAGTTTATAAATTTGAAATTTCTGTACCCCCACAACGTGAACAGAAAAAAGGTGCTGAAATTATCCGATGAAATATTTAAGAATCAATAACAATTATTGGAGAGAACCTTGTCTTATATAGTTCGAAATACAATTATACTCAGTGTGGTACTTCTTCTTATACTTGCTATAGGTATATTCTTTACTGTTCTCTCTCTACCCAAGAAATTAAAGAACACAACAGCTGAGATAAAACGTATAGAAGTAGAGTTGCAGAATACACCCGATCTTGCGAATCAATATAATACGGTAGCAGCACAACTCGAGGATGTAAAAAAACGATGGGAAACTAGAAGTAAAGATATCCCTGCAAGAGATATCACAGGCGAAACGTATGGTTATTTCAATAGAACTATGGATGTTAGTGGTGAAATTAGAATGGATATGACGTTCGTTGGTCCTCGTGAATTTGGAGATTTTGGGTTCAATGTATATACATTGAAAGGTGAAGGACCATTCCGCAATCTATATAACTTTATTTGGTATATCGAGAGTGGAAGAAGATTGTTCAAAATTTCTAACTTAACTTTGCGTGGGTATGAGTCAAAATCGGCAGAAACCAATGAAACAAAAATATTAGTTCTCTTCGAAATGGAAGTGCAAGCATATTACTCATCGATTCCTGAACTAAATAATGCCCCTGGACAAATAACATCTGTGATGGAGAAATTGACAACAAATCCATATTATCCACTAATATTACGTGAAATTCCACCTCCTCAACCCGATGAAATAGAAATAGAACGTTCTATTCTAAGTGCAGTGATTCCGGGAAAGGCATTTATAATAGACCAAAATCAGAAATCACGAACATTGGAAGAAGGGGATAAAGTATATTTAGGTTACGTCACTCGCATACTACCCAATGAAGGTAAAATAGAATGTTTGTTAAATAAGGGTGGTGTAGCTGAAAGATATGAACTTAAAATAAGACTTGGTCAACCTTTAAAGTAGGACAAATTAGGAGTATCCATGAAACAGAAATATTACTTTATAATACTTTTTTATTTGGTTTCCTTACAATTTATCTTTGGACAGGCAAGAGATGCACGGTTAAGGACTAAAGGGTATGTGAATCCACAAGAAATTGTTTCACTCGATTCAACAATGCGAATGGATCAGGCATTGTTGGTTATTAATGAATTGAGTAAACAGTTCGCTGGTAAAATTATAATTGATTTGGAGAAACGAAAAAATCCAATCGGTATTTATGTTGTTAATCAACATTGGCGTGATGCGCTTGAGATGATTTTAGCACACAATGGACTGACTTATACCGAGGAAGCGGATTTCATAAGAATTATGCAAGCAGGTGCGCAACCAACTCTCGAGCGGATCCCCGGAATAACTGCTCCTGGTGAACCACCTCCAACGTTAGATAGTCGAGATGTTAGAATTTCCGCAGTATTTTTCACTACCGATTTAAATAAACTGCAGGAATATGGCATTAGCTGGCATTATTTCAGACAGAAATCTAAAGAACCATTACAGGAAGGTTATTTAAGTGCAGGTTTGGGTTTAGGCGATACAACAGGTAATGTTCCACCAATGACTCGTAAATCGCACTCCCAAATGAATATACCTCCTCTTTCTACTGCTATCGGAATTCTTGAATCTCCACCAGAATTTAAGTTTGCCAACATTGATGCATTGATAAAATTCTTTGGATCAAATGAACTGGGAGAGATTATAACAAGCCCTGATGTTGTTGTTCGAAATGGTAAAAAAGGGAGAATTCAAGTTGGTAAAGATATTTTTGTAACAACCCGCGATATTGCTGGAAACACTATCAATCAATTAATATCTACTGGTACTATCATCGAAGTTACACCAATGATATACACACAGTCGGATACTGATTTTATCTATTTGGATATGACGATTGAACAGAGTGAAGCAGCCCCCGGAGCAACCGGTCCAGAAATAAGTCGATCGCAAGTTAAAACTCATTCTTTACTTTACGATGGGGAAGAAACTGTAATAGGTGGTTTAGTGAGAACTCAAGATCTGAATAGAAGAGAGGGAATTCCATTTTTAAAGGATCTCCCCTGGTGGTTTCTTGGATTAAGATATATCTTTGGATCAGATGTAAAATATAATGTTAAAACTGAACTCATTGTTCTTCTAAAAGTTGAATTGCTGGATCCAATCCGAGATCGTATGATTCATCGAACATCTCGTCAGGAAATCATCAACAACAAACGTAAAGAATATCAAAAAGATTTTGAAAAGAAATAGTACGCTCAAATAAAGAAATTTCGATGACCAAGATATTAAATCTTAAGGAACATCAAATATGAAATCAAAAATAATTTTTGTGCTTCTGGCAATTATGTTTGCCTTTATGCTTTGGAGTTGTAAAGATGTAACCCCAACAGAAACAACTGCTGCATCATCATTGATCCAGGGTTTGGTTTATGATATAGAAACAAACGCTAATATCCATAATGCAACAGTAATTTTGACCACCCAGATTAAAAAAGATACAGCTTTTACTGCAGCAGATGGGAAATTCAATTTCAAAGTCGATTTAAGTAAACTTTCAAATTATAATGCTACAGTCTCTGTACAAAAAATTGGATATGTTACAGAGGTAGTTAATATTTCGGTTGCTGCTGATACAGCAATCGTAATTGGTATGTCTGTGGATTACTCAACTTCTGCTGTTGTTATCGGAACTGTTAGAGACAGCGCAACAAGTTATCCACTAAGAGGTACAACAGTTCATCTGACATTACCGGGTGTAGATACATCAATGGTAACCTCTATTGACGGTTCGTTTAGATTGACTGCCAATCTTGTTGACTTAAACTCAATTTCAGCACTTGTAACGGCTGAAAAATCTGGATATAAGACAAAGCAAATCGTTGTCAATCTGAACCGAGGGCAAACAACGGATTTGGGTAACGTACTTTTGAGAGTCGATGTTGGTTCAACTGCGGGTCAGATTGTTGGGCGTGTGATCGATAATAATACAAGCTTACCAATTACAAACGCTCTTGTTGCATTAACTGCTGGTAGCTTCTATGATAGTGTTCTTACAACAATAAACGGTGATTACTCTTTCACAGTTGATCTTTATGGGTTAACGTCACTTTCTGGTATTTTAATAGTTTCGTATCCGGGTTATATCACGAAAAGTGTTGCAGTTACAATTCAACCAGGGAAAACACTTACTACTGATATCATTCTCGACCGTGATACAACGGCATCATCGGCTCTGATTGTCGGTACTTTAAGAGATAGTATTACTCTATATCCATTACGTGGTGCAACAGTGCTATTGACTTTACCGGGGGTTACAGATCAGGTTACCACACCTACTGATGGTTCGTTTAGATTGACAGCTGATTTAGTCGATAGAGATTCTTTACCTGTCACGCTTACTGCTTATAAAGATGGTTACAAAACAAAACGTTTGACATTCGTTGTATATAAAGGTCAAACGACAGACTTAGGTAATGTTCTATTGGCTGTAGATATGGGATCAACGGTAGCGCAGGTAATGGGGCGTGTATTTGATTCTCAATCTCGATTACCATTAAGTAGTGCTTGGGTGACTATTTTATCGAATATCATGGTAGATAGCATCCAAACTTCGTTCAATGGTGAGTTTTCATTTACTATTAACTTGCAGGGTTTGCCTTCTATCCCAGGGTTGTTAAAAGCAATGAAGAATGGATATAAAACACAGAGTATTGATTTTACTGTAGATGCTGGTAAAACTTTTATTTACGATTTTTATCTTGTACGAGACACGACAACAGGGGTTAGGGACTCAAGTGATACAGGTTTGTATGCTCATTCAATTGCTTTTATTAGCATGTCTGAAAGGGAAATTTCAGTTTACGGTGTTGGTGGGGTAGAATCTACAATTTTGACATGGGAAGTTAGAGATTCATTGGGATTCCCAATAGATATTGATCATCGTGATACAGTTGAGTTTGAACTAGTCGGTGAACCAGTCGCTGGTGGTGCGTATGTTTCTCCCTCAAGGGCTATGACTAATGTTTCAGGGCGCGTTGCTACTACAGTGAACAGTGGAACCAAATCTGGTGTTTTGCAGTTTGTAGCTAAGCTGAGAAGAGATACAGATAGTATATGGATACAATCCACCCCGGTTATTATCACTGTAAACGCGGGGCTTCCGGACCAAGCTCATTTCTCAATAGCAGCAGGAAAGATTAACTTCCCCGCTTTAGATTGGTTAGGTAGAAATGATCCGATCACTGTTCAGGTTGGTGATAAATATAGTAATCCAGTGAAATTAAATACGGCTATTTATTTCAATACAACTGGTGGGATTATTAATGCATCAGGTTTTACTTACTTAAATGGCCAAGCAGTTGTCAATTTACATAGTGGTAATCCTGAGCCTCCAGATGTAATTTTTGGAATCCCGAATATGGCAAAAGTGTCAGCTGTTACAATGGGTGAGTTTGGTGTACCAGTGCACGATACTATATATGTACTATTCTCTGGCTGGTCAATGATAAAGGATGTAAGTTCAGACACCTTCTTCGTACCAAGCGGGGGTTCTTCGGGAAAAATTTATTATCGTGTCTCTGATAGATTTGATAATCCTTTATCCCAAGGAACGCACATTACTGTAAGTCTTCAATACACACCTCCACCGAATAGTCAGGTCAATCTA
>JBBIRP010000049.1:0-10922 GCA_037441745.1 Ignavibacteriales bacterium
TATCGAAATCATGCAGTGAGCTATGTTCACGAAGATTAGCTATCCACAGAACAAACCTTCCCATTTCCTCTTCAATTAACCACGGATAAGGGAACTCACGACCGTTTGTTTCAGCACGATTATAACCAAGTGTATTAAGGAATGCTCGATTCACTTGTACGACTCTTCCTTCTAAATTCGTAATTATCAATAAATCACCCATCGCATCTATTACATTATTTAAGATGTATTCAGACGCACGGATTTCATTTTCAACGTTCTTTCGCTTACTAACGTCCTTGATCGTCGCTATTATTCCCTGAATCTCACCCGATTTAGCTGATAATGGAGAAAATGTAGCCTGAATAAAAATATTAGATGCTTTATCATCGTTTTTCCATAACAAATCATCCGTTGTTACGATTCTACCTTCAAGAGCACCATTTAAAAATGACTCAAATTCAATTTGGGTATATTGCTGTAAGATTTCTAATACCGATTTCTCTAGGAATTGTGTCTCATTTGAACGGGTAAGTTCTTCAAAAGCTTTGTTGGTTTTTAAGCATCTAAAATTTCTATCACAAACAATGATTCCATCATCAATCCCATCAATGATATTTTTATGAAAAATATTCTTATACGTCAAATGTTCAAACATCTGCTTTTGTTCAGTAATATCAGTGACCGTACCATAATGATTAAGAATATTTCCATCTTTATCAATAATAATACTGGCAGTATCTCGTACATAGCGATACACAGCTTTCCCCTTTGGAAGGATTCGATATTCAATAACCGAAACTTTTCCAGATTCATTAAGTTCTGTAATCCTCTGTAGAAATATTTCTTATCATCAGGATGTATCAACTGCAGCCACAAATTCTTTACCTTAAAAAACTCTTTTTTCGAATAACCTGTAAGTCGTTCGATTTTTGAATTTACAAATAGAAATGCTCCCGTTGGTGAAGTAATGTACGTTACATCAGGACTTGACTCTAACAATATTTGTTTTTGTTCTTCGGATTCTTTGATAATTTTATAATCATTTGCATTAACGATTGAATTTCCAACCATTCCTCCAATTGCTGACAATAAATCCTCTGAGAATTTTGTACGTTCAATATCATTCTTTCCACAAAGGATCATCATACCGACTAATTTCTCTTCAGAAACAAATGGTGAAAAACAGATTGTTTTAACGCCGTTTTCTCTGAAGAGAGATTTAAATGGCAAATAACTTGGATACTTATCTATCGATATCTTATGTGGTGTCAATGTTTTCGAGATCAATCCACCAATTCCCGAATCTATCTCAATTACAGATAATTTATCTGATAACGCTTTAGGAAAACCCTTGTTGTAAAATAACCTAAGTTTGTTGCTTTCCTTATCAATAATATATACTGCGCCAATATCCCAAGATAATATTCCTATCACCTGATTAAGTACACTATTGAGAAGTTTTTGAATATCCAAAGACCTTAGTAAAGATGGAATAGTATCCTTGAGAAGATTCATCTCCTCTATTTTTTGAATCAGATTTTTTTGTAATATTTCAAATTCGGTTTTATCCGAGAAATAGGCAATCAACTCTCCATGAAAACCATCCGCGATAGTATCTAACATAACTTCACATAATAGATTACTTCCATCTCTTCGAGTCATCGAAAAACTAAAAACACTCTGTTTTCCTTTTGAGGTAGCTGTTTTTTTAAGAATTTCTTGGAATGGTTCTTTTTGAGTTTTATCTATAACCTGGATTATGCTTTTTCCAATTATCATTTCAGGTGAATCAAAACGGAAAAATTCCAAGAACGATTTATTGACAATAATGCATATCTCATCTTTAACAATCGCGATTGGTTGTTTTGAATTCTCTACCGCGTTACGGTATTGATTGTATCGGTTTTGAAGCTGCTCAATTAAACTCCTATCTTTTGTAATATCGAAGAGAGAAAGTTGGTAACAACGTTTATTTTGAAAAATAACCTCAGACAATGAAACCTGAAAGTTTAAAATATTCCCATCTCTTGAGGGGCAATCTATTTCGAAAGTTTGAGCTAGTGTTGTTTGATCTTTTTCAGGTTGAACAATTTTGGCAGAATATTTTCGTAAAGCAGTTCTATATCTCTGCATCGAATCCTTCGTTAAAAGGTTATTTATATTCTTACCTTTGATATCATCCAATCGGTTGTAACGTAGCAATTGAATAAATCGAATATTAGCATACAAAATTTGATTATCATATAGGACTACTATTGCTACTGCTGCTTTTTCCAGAAGTTGCTCGTATTCTTTATTAATCTTTTGTAAGCTTTGAAACGTTTTCAGTTCTTCTGAAATATCCCGAATAATACAAAAATACAAACGACCCGTAATTTGAGATGCGTATAATTCAACTGGTAGTGTTTTATTGTTACGTTTTACAATATTCAATTGAATAGTAGCTTGCTTTTTTTCTCTTAACTCTACTAACCAACGCATCACAGCGTATCGTTTCGAGACCGGAAAAAGATTTAATGGATTTACTAACTTAATTGCTTCCTGACTATAACCAAAAAGTTTAGCTGCTCGATTATTAAATTCCCTATAATCCCCACCAAGTTCAAACATTATCATTGCTTGTGGAGCTTTGTAAAATACCTGTTCGTATTTTATATTGGATGAGTGTAAAAGTTCTTGTAAATAATTAGATTTTTTTTCACTTAATTCAGTTTGGATTATTTTTGAAACTGGTTTTCTATCTTCAAATCTCAATTTTTCTTCTTTCAGTTCAAATGGTATAATACCGTGTAATATATATCTTCCCTTTAGATTCAATGGCTGGCAGAATACTTTATCTCCATAAGTTAGTAAGTCGAGACAAATAGTCGCATGGTCTTTCAGTTTTGCAAGCGAATCAACCTGAAAATTTGACCTTAATGCAGAACAAACTAATAAAGCATTTTTCTTTTGAGAAATTTCAGTCAAAGAATCAAAAAACTCAATAACCCACTTTTCGCTACCAAACAATTGCTTCCATTCAGATAAATCGTCGAGTAATAAGTACCCATTCTGATTTATTTTTTGGTAAGTTTTTCTTAGATCCGATTTAAAAGCTCTTGTTTTGAACCTGTAATGATCAACCTTCAAGTAATTAATTTTTTGATAGTTTTTTAGTGAAGGTAGATAGGAATCATTTATCGATATATAATTTACTGGTATATTTCTCAAAATTGCATAATTGAGTAAGTTATTGATGACAGATGATGAAGTACGGAAATCAGAAATAAAGAATATCAATGCATCACCATCATGCAAACCACCTACATATTTATCCAAATCTGATAAACCAGTTGAAAATATTTTATGAGCCATTATTTAATATTAATAAATTCAATCTATTAAAATGTACAAATATTTAGTAATGTGGTCAAATAAAAAGAAAAAGGCGACCGTGTCGGACGGTCGCCTTTGATTATTCTTGGTTCTAAGAAGTTTATTCGCCGAAGTTATAACTTGCTGTCATGTACCCGAAAGTATTGATTGCATCATTCGAACCAATTAAACCAAATCCTCTTCGTAAAGCTTCTTCACTTACTGTTGCATCTAATGCAAAACCACCAAATTTTAAACCGACGCCGAGGGTAACTAGGCCATCAAATGTTGATGGATTTAATCCCCCTACCAAGATATTACTATGAGCGAGGCTTGTATTAGTTTCTTCTTTACCAGTGTATGTTTCAATAGATGTGACTGGTGGATTCACCCCAACTTTTTCACTAAAGGTATAAACATCTTTATATTCGTATTTTTGTTTCACATTACCAATAGAACGATAATACCCTACTCTACCAGCAAGCCAATCTGTTAACCACCATTCACAACCAAGATTAAAAACAGGAATAGCAGTATATGAATACTCAGCTGTTAATGTATGCGTTGTATCATAATTATCCTCAGTCGATGGGGGGATTGTTGCAGTACGATGAGAAGTATAATTTCGCTTCAATTCAACACTACCTGATTGAAAACTAACACCGCCAGCAAGATAGAATGATTGCGTATGATATTCACCACCAGCCCCAAAAGCATAGATTGTAGAATTTAGTTCACGTGTTTCTGTTCTCTTCCATGTTTTTTCATATCCTGTTTGCCTTAGGTTCGGAAGTTTATCTTCTTTTGGTTCAGCAGATACGGAACCAAACATACCGTAAGGGACAAAATTAAATTTATTAGACACTTTAAATTTTGCTCTTGCATTAAATTGCAGCTCAGTTCCTGAAACAGAATACTCACCACTATATCTTGAACCCCAGCTGTTGTAAAGGGTATCCCATCTTAGGTCATATGATTTATTATCGGTGACATTATCGAAATGGACAGCTCCGCTGATATCGAAAGAAGAACCATTACCCAGATCATATACAGCACCGGCTCGAATTCCAAACATATTCGCTGATGCTTCATTCGTCCATTTATAATTGTATGTCTCTATTGTATCATGTTGGACAGGAACAAATATCGGGTATTGATATGAATTGGTTTTTTTATAATCTGTATCACTATTCGACCAACCATACATAAAGCCAATTCCAAGATCAAGTGCATTTACATGATATGAAGCAATAACTTCCCAAATATTATTCACAGCAGGAATATTTTGGGGGGTTCTTAGTGTGTAGTTATTATAGTATATTGGATAAAAAGATTGAAGAAGCAGACTAATGCCATTAATTGCAGATGGATCGTGGCTTAATATTGTACCAAGGGCAAATCCATCAGAAATTCCAAAGGCTACACCAGCATTTTGTTGTCCATATCCATTATTGCTCGAGGATAAATTACTCAAAGCACCACCTGAAATGTTCGCCCAGAAATAATCTTTGTAAATCGATTGATAAGCAGGATTCAAGAAAAGTAAAGCTGGGTCTTCCATAATGAAGGGATTCAAAACAACCCCATACCCAGCCTGCCCACCACCCATCGCAGCTTGGCGAGCAATTCCACCTGGTTTTGCTTGTGAAAAAGCAAGGCAGCCAACGACTAAAAGTAACAAACTAATAATTAAAAATTTTTTCATACCAACCTCTTAATATTGTAAATGTTATAGTTAATTAATGTATTATATTAAAATTTTAAATCATACTCAAAGTTAATTTCTCCATCTAACCACGTAGTTGGAGTTCCTGCTGTACCAAAGAAATAAAAATTAAAATCATACCCTATATAACATCCCTCGAAGAATCTATACTGTAATCCGATTGATGGTGAGAAGCCAGGCCAATTTTCAGTATTAATGAGGGTGCGATCCTTATTATTAAATTTGGTTAAATTGAATGTCTGCTTATATCTGTTTAAAAAAACACCAATCTCTGCACTGCAATAGAAGCGCATTTTTTTATCGGAAAAAACTTGATTAAGAAATGAGGGATAATATTTAATTCCAAACACGATTGGAATTTCACTCACTGAAGATTTCATAGTCCCATCTTCGACTGTTTTAGTTTGACCAGGGAAGTAAAAGTATCCACTTTTACCGGTTACAGTAATCTCATCAGAAATCTTATAACCAATTCTAAAAGTACTACCAAAACCAGTATTAATAGAATCTTTAAATTTTGAGGTAGGAATTGATACAGCACTATTTAAATCAAAAGAGAGCACTTGGCTATACATTGATATATTTATCATAGATAGTGTTGTTATTAAAAATAGTAAAAATTTTTTCATAAATACCTTTTATTTTTAAATTTTATTGATTTCTCTATATAAATAATCGGCTAAAGTTAATGAAAAAAAACCTATTTGTCAAGTTCTATCAGCTATTTGAGGTAAAGCACCTATAATCGGATGAAGAATTACCATTCTATTAAAAACATAAAAGGCGCTAATAGCTAGCGCCTTAAATTTGATAACAGTGAATATCCTTTACCTAATTAAGGAAAAAATTGATTCCAACTCGCAGATTTAAGTTATTAGCATCGGAGATAACAACATATTTACCTGTTAAATCAAGGTTCATATTTTCGCCAAGCTTCATTTCAAAACCGACTCCAGGGGCAAACGCAAATTCAGTACTAGTCTCCGTTGCTGTACCACCTTGGATTGTTACTCCAAAGAAATCATATGACGGCGTAGTAATCTCGGTACTAAACATATAGAAACCTAATTCTGCGCTACCATAAACCCGTGAATCACCTTCAGTAAAATAATATCTACCACCTGCCAGAATTGGTATAGCTGAGTATGAATATTCCCATTTACCAAGACCAATATCAATAGATTTTCCACCCCAAGTCATATAACCTGCAATTGCTGAAATAGATATTTGATTATTAATTTGATAAAGAAAGTTTGCTGTTCCACCAAAACCAGTTCCAGCAACATCACCAAAATTACCACTTGGCAACAACAACTCACCACCGACACCTAACTTCATTTTCCCTTATTGCGCGAAAACTATTGATGATGCAAGAAAAAGAATTAATGGTATATAAAATA
Source organism: Ignavibacteriales bacterium (assembly GCA_037441745.1). Classification (GTDB taxonomy): domain Bacteria; phylum Bacteroidota; class Ignavibacteria; order UBA10030; family SZUA-254; genus JACQYX01. The sequence goes on from JBBIRP010000049.1 coordinate 6,463, forward strand.
AATTTTTCATATTACCTCTATAATGTTTATTGATTATGTTAATTAAATTTTGTACAAAGTACGAATATTTTTAATAATTGTCAAGTATCTTCAAGTAAAAATTTGATAATATAAGTTTCGTTCTTTATTGTTAAATTTTACGAATTTTTAATCTTTTAATAGGGATCTAGAAATCACGATTTTTTGAACTTCAGATGTTCCCTCATAAATCTCTGTAATTTTCGCATCTCTTAAATACCGTTCAACGTTATATTCTTTAATATACCCATAACCACCATGAATTTGTACAGCTTCTAAGGCAGAATACACAGCAGTTTCGGATGCATATAATTTCGCCATTGCCGATGTAATACCATATGGTTTATTTGAGTCTTTTAAAAATGCAGCCTTCAAAGTTAACAACCTTGCCGCTTCGACTCTAGTAGCCATGTCAGCTATTTTAAATTGAATAGCTTGAAATTCTGATATGTACTTTCCAAATGCTTTTCTTTCTTTTGAATATGAAATGGAAGCATCTAAACACGCTTGAGCGATTCCGAGCGCTTGAGCTGCGATACCGATTCTGCCCCCATCAAGTGTCTTCATTGCAAATTTAAAACCAAATCCCTCCTCTCCAATTCTATTCGACGCTGGTACTCTACAATCCTGAAAAGCGAGAGAGACAGTATCAGAACTTCTAATCCCGAGTTTTTTCTCCTTTTTTGCAATTGAGAATCCAGGAGTATTTTTTTCAACTATGAACGTGCTTATTCCATGAGGTCCTTTAGTTTTATCTGTTGCAGCCATAACAAGCACAATATCAGCATTCGCTCCATTAGTGATGAAATTCTTTGTTCCATTAAGGATATATTCATTACCAGATTTATCAGCAGTTGTTTTTTGATTCGAAGCATCGCTACCAGCTTCAGGCTCAGATAGTGCAAATGCACCCAATAATTTCCCAGTAGCTAATTGGATAAGATACTTTTGTTTTTGCTCTTCTGTGCCCCATTCATAAAGACCATGACATACTAACGAATTATTTACTGACATAATTACACCGCAAGATGCATCCACACGTGATATTTCTTCCATCGCAAGAACATAACTGATTGTATCGAGTCCGGCCCCTCCATATTTTTCTGGCACCATCATTCCCATAAAACCAAGTTCAGCTAACTTTTTAACAGCTTCGAAAGGGAATTCTTCTTTTTCATCTCGCTCGGCAGCATTTTTAGCCAATTCTTCCTCAGCAAACTTACGTGCTGTTTCTTTTATCATTAAATGTGTTTCATTAAGATCAAAATTCATAATTTATAAAGATTTTGTTAGTTTAAAATATATTTTATTAGAAAATTGTTAAGTTTCGTATTTATAAAAGCCTTTACCAGATTTTCTACCCAGGTATCCAGCTGCAACCATTTTCTTTAGTAATGGACAAGGACGATATTTTGAATCACCAAGTCCTTCATACAAAACATTCATAATTGAGAGACAAACATCGAGTCCTATAAAATCTGCAAGTGTCAATGGACCCATCGGATGGTTCATTCCTAACTTCATTACCGTGTCTATCGCTTCAGGTTTTGCAACACCTTCCATAACACAGTATATCGCTTCGTTAATCATAGGTAACAAAACTCGATTTGAGATAAATCCAGGATAGTCATTAACCTCGACTGGTTCTTTTTCTAATTTTCTTGCTAAAGCAACTACAATATCTAGAGTCTCTTGACTCGTAGCTAAACCACGAATCACCTCAACGAGTTTCATTACAGGTACTGGATTCATAAAATGCATGCCAATTACTTTTTCAGGACGTTTTGTAGTAACAGCGATTTCGGTAATCGAGATTGAAGATGTATTACTCGCAAGTATTGCATGTTTAGGTGTCGATAAATCTAATGATTTAAAGATTTCCGTTTTGACTTTTTTATCTTCTGTCGCAGCCTCAATTACAATATCTGCATCCTTTACTGCACTTTCAATAGAAAGATTGGTTTTTATTCTTGAAAGCGTTTGTTTTTTCGATTCTTCTGTTAACACACCTTTCTTAATTTGACGATCGAGGTTGTTCGTAATGGTTTTTAATGCTTTGTCTATGTATTCTTGTTTTATATCGTTAAGAGTTACAGGGTAACCGTATTGTGCAAATACATGAGCGATACCATTACCCATTGTACCTGCACCAATAACTGTGACGTTTTTAATTTCCATATTTTTCTCCTATTGGTTTCATTAAATTCTTTCAATAATCATCGCACTTGCTTCACCGCCCCCAATGCAAATTGCGGCCATCCCTCGCTTAACATTTCGCTGTTTCATTGCATGAAGAAGTGTTACAAGAATCCTTGCGCCACTTGCACCTATTGGATGCCCGAGAGCAACAGCACCTCCATTAACGTTAACTTTATTCACATCCAGCCCAAGAATTTTATTAACGACAAGTGTAACAACGGCAAATGCTTCGTTTATCTCGAATAAATCTATCTGGTCTATTGTCATATTTGCTTTAGATAAAACTTTCTTTATCGCGTCGGCGGGAGCAGTTGTGAACCATTCGGGTTGTTTAGCAAATGAACCGTAAGCAATTATGCGAGCTAACGGTTTAATGCCAAGCTCCTCAGCTTTCTTTTTCGAAATTACAACTAATGCAGCTGCACCATCATTAATCTTTGATGCATTTGCTGGTGTTATTGTTCCGTCAGATGAAAATGCGGGTTTGAGTGAAGATATCTTATCAAATTTGACTTTCTTGGGTTCTTCATCTTCGTTCACAAAAAGGGGTTCTCCACCCTTTTGAGGAATTTTTATTGGGACAATTTCTTCACTAAATAACCCATTTTTTTGTGCTTCTAAAGCCCGTTTATAACTAAGTATCGCAAATTCGTCTTGTGCATTGCGAGAGATATCACATTCTTTAGAGCAAAGGTCACCCGCATTACCCATATGAAAATCTTTATATGGGTCCCAGAGTCCATCTTTGATCATCATATCAATTATTTGCCCATGACCCATTCGGTAACCAGTACGCGCTTTTTCGAGAATGTAGGGCACATTTGACATGCTTTCCATTCCACCGGCAACAATGATATCAGCATCACCTAAGGCAATCGCTTGGGAGGCTAAAATAACAGCTTTCAATCCTGACCCACAAACCTTGTTGATTGTCATACATTCGACTGAGGTAGGTAGACCTGCATAAATAGCCGCCTGACGAGCGGGAGCTTGACCCATTCCCCCGGAAAGTACACAACCCATTATCACCTCGTCAACTTGTTCATTTTTTATACCTGCGCGTTTTACGGCATCTTCAATTACAGAAGCACCAAGCCTCGGCGCTGGAATCGTACTAAGACTACCACCGAACGATCCAATTGGTGTCCGGCATGCACTTGCAATAATTACTTCGTTACTCATAACACCTTCCAAATTAAAACGTTTGTTTAATTACTCGGGTATTGAAGAACAGTAGAACTACTTGATACGAACGAACTCAATCCTTCGATTTTTCGCTCTTCCTTCGGGTGTAGAATTATCAGCTATCGGTTTCGTAAATCCATAACCTTTAGTTGTAATTCTGTTTGCTGCTATTCCTTTACTAACTAAATATGCTTTTACAGCTTCGGCACGCCCGAGCGATAGTTGCATGTTGTATTTTGCACCACCTACATTATCAGTGTGACCATGAATTGCAACTTCAATCGTGGGGTTATCCAACAAGCTCGTTGCAACTTGATCAAGAATAGTTTTTGCTTCAGGTAGTAAAGTTGTTTTTGCTGTCTCGAAATTAACACCCTCAAGAATTATTCGTTCGCCAACCTTTATGATAGGTACATCATCGGATGGATCTAACGGATTAAGATTTAACTGTATTTCTTTTCCATCTGGCATTCCGCCATCATCAGTATCTGGCTTTAGCGGATCTGTTTTGTATTTTCTTATTTCTTCTCCATCATTCAGACCGTCACCATCAGTGTCAAGTTTTAATGGATCAGTCTTATATGTGGTGACTTCATCCCCATCTCCCAAACCATCACCATCAGTATCTACTTTTAATGGATTAGTATGATACTTTATGACCTCATCCCCATCGTTCAAACCATCACCATCGGTATCTGCTTTCAATGGGTCTGTCAAATATTTTAAAACTTCTTCACCATCATCAAGTCCATCCCCATCGGTATCCTTTACCAGTGGATTTGTATGATATGTCAATACTTCTTCACCATCAGTTAATCCATCGCCATCGGTGTCTTTATTTAATGGATCTGTTTTATAAGTATGAACCTCTTCACCATCGCGTAATTTATCCCCATCGGTGTCTGGATTTAATGGATCTGTACCAATTTGTTTTTCCTCAACATTCAACAAGCCATCTCCATCTAGATCGGGATTTTCAGCTTTTAGATATGCAAACAAATTTAATGTTATACTCCAAAATGCATCTTTGGTTTTAGATTTTATATCGTCGATATATT
>JBBIRP010000049.1:10946-11179 GCA_037441745.1 Ignavibacteriales bacterium
CTAATTCCAAAGGTAGTATTTTTCGAAAGCGACAACTGCCCACCAATTCCAATTGGGAAATAAGTAGTCGTTTTTTTATAATCACCTCTCGCATTGTGTGGTAACGGTCGATTTAGTGAATCTTTGGGATTGAATGATAACAACCCTGCTCCAGCAAAAAGAAATGGTGTGAAACGACCTTTAATTGGTTGTAAAACAAATCGAGCATCAAATGGATAAATAGTTGAAGTAAA
>JBBIRP010000050.1:0-11120 GCA_037441745.1 Ignavibacteriales bacterium
TTACGTTTCAAAATGTTGGTTCGGCAGGACAATTCAATATACCGGTGAAGTTGAAAATCACATCACCTTTAGGCCTTAGTTATGAAGACACTACAACTATTCCATTTTTACTGCCTGGGCAGAGAATACAGGTTGATTTTAATGATTTCATTCCAAGCTCTACTGGTATGCATACAGTTAATGCCTATTCGATGTTAGGTAATGATGATAACAAAATGAATGATTCAATTAAAATTACATTCAGAGAAGCCGTTCTTATATCTGGGATTTATTCAGTCGGAATCGGAGGCATGATTCCTACAATTCAACAAGCAGTCGATACCTTGAATCATAACATTATTTCTGATGATGTGTTATTTTCCCTTGTAGATAATGATTACAATGAATCCCCTATATCTATCGGTCCTCTCGACTATTCTTTCGTTACAAATCGGGTTACCTTTAAACCCGCTGCAGGTGTATCACCACTGATAAATATTAATTCAACCCCAGAAGAATCATTTGGAGTAGCAATCATAGGTGCTTCAAAAATAATAATTGATGGATCAGCTACAATTGGTAATACTAGAAATATGACTATCAAAGTTAATGGTTCTAATGGTAAAATTGGAATAATAATTCATGGGATTGAAGAAACTTTTGCTGATAGCAATACAATTAAAAACTTAATCATTCAAACATCTGCGGACTCGAATAGTAACTCAGAAGGGTACTATGGCATTTTAATGTATGGATATGACTTGGAACACCCTGATGCCGGGAATACAGTTTATAATTGTGATATCCAAAAATTTGGTTCAGTTGGGATCGCTTCTCAGTGGGAGACAGGTTTACTGCTCGATAAGAATACACTCCACGATTGGATTCAAACTGCAGGTGAGAACGACATTCATGGAATATGGCTTGCAGAGGGAACAAAAAATTCGGTTCTTAGAAGCAATATAATTGGAAATATCATAACAAAGTCCAATTATTCTTGGGCATATGGTATCGAACTAAGCTCGGGTTCCGGGTCAAATAATTTGGTATATAATAATATGATATACAATGTAGCATCAACGGGCAAAGGAACGAATCCCAATTTTTCTACAGCGATATATAGTAGTAATATTTTAAACAATGGAGATGCTTATTATTATAATTCCATTTATATGTCTGGAATAGATTCATCTACAAACTCATCGAGTAGGTCAACAGGTTTTGAATTTGTCGGCGGTACAAATATTACGATGAAAAACAATGTTGTTTTCAATTCAATGTCTCTTTTAGGATCATCAATTTCTAATAAAGCTTATGGTGTTTATCTTTCAGTCCTACCAGTAAATTTTATTTCAAACAATAATGATTTTTATGTTCCCAGTCCTCAAGGGGTTATTGGTTATAATTCGGGCAACAAAGTTTCTTTAGCTGAGTGGCAATATTCATTCTCGCCGATCCAAGACAATTTAAGCATTTCATCTGACCCGTTATTCATTTCTCCTAATACAGGAAATCTGCATATACAAACAAATGCTTTATCTCCGGTAAATTCAGCTGGAACACCGATAAGTGGCATTTTAGTAGATATTGATGGTATGACGCGTAACCCAATGACGCCCGATATTGGTGCTGATGAATTTATCCCAGGTGCATCAACTATAAGTATAGAGTGCGTTGATGGTTGGAATTTAATATCTGTTCCTTTGATTGTTGAGGATTACTATAGAACATCGCTTTTTCCGACTGCAAATTCTGAAGCTTTTTCATTCAAAGGTACCTATGCGATAGAACCCGTTTTATCAAATGGTCCTGGATACTGGTTGAAATTTAATTCACCGCAGATAATCGAGATCGCAGGAAACCCGATCGAGGTTGATACCTTAAATATTATCGAAGGATGGAATTTAATTGGCACTATTACTGACACAATCCGAACAGATTCGATTATTCAAATTCCGTATGGAATCATTATTTCCCCTTATTATACATACGAAGGTGTTTACTTACAAAGAAATTCGCTAATACCAGGCAAAGGGTACTGGGTAAAATCTAATCAGAGTGGCAAGTTGATACTTCGGAATAAGTAAATTCATTTTATTTATTTTTTTCTATCTACCGATCAGAATTCTATCTGCAAGATATTTTGGTAATCCGGCTTTAAGAATTTTTTCTGAAGCGGTATTCACATCATATTCGGCTCGAATGTTTTCATAGGTCCAGAGTTCAGTATTAAAAATTCCAAAACTTAGTTTCCAGTTTAAATCACGAGGTTGTCCAACGCTTCCTACATTAATTAGGAATTTTTCATTCTTTATAAGTTCTGACTTTTCACCCTCTGTGTTATAAATGCCGGGATAATGTGTATGGCCAAAGAAGCACACTGATGTTGAAAAGTATTTAAAATTTTGTTTAATTTCGTCGAATGATGTTAAATAATTCCATTCCTCAGGCTTATATGGTGATGAATGTACAAAAAATAACCCATAAACTTCGAGCGTGCGTGGAAGCTTCTCAATAAATTCTTTGTTTTGTACTTTAAGCTCCTCGTGTGTCCAGTACGTAGCTATTTGTGCATACATATTGAATTTTTGAATATTTTTCAGTGTCACCGCTACTTCTTCATGATTGCCAAGGATTATATGTTTTGTATTTTCACGAACAAGCTCAATACATTCATTTGGATTTGCACCATATCCAATTATATCACCAAGGCATACAATTTCATCAATATCTTTATGTTTAATTAGCTCAAGAGTTTTTGTAAGCGCTTCGAGATTGGAATGGATGTCTGAGATAATTGCAATACGCATATTAAGTTTTCTGTTGTTTCTTTTTGGCAGCTGGAAATAAAATGTTGTTAAGTATCAATCTATATCCGGGAGAATTTTTATGCAAACTTAAATCTGTAGGTGGATCACCAACTGCGTGCTGATAGTCTTCGGGGTCGTGGCCACCGTAAAATGTAAATGTACCACGGCCAAAGTTCCCATGGATGTACCGTACTTCTTCAGTTCCTTCTTTTTCAGCCAGGATTATTACAGATTTTTTTATTAGACTTTTTTTAAAGTTCGTCGTTTGTCCCATAAATCCCTTTATTATATTTGCATGATCTTGAGTCAACATGGTTGGAACGGGATCATACTTTGCCGAAAATTCAAATAATGTGAAATAATCGGTTTCTTGATTTATAATCGCTGGTGCAATGGGACTTGGCGGAATGTCAATGTCGGAATATTCATAGACTAGAGGATTTTTTTCCAATGTAAAGTTCTCGAAAGCAAGGCATTTTGAATAATCAAGTTTTTTTTGTGCGTTTGGATCTGGTGGATCACCATCGTATATTACATCGCAAATGTCAACGTTCTCAGCAGCTAGAGCAATATCGAATGCATCAGTTGCTGAACACATTGCAAACATAAAACCTCCGGATGCAACATAATCTTTTATTTTCCGTGCAACAGCTTTTTTCATCTCGGAAACTTTTTTAAATCCTAATTGTTTCGCTTCTTTCTCATACATAGCTTGCTGCTCTATATACCAAGGAGTGTTTGCAAATTGTGCATAAAATTTTCCATATTGACCCGTAAAATCTTCATGGTGAAGATGTATCCAATCGTATTGATATAAAGTATCTTTGAGAACACCATCGTCCCATACTTTATCATAAGGAATTTCTGCATACTCCATTGCAAGCGTGACAGCATCATCCCACGGTAAAAAATTTGGTGGAACATAAACCGCAATCCTGGGAGCTTTTTCGAGGCGGATTACATCCATGTTATTATTTACGTCCTGAATTTCGGCATAGATTTGTGCCGCTTGTCCACCGGATAGCTCTTCGAAATAGATTCCGCGTATTCGGCATTCCTTTGAAACTATTTCTAAACCATCAATCATAAAAGAACCAGAACGGTAATTTAACAACCAATCCACATCAATGTTTTTTGTCAACGCCCAATATGCTATTCCATAAGCTTTTAGGTGATCGGTTTGTTTTAAATCCATTGGTATTAGAATTTTTTGAGCTAGTAAGTTTACACTGAATGTGAAGAATAAGATGAAAAGTTTTATGATGAATATATGTCGAGATGAGTTTACTAAACGCCGATGCTTCTTTAATGGTCTCTGAACTCTTATATTTAAAATCATATGCTATCTCCCCTTAACTTACGAATATTTTTCCTTGCTTCAACGGCAAAAATTGAATTAGGAAATTTTTCGAGGAGATGCTCGTAGGTTTCAATAGCTTTTGGAATGTCTTTTAATCCGTATTGATATAATTGTCCGATTTTCATTAACGTTCGATCTATAAAGATGCTGTTTGGATAGTTTGAAATTAAATTATTATATGCAACAAGGGCTTCAGGAAAGCGTTCCAATTGTAATTGTATGTCACCTATTTTAATCATTGCCTCATCTAAAACATCGGTATTCGGAAAATTTTTTACAATTGACTGGAATTGTTCCAAAGCATCTGAAAACTTTAATTGTTTTTTAAGATATTCTGCCAAGGCAAAATTTTTCAAGGCATCTTCAAATTTTTGATTTTCTTGGATGAAGATTTTTAGGCTTAGAGCATCATTTGTTATATCTGATATTGGGTTCGATGTTAATTCATCAAGTTTTGTAATTGCGTCTTTGAAATTTAAATTAAAGTAATCAATTTCTGCAAGGTGAAATTGAGCTCTTTCTCTAATATCGAGTTGGATTTGTGGGGAATTGATAATTTGTTTGTAATTATTTTTTGCTTTTTCAATGCTTCCCTGAGTAAGATAAACATCTGCTAATTTCAGCTGGGATTCAATTAGAAGAAATCTATATTTCGGATATTTGCTCTGAATAGTTTCTAAATAAAGTTGAGCTCCCGACGGATCAAATAGTTTATCAAATTTAATAGCAGCGATTCGATATAGTGAGCGTGCTGCAACCTCGGTATTTGGAAACTCATTTATAACAGTCTCGTATGCTGATAAAACTTTAGAAAATTTTTCTTGCAATTTAACTAACGGTAATGAGGTTAAAGGATTTCTGTCTCCAAATAATTTCAATGTGTCTACAATTTCGTTTTCTCCTTCGAGACATTGAGCATATCCAAATTTTACCAGAGGCATTGCTTCAAATTTCGGATGTTTTACCGCAATGTACTGAAAAGCTTCAGCTGCAATAGTGAAAGCTTTTTCTCGCAGAGCATGATCGGCAAAATTAAAAACTTCTTTTCCATCGGCTTTTGACTTTTCATCAAGTAATACATATACGCTGAATGCTTGTTTAAAATCATTTCCCTCCATGTAAAGCCATGCAAGTAAATAGTAGAATTGAATATTGTCAGGTTCCCGTTCTGTAGCCTCCTTAACTATTTCAGTTGATGCATTCAATCCATCTGTGTGAGTTGTAAATTGGGAAATATATGATTGGACTAAACCAAGTTGAGAAGGATTTTGACGAAGTAAATATAAATACTCTTTTGTTGCCTCAGAATAATTTAATGTCGCACTGTAAAGATTTGCTATTTCGGCGGTGAAAAGAGTTGGATTGTTACAAGCAATGCGTCCTCTCTTGTAAATTTCTATAGCACGATCGAAAAGTCGACTCTGAGTTATTGCATTACCGACGGTTCGGTATGTCATTTCATTTTTGGGTGCTATTGATATTGCTCTATCCCAAATTTTTATAGCTTTTGATTCGTTGGAATTTAGTATAAAAGTTGAGCCGAGTTGTGCCAAAAGACCAATATCGTTAGGATTTGATTGCAACCGATATTCAATTAATTGTATTGCATCTTTGTATCGTTTCAATTGGAGATAAACTCTTTTGAGGGCTTCGAAGATTACAACATTTGACGACTCTTTAGTAAAAGCTTCCTCGTATAATTTTGCAGCTGTTTCAAGGTCTCCCGATCGTTCATAACTCTGAGCGAGTTTAAATTTTATGTTATCATCTGGATGTGATTGAGCATTAAGCTGTAATCCACAGAAGATACTTAGTAAAATCAACGATAATTTAGGATATGAAATTTTTTTATTTAACATTCTTTTTAAATATAACGAATTTCCAAACAAAATGGTTTAAGAATAGACAAGAAAAAGTTGTTTGGTTTTAAGAAAAATTTTTTAATTAATAAAGTGGCCAGCATTTAAAACAGATGAGGGATTAAAATGCTGGACACTATAAAAATTTTAGTTCTTAATTTCAGAAACTGTCGATTTATCAAGCTTAGAGTAGTCTAATTCAGATCCAAGGACACTATGTGGGATGAGGTAAACCACGAGAGTGATAATAGCTGCTGCAAGCGTCCAACGTTTTGGATTTTTTGCTTTCTTCAGAGCAACTGCAGCCGCGATCCAAGCCAAAATTATTAAAGCAGTTTTATTGTCTGTAAGGTCTTTACCAAAGGGCCATCCAGTCCAAAAGGCTCCAAATGAATACCATTGTACAATTGGTCCCAAAATCAAACCACCAAATGACAACAATCCAATCGTCCAGTAAATGAATTTTTTTAATTTTGGTTCAGTGGTAAATGTTTCTAATCCCGCACGCGTTGCAATCAACATTCCAATAAACATAGTTAAGACATGAATGATGAGTACTATCAAAGGAACGTCACCCCTAAAACGGATGATCACGGATTTATCTCTTGGTATTTGTATTATTTCATTTGCACTTCGAATTGTCACGCGATATTCTAATTTTCCCGCAGGCGGTTGGTGTGGCAATTCCGCTGAAAGAATTCCATCCCGATATATCATTGGTTCTCTAATGAATTCGTCTGAAGTTTTAAATCTTTTCCATTCGAGATAACCCGAAATAGATTCATCATCTGTTTTTATGTTCACGACGTGATTTGATTCACCAGGATGCGAGCGGTCAAGTTTATACGATATTTCTTTACTACCAATGGTTACTTTTCCAGAAACGGGATATGAGGGACCAGTTGCTCTCTGGTATATTGCGGAAGAAATTGTAATGATAAAAGAAAATAACCAAATTAAAAGTGATTTTTTCATGAGATTCAGTTAAATTTTTTTAAATCTTTGTTAGTTAGTTTTATTTTCTTTAAAGATGCAAACATTTTTATAAATGAGCAAATTAAACTAAAGTCGAATAAAATTGATTGTCATTGTCCCGAATTTTATATCAATAGTTGTTTATTTTGTATCTTAAATAGACAGGATATGTCAGACTTATTGAGGAACATATTAGAAATTTTTTCTTCCAAGGGTTCATTATCTCGAATCCAGAATTTTGATTATCGCCCACAACAGCTCGAAATGGCACAAGCAATTTCACAGGCACTTGAATCAAATAAACATTTGGTCATTGAGGCTCCAACTGGCGTTGGAAAAAGTTTAGCATACCTTTTCCCGCAGTCCTTTATGCAATTGAAAATAAGAAAAAAGCCATAATCTCTACTTATACAAAAAACCTTCAGGAACAACTTTTTCAAAAAGACCTGGAAATTGTTAACTCAATCCTCGGTATTGATGTGAAAACTGTTATTCTAAAAGGTCGGAATAATTATTTATGTACAACACGGCTTATAAATGCTCTCAACAATCAACGGCAATTGTTTGAAAAGGTAGATGTAATAGAACTCCAACGCATCGCTGAATGGGCAGAAAAAACAATTGACGGCGATAAAGAAAATCTACCCTTTTCTCCGACACCCGAAGTTTGGGAACAAGTCTGTTCGGAAAAGGGTGTATGCAGCCGAAAAATCTGTAGTTCAAACTGCTTCTTTCAGAGAGCTAAAGACCGAGCAAGAACCTCACAACTTATTATTATGAATCATTATCTCTTCTTTACACAGTTGGCAGCGATGCCGTCTGAAGAATACTTTTTATACCCAAATGATTTTGTGATTTTCGATGAAGCTCATATGCTTGAACAAGTTGCAGGGATGTGTATTGGAAATAGTATATCAAGAGCGCAGGTACTTTTTGCGATTCATCGCTTGTATAATCCAAAAACAAAAAAAGGGTTGCTTTCTCACTTACGGAAAAATGAGGTTATTCAGTTATTCTCAGGATTTGAAGCTGCCGTCAACTCGTTTTTTAGTGATGTTATGTTATCAGTAAAAAATCTGCATGGAACATCGAACACGGTCAGAATTCGTAGACCATTCTTTGTTGAAAATAGCCTCAACCAACCTCTTTATGAATTGGAAAATTATATCGCTGACATTGAGAATGATAATAGTATACACATAAACAAAGAAGAACTTGAGATTGCCAAACGACTTATTCAAAACGCTCGGTTGTTAGTAAAAGAATTTTTAGAACAAGCAAATCCAGCTTTAGCATACTGGGTTGAAGTTGCCGGCGGACGGTTTAAAAACGTGATACTTCAATCTGCACCAATTGATGTCGCAAGTTCCATTGCTCCGATATTGTTTCGTCAAAATACTTCGGTCATCATGACAAGTGCTACAATTACAGTTGATGGTACTTTTGATTATTTTATAAACCGACTTGGTGCTCACAGTGCGGAAACACTGTCGTTATCTTCGCCTTTTAATTTTTGGGAACAAATGAAAATTGTTTTGGTAAAAAATATTTCTCCGCCCGATAGCAAAGAATATGAAAAACAATTACCAGACTGGATTTACAAATCGATTGCACTTACCAAAGGTAAATCGCTTGTGCTTTTTACGAGTAGCCTACTTTTAAGATCGATAGCAGAGAAATTGAGCGACAGGCTTAGTGAAGATGGAATTATTTTGTATGTTCAGGATGGAACAGAATCTAGGCATAAACTTCTTGAAAAATTTAAAAACGATATTAATTCTGTACTATTCGGTCTTGATAGTTTTTGGATGGGCGTAGATGTACCGGGCGAAGCTTTACAGCATGTTATCATTACACGGCTTCCGTTTGCCGTTCCTGAACATCCACTTATTGAAGCGAGAATTGAGGCAATAGCAGATAGGGGTGGAAATTCATTCTATGAATATTCTCTCCCTGAAGCAGTAATAAAACTTAGGCAAGGCGTTGGAAGATTGATTCGAACAATGAATGATACGGGATATATAACCATTCTCGATTCACGTATACTAACCAAGCAGTATGGAAGATTGTTTTTGAATTCACTCCCTAAATGTTCAATTCAAATTTTAGATGAAAATACTGTAGCGGACAATTTTTAAGAATATATCTTTGGAAGCATTTATCTTGGTTCAGATATTCACTATGTAGTCGATAATTTCTTTAACAGAACTAATAAATAAATTTTTTTCAACAAGCAAACTTACAACAAGATAGCCATCCTCATCAAAATCGAAAAGATAACCTGGATGGACATAAATGTTTTTATTTTCAAGCAGTTGTAGTGCCCATTCTTCATCAGATTTTGTGTGTGGGACATGGATGATGCCATACCAGCCACCTTCGCTATTGAGCAATGGGCATGGAGTGTATGAAAGAGAGCCATAGCTGACGGTTAGGTTCTGTAACGCAGTATAATTAGTTTTGATGCGCTCACGGATTTGTTTTTGGACTTGTTTGCCATGAATCAGAAGCATTGGTAATGCAACCTGCACCGGCGTGTTTACAGAAAGAAATGTATCACTGATTATTTCCAGTCTTCCCACTGTTTCATTAACAATTGACTGTTGTCCATTAAGGATTATCCAACCAAGTTTCATTTGAGGCAATCCAATCATTTTTGAAATACTATTCAATGTAAAATTTAGAATTTCTGTTTCACCTGCGGTTGATGTTATTCTGTTTTCATCATCCTCAAATGAATAATCAATAAAAACTTCGTCTACAATTAAGGCGAGTTTATGTTTGTGAACAAAATCTTTTATTAGTTTATAATCATTTTTCTTGATGAACATACCGGTTGGATTATGAGGATTTACAAGGACAATCGCTTTAATTTTTCCATTATTTTCAATCATTAAATCATTGAATGAATCAACATCAAAATACCATTTATCATCATAATAAAGATTGTAATACTTAAGTCGAACATCATTCAGTTGAGCGAGGTAATCAAATAAAGGATAAGAAGGCTTCGGGACTAGCACACTATCACCTGCGTCGCATAGTAGCTTGAAGAGAACTGAATATGCCTCGCTTGTGCTTGACGTTAGGAAAATTTTTGATGGATCTACAATAATATCTTTCTGTTGATAATATCCACAGACAGATTCACGGGCAGATAAAAGTCCACGTGGATTAGGTTGATAATGTAATGATAAAGGATTCGAGAGTGTCGTTAAAATCTCATTTTCAGGATATTTAAAACCACACTCGGTCGGGTTGGAAATGGTCAAGTCTAAAATTGTTCTGCCGCTCTTACGTAGTGAATCAAGAAGAATTGTGAGCTTATTAGGTTGGTTGTGCCAATTAGTTCGCTGAGATAAGTTCATAGAAAATGAATCAATAAAGTATTGGATTTAGTGAGAAATTATTATTTGTACTTTTGAATTGATTTTACTCCACCTCAATCGCTTCAATATTCTTCTTCGACATTCTTATTCGTTCGGTGTGATCAAGATATTTCTTTCTTAGACGAAGAGATTTTGGCGTTACCTCTAAATACTCATCTCTCTCTAACCACTCAATTACTTGCTCAAGTGTATGTATATGTGGAGGTTCAAGTCTTATAGCTTCATCTGCACCACTTGCGCGCATGTTCGATAGCTGTTTAGTTTTACAAACATTTACAATAATATCTTCTTCACGAGCATTTTCGCCTACTATCATTCCGCCATAAACCCTTGTTCCGGGTTCGATAAAAAAAGTCATACGTTCTTGGAGTTTCCACATCGCGTATGCTGTAGCAATTCCATCTTCAAGTTGAACCACAGCACCCCTATGTCGGGTTGATAGGTCTCCCTTAAATGATGATGAAGAATTCCGGTGCCCTTAGTGTCTGTCATAAACTCGGAACGAAAACCAAGAAGTCCTCTTGATGGTGCAAAATATTCCATTCTCGTATTTCCCTTTAAGGTTATCATGTTTTTTAGAATTCCCTTTCTAGAGCCGAGATTTTGAATTACTATTCCAACATACTCATCAGGAACATCGATAATTACCTGTTCGATTGGTTCGGAAAGTACATCATTGATACGTTTGTATATTACTTCAGGTGCTGATACTTGAAACTCGTAACCTTCTCACCTCATTGTCTCAATC